>DATNDC010000204.1:0-14426 GCA_035607055.1 Polyangia bacterium
GGGCGAACGCCTCAATGCGCGAATGACGTGGTGACCATGCGGGTCAGCGCGTCCTCGTCGAGGTCGGCGGTCACCACGTAGCCGAGGCCCCGGTCGCGGTACGCGGCGGTCGAGATTCCGAGCCCGCTTTCGACATAGATCTCACGACCATTGACCACCCGGCGCTCGGGCGCCGAGAGGCTCTCATCGCGGGGATCGAACACCAGCAGCGTCACGCGGTGGCCGTTCCGCTCGCGGTAGAGCAGGTAGGCGGCCGGCCGCTCACCCACGTTCACCAGGCGGCCCCCCTGGCAGGTGGCGCCGTTGCCGAGCGCCGGGGCGTGGACCGGGAAGTCGACCCGGCCGCGGAACCAGGAGGCGATCGACCCGCAGTCCGAACCGGTGATGTCCATCGGCATCTCGGCGTGATAGCTCCGCTGAGACTGCTCGAGCACGGCCGACTGCGTCTGCCGGACGGTGCTGGTGATCCCGACGATGAGCAGAAACGCCGCCGCCGCGGGGACCAGCCTCGGGTACGACAGCCAGGGCCAGCGGCGGGGCGCGATCTCCTGCTCGGAGAGCGCCTCCCTGACCCGCAGCTTGAGCGCCAGCGGAACCTCGGGCCGGGGCAGGTGGGCCCGCACCGCGGCCTTGAACCGCCCCTCGAGGTGGACCTGGCGCGCGCAGACGGGACAGCCGACCAGGTGGCGCTCGACCACCTCGCGATCGACGCCGGCCAGCTCGCGATCGACGTAAGCCTGAAACGAAGCCGTGAGGTCCGCGCAGGTCACGAGGCGTCTCCCCCTTGCCCCTGCTCCCGGCGCCGCCGGTAGACCGCGATGTCGACCGGCGCCGCGGCGTCCGCCGGCGCCGCGTCCGGCTGGATGATCCCCTGCTCGATCGCGTAGTCGCGGAGCAAGCCCTGCAGGATCTTGCGGCCACGGAAGAGCCGGCTCATCACGGTGCCGGCGGGGCAATCCATGATCTCGGCGATCTCCTTGTAGGAGAAGTCTTCCAGGTCGGCCAGGATGACCGCCATCCGGAAGTCGGCGGGGACGGCGGCCAGCGCTTTCTCGACGTCGGCCGAGACCATGCGGCCGAGCAGCGCCGTCTCGACGTCGCGCCCGTCGCCGCCACCGCCGCCCACGAACTGCTCGAGGTTCGCGGGGGAAGACTCGGCCTCGGTCATCACCACGTGCTCGCGCTCCCGCTCGCGGTAGTTGTTGCAAAAGACGTTGGTCAGGATCCGGAACAGCCAGGCCTTGCAGTTGGTGCCGGCCTGGAAGGTGTCGAAGAAGCGGTAGGCCCGCAGCAGCGTGTCCTGGACCAGGTCCTCGGCGTCCTTTTCGTTGCGGGTCATCCGCAGCGCGGCCGCGTACAGGGCGCTCAGATGCGGGAGTGCCTCCCGTTCGAAGTCAGCCGCCGAAGGTCGCCGTTTCATCTTTTCACTCGCCCGCCTCTAAAAACTACCCGGCCCGCTCGGATATTCCAGGCGCTAGTAACATACTGCGTTAGCGAAGATTCGGCTGCCTGTCGCCGGGGTCACCCCCGAGGCGCTGGTGTAGTCCGCGTAGGTGACCACCAGGCCGTTCATCGAGGGCACCGCTGGGTTACCCGGCGGCAGCGCGGAGACCTGGCCGAAGACGCCGTCGACGGACGGAAAGATCAGCGCGCCGGGGTGGCGGTCCCCCATGTCGTCGAGCCGCCAGAGCTCGACGTCGAACGGACGCGACAGCAGGACGCCGTAGTCGGTCCCGAACGGCGCCAGCCCGGAGAGCGGAGGCTCGAGGCTGGCGCCGCCGAAGCTGGACGCGGAGGCGAAGAGGTAAGGGCCGGCCAGCATGTTCCCCTGTGCCGTGTAGTTGGCCAGCCAGTACCCCTCGCCATCCCGCCACGTAATCCCGTAACCGGCCTGGGTGGGCGCGATCTGCGCGCATCCGTTCGCGCTGCTCGAGCTGGTGAACGCCAGCGTGGTGCTCGAATCGACGGAGCCCCCTTCGTTCGTCTCGGCGATGATCCAGCCGGGCAGCGAGGCGCCGCCGCCCTGGACCTGGACCCCGGTGGCGGCGGCGAAGTAGACCACGGTCAGGTCGTCCTTCCCGGGCGAGAACTGGAGACACTGGAACGGCGGCGTGGCGGCCGACGAGGTCGCGATCCCGCCGGCGGTCGTCTCGGTCCCGGTCCCGTCGAGCGAGGTGACCATGACGCGACCGGCGCTGTCGTCGATCCAGGCGAGGCCGGCGTTCATGCCGGCGCGCGAGGAGATCATGGCCACCGACGTCGCGGCCGGAAAGCCACCGGGGAAAGGCTGGGCGCTGACCGCGGGGGCGCTCGGCGGGGAGCCGTCGACGGGGAGCGCCAGGACGGCCAGCTCGGCGCCGGTGCCGCTGGTGGCGGTCCGCAGGTACCCGAGCAGCACGGTGTCGCCCGGGCTCTCGAGCCCGGCCATCGCGTAGTAGAGGGCGGTGGCCTCGGACGGCAGCGCGTAGGACTGCTCGCCGGTCAGCGTGCTGCCGTCGGCCGACACCGCGCCCCAGCGCAGGGCGGTGTCGTCATTGCCGAGCAAGAAGTAGCCGCCGCCGACCTGATCGAGGCGCGCGTTCGCGAGCAGCGTCAGCGGCGTGCCCGGCAGCGTCTGCTGCGGCGCCAGCTGGCAACCCGCGTCTCCGCTGTCCGCCTGACAGGCGGCCGCGGCGCAGGCCAGCGCCGCGATCGCGACCGCGACTACGTCGTGACGACGGCGCCGTGGCATTTCTTGTATTTTTTACCACTTCCGCAGGGACAAGGATCGTTTCGTCCGACTTTCGGCTCGTTGCGGCGAACCGTCTTGGGCTCGCCGTTGCCGCTGCCATTGCCGGAGGCCTGCGCCGGCGCCTCGCTCCCGCCGCCCGACTCGATCGTCTTGCGGGGCTTGGCCTGGGCGGGGGGCGGCGCCTGAACCGGCGCGGCGACCGGTGCGTCGGCGCGCTGCAGCTGCATGTGGAACACCTTCTGGCAGACGTTGCGGCCGATGTTGTCCATCATCTCGCCGAAGATGGCGAAGCCCGCCTTCTTGTACTCCTGCTTGGGGTCCATCTGGCCGTAGCCACGCAGGTGGATCCCCTCGCGCAGCGCCTCCATCGCCTTGAGGTGCTCGATCCAGCGGGCGTCGATCTCCTCGAGGTAGAACATGCGCGCGTAGTTGAGGATGACGGGGAGCGGGTACTCCGCCTCGCGTGCCTCCACCACCTTCTCGACGTCGGCCCAGATCTGCTCGGCCAGCGTCTCCCGCTCGAGCCCGTGCTGGTCGTCGAACCGCGGCTCGAAGTTGAAGCGCTCCTTGACGGCGGCGCCGAGCGCCTCGAGGTCCCAGTCCTCGGCGTGGGAGTTGGGCGGGCACTGCTCGCTGATGATGAGCTGGATCATCTCCTCCGAGAGGTCGAGCAGCCGCTCGCGCTGCTGGATCATCGAGGAGGCGACGTCGCCCGCCAGCCGGTCGAGCGTCCCCGTGCGGTCCTCGATCACCCCCTTGGTGTCGGGGTAGGCGCCCCACTCGCGGTAGATGAGCGAGCGGAGAAAGGGGGAGAAGTCCGCGGGGGCCTCGGGGTTGGCAGCGCGCGACTCGGCGAGTGCGTCGCACATGCGCGCCAGGATCGGGCGGACGATCGCCGACAGGCTGGCGATGGTGTGCTTGCCCGACTCGGTGGGGAGCGGATCGTCGGTCCTGGTGATCCCCTTCTCTTTCTCGGCCTCGGTGGGCTCGGGCGCGTAGCGACCCTCGAGCACCTGGCGGCGCAGCGCATAGATCGTCTTGCGCTGCTGGTTCATGACGTCGTCGTACTCGAGCAGGTTCTTGCGGATGTCGAAGTTGTGCCCCTCGACCTTCTTCTGCGCGTTCTCGATGGCGCGGTTGATCATGCGGTGCTCGATCGGGACGTCCTCCTCCATCCCGAGGAACTCCATGATCTTGGTGACCCGATCGGCGGCGAAGATGCGCATCAGGTCGTCTTCCAGCGACATGTAGAAGCGCGAGCTGCCGGGATCGCCCTGGCGGCCGGCGCGGCCGCGCAGCTGGTTGTCGATGCGGCGTGACTCGTGCCGCTCGGTGCCGAGGATGTGCAGCCCGCCGGCGGCCAGCACCTCCTGCTTCTCGGCGTCACACTGGGGCTTGAACCTCTTGTAGGCCTCGTCGTAGCCGGCCTGCTTGTCGGGCGCGAGCTCGTGCCCCGGCTTGCCGGCGTTCTCCGGGTCGACCTCGTGGCGCGCCATGAACTCGGCGTTGCCGCCCAGGATGATGTCGGTCCCGCGGCCCGCCATGTTGGTCGAGATGGTGACCGCCCCCTTGCGGCCGGCCTGGGAGACGACGAAGGCCTCCTTCTCGTGCTGCTTGGCGTTCAGGACGCTGTGCGGGATCCCCTTTTTGCGCAGGTACGAGGCGACCACCTCGGACTTCTCGACGCTGACCGTGCCGACCAGCACCGGCTGGCCGCGCTTGTAACAGTCCTCGATCTCGTCGCAGACGGCGCGGAACTTGCCGCGCTCGTTCTTGTAGACGACGTCGTGCGCGTCCTTGCGCTGCACGGGCCGGTTGGTGGGGACGACGTTGACGTCGAGCTCGTAGATCTTGTTGAACTCCTCGGCCTCGGTGTCGGCGGTTCCGGTCATGCCGGCCAGCTTCTCGTAGAGGCGGAAGTAGTTCTGATAGCTGATGGTCGCCATCGTCTGGTTCTCTTCCTGGATCTCGACGCCTTCCTTGGCTTCGATCGCCTGGTGGAGACCGTCGGACCAGCGGCGGCCCGGCATCTTGCGGCCGGTGAACTCGTCGACGATGACCACCTCGCCGTCGTCGATCAGGTAGTTGACGTCGCGCTTGTAGAGCGTGTGCGCCTTGAGCGCCTGCGAGACGTGGTGCAGCCACTGGATGTTGGCCGGCGCGTAGAGGTTGCCAACGCCCAGCCGCTGCTCGATCCGCTCGATTCCGTTGTCGGTCAGGATCGCCGAGTGCGCCTTCTCGTCGACGGTGTAGTCGATGTCCTTGCGCAGCCCGGGGATGATGCCGTCGACCTTGGTGTACAGATCGGCGGACTGCTCCGCGGGCCCCGAGATGATGAGCGGCGTGCGCGCCTCGTCGATCAGGATCGAGTCCACCTCGTCGACGATGGCGAAGCTGTGCTCGCGCTGGACGTAGCGCTCGATCGAGTCCTTGATGTTGTCGCGTAGGTAGTCGAACCCGAACTCCGAGTTCGTCCCGTAGGCGACGTCGGAGCGGTAGCTGACCTGCCGCTCGAGGTCCGACAGGCCGTGGACCACGATGCCGACCGACAGGCCGAGGAACTTGTAGATGCGCCCCATCCACTCGGAGTCGCGGCGGGCCAGGTAGTCGTTGACGGTGATGACGTGGACGCCCTTGCTGGCGAGCGCGTTCAGGTAGACCGGCAGCGTGGCCACCAGCGTCTTCCCCTCGCCGGTCTTCATCTCGGCGATGCAGCCGCGGTGGAGGACCATCCCGCCGATGAGCTGTACGTCGAAGTGGCGCATGCCGAGCACGCGCTTGCCTGCCTCGCGGCAGACGGCGAACGCCTCGGGGAGCAGCTCATCCAGCTTCGCCCCCTGGTCGAGCCGGCGCCGGAACTCGGGCGTCATCTCGCGCAGCTCGGCGTCCGACTTGGCCTGCATGGTCGGCTCGAGCTCGTTGATCCGCGCCACGATGGGGCGCATCCCCTTGATGACTCGGGCGTTCTTGGTTCCGAATATCTTCTTGGCGACGAAGCTGATCATGGGGGGTGGCTTGGGGGGTGGCCCGCAAAGGCGGCCATAGACCTTATTGTGCGGTCCCCCCGGGTGCAAGCGGAGACCCCGGTGGAGGGGATCGGCAGGTCCCTCCGCGTCAGGCGGCGGCCGGGGCGGGTCGGACCACGAGCTGCACCACGCTGGCCACGAACCAGGAGAGGGCGATGATCGCCGCCATGATGAGGACCAGGACGAACTGGCCGAGCAGGCCGAAGAGCAACCAGAGGAAGATCGCCGTGTCGCGCCGGCCGAGCGCGAACAGGAAGGTGCCGAGGCCCGGTTTTCCTTGGGTGGCGGTCGATTCACCGAGCTTCCGCCCGCCCGAGAACCACCAGACCATGTCCATGAGATCGCCGGTCGCCTTCTGGCGGCGCATGTCCCGCATGATGATGAGGTTGGAGAGCACGAGCATGGCGGCGCCCCCGAGCCCGACGACCAGCGCCCAGACACCGGCGCCGCCGCGCCAGACGCCGATCCCCGCGGCCGCGGTCATGAGCACGTTCAGCACGTCGTCGACGAAGGTGTCGAGCCAGGCTCCCAGCTTCGACTGCTGAAACCGGACCCGGGCCAGCTCGCCGTCGCAGCCGTCGAGCACCGACTGGGTGTGCTCGAGCAGGAGCCCCAGCACCACCGCCGCGTAGTGACCCATCGCCATCAGCGCGCAGCCGAGGAGGCCCAGGACGGCGGCGAAGAGGGTGATCTGGTTGGGCGTGATCGGCGAGCGACAGAGGACGTGGCGGGTGAAACGGACCGACAGCGGCTTGTTGAGCCGCCGGGCCACGAAGCCGAGGTCGGCGCGGAACAGCGTGCCGAAGACCGCGTCCTCGGCCGCACGTCGCGACGGTTCGTCGGTGACGCGCAGCCCTTCGAAGTGCGTCTTGTCCAGGCGGACCACGTCCGCGCCGACCAGGGGCGCCCCGAGCTGCCGGGCGATGGTGGCGGGGCCCGCCGCGTCCGCGATGGTCCGGACCTCGACGTTGGCCGGCAGCGGGGACGGCAGCGCGATCGAGCCGTCGCTGGCGACGACCACCCGCTTCTCCGGCGACTGCCCGAGCTGCTTGAGCGCGCGGCCGATCACGGTGAGACCGGCCAGCGGCATCACCGCGCCCGGCGCCTCGTCGCGCGTCGCCGCGATCACCACGTTTCCGGGAGTCATCTTCCGCTCGTCCTTCCGGGCACGTTACCCCGCCACGAGCAGCCGATCGAGAACGGCGGCGAGGTCGGGCGGCAGGCGCGCGTCGCTGCGCCGGATCGCGCGCGGGCGCGTCCAGTCCTCGTTGTCGACGATGAGATCGGCACGCGCGGGGGGATCGAAGTCCGCCCGGTAACGGGCCTGTGCGGGAAAGTAGCGCCGGTCGATACGCCCCGCGATCTCCGCCGGCGTTCGCCCCTTGGCCTGGTCGCGGGCGATGATTCGCCGACGCGCCTCCCCGGGACTCACCTCGAGCACGACGAGCGGCGTCCCGGCGGGGAGCCCGGCACGCAGGACCATCACCCCTTCGAGGAGGACGACGGCGCCGTCCGCCGGACCGGCGAGCTCGGTCGCCAGCGCGTTGGCCAGGCCCGGGAAGTCGAAGTAGTGGTCGTAGTAGAGCGACGCCTCCTCGGGGGGAGCGAGCCCGGCGAAGTCGAGCGGGCGCCGAAAATCGTCCACGTGCAGGAGCGCCGCCAGCCGGCCGGCCGCCCTCAGCGCGTCGGCCAGCGCGGTCGCGAACCGCGACTTGCCGCTGCCGTCCAGGCCGTCGACGGCGATCGCCGAGCGCGGTCCGGTCAAGTTAAGCTTGCGGACGGATGCGCCAATCGGGCGTGAACAGCTGGCCGAGCGCCCCGGCGGCGCGCACCATGGCGACAATCATCATGTAAATCAGCGCCACCCAGAGCTGCTCGAAGTAGGCGAGCGCGAGCCCCAGCACGATCACCACGTCGCGACGGCCGAGCAGCATGACCGCCTTGATGGAGCTGGAACCGGCGCCGCTCACGTTCTTGAGCGACTGGCCGTAGGCGAACCACCAGCGCAGCTTCATGACGTCGCCTTCACCCTGCCGCATCAGCTCGCGGTACGACACGACGGCGTAGAACAAGGTCATGGCGGCGGCGGCCGCCGCCGTCTTCATGTCGAGATAGGTCCCGCCGTGGTGCCAGAGCGCCAGGCCGACCGCCAAGATCATGACCACGTTCACGAAGTCACCCACCACCGTGTCCAGCCAGGCGCCGAGCGCGGTCTGGTGCAGGCGCACGCGCCCGAGCTCGCCCGCGCACCCATCGAGAACTGCGTAGCCCTCGAGGATCGCGAACCCCATCACCACGCTCTGCGAGGTCCCGGCCGCCACCATGAGCGCGCCGTAGAGCCCCACGAATCCCGCCACCAGCGTCACCAGCGCGGGCGTCAGCCGCAAGTGGATCAGCAGGTGCTGGGTGACGTTCGAGGAGATCTTGTGATTCAGCAGTCGATCGACGATCCCGACCGTGTCGCGCTGGGCGTCGCGGAAGACCGCCTTGTTCGCCACCTGACGCGAGGCCGCGTCCACGACGCGCGTCCCCTTGTCGAACCGCGCCGGCTGCAACCAGACGGTGTCGGCGTGGACCACGGTCGCTTCGGGGCCGAGCTCGTCGCGCAGCCGCTCGATGGCGACCGTCGCCTCCCCGGCGATCTCGCGCAGCTCCATCCGGGGCGGGAGTCGGCGCGGAAGCGGCACGCTGCCGTCGCTGGCGATCACCACCTGGATGTCGCGGAGGCGCGCCAGCTGGCGAATGGCGCGATCGACGACGCGCAGGCCGCCGACGTGCATGCGGGCACCGACCGCCTCCTGCTCGGTGACGGTCAGGATGATCGGCACGAGCGTCCGTGCAGCGACGATCGCCGGGCGGGACAGGACCGCCGCAGCCGCCCGCGCCGCCGGATTCAGCTCGCCCGCACCTTCGGTGATCATCATGCGACTAATGTCCCGGCGTACGCCTATCCCGCGGGGCCCAAAGAATGCCATTCGGTCCCCCGCAACTCAAGCGCTAATGGCCGTCGGTATGAGTTTAGTGTCCAGGCCGCGCGCCGTTCGTCAGAATGCTGACGATGAGCCGAGACCCGCGGAATTACCGGCGACTAGCTCGGCGGGAGCTCTTCGGGCAGGCAAGGGGCCATCACCCGGATCATCAGCGGGTGGCAAAGACCGTTGCTGGCCACCGAACCACGCCGCCGAAACAGATCCTTCTGGTTATACCGCAGCGGGTGCCCATCGCCGTCGCTCACGGTGCAGCCAGCCTCGACGAGGATCACCTCCGGCGCGCAGGTGTCCCATTCCTGCTCGGCCGGCGAGAGGTTGAGGACGGCGTCCAGATCGCCGCGCGCCAGCGCCATGTGCTTGACCGACGCGCCCATCGCGACCGCCCGGGGGGCCAGTCCCGAGGCGGCCAGGCACTTGCCCAGCCCCTCGTCGGGGTTGAGGCGCGAGATCCCGACGCGGAGCTCGCCCGGCTCCTGGCGGGTCGAGGTGTGAATCTGGGTGGAGACGCCGCTGCTCTCCAGGAAGGCGCCGCCACTCCGGCACGCGTGGTAGAGCGCCTGCCGGATTGGCTGGTACACGACGCCCAGCACCGCCTGCCCCTCGACGCAGAGGCCGATGTGGACCGAGAAGTCGCCCGTCTGGGCGATGAAGTCGCGCGTGCCGTCGAGTGGGTCGACGATCCAGACGCGGCTCTTGCCAAATCGGCTGGCGTCTTCGGGAGACTCCTCGGTCAGGAAGGCGTCGCCGGGAAACGCCGTGCGGAGACGGTCGAGGATCAGCGCGTCGGCCGCCTTGTCGGCGGCGGTGACCGGCGAGGCGTCGGACTTGGTGTCGACCACCAGCTCGGGATTGCCGTAGTAGCCCAGGATGACCCGACCCGCGTCCCGGGCGGCTTGGCAGGCGACTTCCTGCTCCCGATCGAAGTTGCTCACGCGGGCTAGGCTAGCAGATTACACGCGACCCCTGTGAGGGTTCCCCCGCGGTCAGGCCGTTCGCGCCGCGTCGGGGGCGGCCGATCGCGCGATCGCTGCCTGGCGAGCCGCCGCTTCGCGCACGAAGGCCGGGCGTCCATCGACGAGCTCGCGGAACCAGGTCTCGAGCACCATGAGGTTCCAGATCCGTTCGCCGTGGTCCTCGCCGGCGCGGTGCCGCTCGAGCAGCGTCTCCACGGCGCCGGGCGCGAACAGGCCGCGCCCGCGCGCTTGGTCGGAGAGCAAGAGGTCGCGCGCGAATCCATGCAGGCGGCCCGCCAGCCAGCGCCCGGTCGGCAGCGCGAACCCCTTCTTCTTGCGCTCGAGGATGGGCCTCGGCACCAGATCTGCGAACGCCTGCTTGAGGATGTGCTTCCCCTTGCCGTTCCGCAGCTTGTAGTGACCCGGCAGCGCGGCGCCGATCTCGACGACCTCGTGGTCGCAGAACGGCGCCCGGGCCTCGAGCCCGTGGCTCATGCTGGCGATGTCGACCTTGGCCAGGATGTCGTCCGGCAGGTAGGTGTCGCAGTCGAGATCCTGCAGGCGTCCCAGCAGATCGCGGGCCGCGCTGGCGGCCAGGCGGACGCCGAACGCCTCCGCGGTGGCGTCGCGGGTGAACCGTTCGCGCAGCTCCGGCGTGTAGATGTCGGCCTTCTCCGCCGCCGAGAAGTGACAGACGAAGCGCAGGTAGCGCGTCGCCTCGTCCTGGGCGAGCGTCGCGCCGTACTCGCGCAGCCAGCGCGCCGGACCGCCGGGCGCCGCCCCCAGCGCGGCGGCGACCAGGCGCGGGAGCGGCCCGGGGAGCCGGCGCAGGAGATCGCCGACGTGCGACCAGACGTAGCGCCGGTAGCCGCCGAACGACTCGTCACCGGCGTCGCCGGAGAGCGCCACCGTCACGTGGCGGCGCGCCAGCTCGCAGAGGTAGCGGGTCGGCACCGCCGAGCTGTCGCCGAACGGCTCGCCGTGGTGGCGGACGATCGACGGCAAGAGGCCGGTCATGTCCGGCTCGACGATCAGCTCGTGGTGATCGGTGCGGTAGCGCTCGGCGACCAAGCGCGCGAACGGCAGCTCGTTGTCGGCGCGCCCGCCCTGCGCGAACCCGACCGAGAAGGTCTTGACCGGCGCCCCCGTCGCGCGCGCCATGCAGGCCACCACGATGGACGAATCGACGCCGCCCGAGAGAAACGCCCCCAGCGGCACGTCGGACATCAGGCGGTCGGTCACCGCCTTCTCGACGGTGGCGCGCACGCGGGCCGCCGCCTCGCGCTCGTCGAGGCCGCCGAGCGTGGGGGCGAAGCTCGGCCGGTAGTAGCGGCGCACCACCGGCCGGCCGCCGCAGCGGAGCTCCAGCGTGTGCCCGGCGGGGAGCTTCTGGAGCCCTTCGTAGATGGTGTCGGGCGCCGGCACGTACTGCAGCGCCAGGTAGGCGTCGAGCGCCGGTAGGCAGAGCCGAGCCGGGGTCCGCTCGTCGGCGAGCAGCGCCCCCAGCTCGGAGGCGAACACGAACCCGTCGGGCCGCTCGCCGTAATAAAGCGGCTTTTCGCCGAAGCGATCGCGGGCCAAGAGCAGTGTGGCTCGGCGGGCGTCCCAGACGGCCAGCGCGAACATTCCCCGCAAGAGCTCGGGGACCCGGGCGCCGACCTCTTCATAGAGGTGCGCCACCACCTCGGAGTCGCTGCCGCTGCGAAAGCGATGCCCCTTGGCCACCAGGTCGGCGCGCAGCTCGGCGTGATTGTAGATCTCGCCGTTGACCACGATGGCCACCTGGCCGTCCTCGTTGGTCATCGGCTGCCGCCCCGCCTCGGAGAGATCGATGATCGACAGCCGCCGGTGGGCGAGCGCGATCGGCCCGGCGGTGAAGAACCCGTGACCGTCGGGGCCGCGGTGGACCATGGCCGCCGCGAAGCGCTCGGCCGCGCCGGCCGGCGGCGGCGCGTCGGGCCGGGGCCCGAGCGCCCCCGCGATCCCGCACATCAGGCCACCTCCCGGGCGCCGGGCGTGGTCGTCGCGGCCTGGCCGCGCGCGAGGTGGGCGGCGAGGCGGTCCGAGACGCGAAGCGCGTTGGCGGTGATGGTGAGGCTGGGGTTGACGCCGCCCGAGGTGGGCATGAAGCAGCCGTCGACGACGAACAGGTTCGGCGACGCCCAAAAACGACAGTCGGGATCGAGCACCCCGTCCTCGCGCGAGCGCGAGAAGCGGGCCGTCCCCACGGCGTGCGAGAAGCTGTCGATGAGCCGCACCTTACCCGCCAACCCGCCGGCGCGCCGCAGGATCCGACGCGCCAGCGCGATCAGCGTGTCGCGGCGCCGGCGGTCGGCCTCGGTGTACTCGTGAATCGCCTGCGCGACCGGGAGCCCGGACGAATCGGTGCGCTCGGGGGCGAGCTCGATGCGGTTCTCGGCGCGCGGCTCGTCCTCGGCGATGCAGAGCAGCGTCTGAATCCGATCCGCCGAGAGGGACGCCGCCCAGCGGAACCCAGACGGGCCGAGCACCCGCACCACCTCGCGTGGCGGCATGCACATGTCCTGGATGACCCCCAGCGCCGTCCCCTCGCTGGCGCGCACCGACTCGTAGCGGTCGGTCACGCAGATCTGCTTGTGGTTGACGGCCTCGGGGTTGGTGCGAAACGGGAAGACGTACCCCACCATGCCGTTGCAGTGGCGCATGAGGTAGCGTCCCAGCGCGCCCGAGCGATCGAGCGCGCCGAGCCCCGAACGGAGCATGAGCGCGGGCGTGCCGAGCGCCCCGGCCGAGAGGACATAGGCGCGCGCGCGCAGCGTGAGCCGGCGGCCGCCGGCGCGATCGATCGCCTCGAGGCCGCTGACGCGGCCGTCGCTCCCGACGGCGAGGCGCGCGGCAATCGTGCGGGCGAGCACCGTGAGGCGCGCCGGATCGGCCTTTTTGAGCGCCGTCTGCGTGACGTCGTTCTTGGCGCCGATCCGGCAGGGGAACCCGTCGCAGGTGAAGCAGTTGATGCAGCGGGGCGCGCGCTCGCCCCGGTGGTTGAGCGCGACCGGGAGCTGAAACGGATGCAGCCCGAGCGCCGCCGCCGCGTCGCGGATGCGGCGGGCCGGCCCGGTCAGCTCCAGCGGCGCAAACGGGTAGTCGGTCGAGCGTGGCGGCTCGCAGGGGTCCTCGCCGGCGCGGCCGTGGACCTCGAGCAGCGCCTCGGCGGCGGCGTAGTACGGCTCGAGCTCGGCGTAGCTCACCGGCCAGCGTTCGAAGTCGGTGGCGCGCAGCCGCAGCGTCGCGCCGCCGAAGAAGATCGAGTTGCCGCCGACCACCTCGTTGGGGAAGGTCTCGACAGGCTCCCTGGCGCCGTTCTGCCGGACCAAGAGCGGCGTCTCGCCCCGGTAGCGCCCGTCGAGCAGGATGGCCCGCCCGTTCCAGTCGGTCTCGTCGCGGTGGGGCCAGCCGCCGCGCTCGACCAGCAAGACCGAGAGGCCGGCGCGCGACAGCGCGTAGGCCGCGGTCGCGCCCCCGAAGCCGGAGCCGACGATCAGCACGTCGAACGTGGTGGTCGCGAAATCGGGCGCGGCGACGTCGCGGACGCTCGCCTCGACCGCGTTCACGCGGAGGCCCCCGCCGCCAGGAGCTCGTCGTAGACCGCCACCATCTGATCGAGCACGTGGTGCGCGTTGGGGGCGAAGCGCGCGACGACGTGGGCACGACCGGCCTGTCCCATCGCCTGCAGGCGCTCGGCCGGCGTGGCCAGCGCCTCCTCGAGCGCGCGCCCGAGCGGCGCGTGGCGACCGGTCGGCACCTCCCACCCGCTCTCGCCCGGCTGCACGATCTGGTCGACGTTGGCCGCGTGCGAGAGGATCGCCGGCAGCCCGGCGGCGCACGCCTCCAGCGCCGCGTTGGCCAGCCCCTCGTAGAGCGACGGCATGAGCAGCAGGTCCGACGCCCAATAGATCGAACGTACGTCCTTCACGGCGCCCAGGAACCGGACCCGGCCGGCGAGGCGGCGATCGCGCGCCACCCGCCGCGCGATCGTGCTGGTCAGGCGATCGCGCTCGCGCCCGGCGAACAGCACCACGGCATCGGAGGGCCAGCGGCCGCGGCGGGCCAGCGACCGCATCGCCCACAGCACGCCGAGCTGGTGCTTCTGCAGCCCGACCCGTCCCGGCAGCACGAAGGCGCGCACGCCGGCCGGGAGATCCCAGGCGGCGCGGGCGGCGGCGCGCTCGTCGGGCGTGGGCGGGCGGAAGTGCGCCACGTCGAGCAGGTTGTAGATGACCCGGATCTTCTCCGGCGCCACGCCCGCCCAGCTTTCGAGCTCCCGCCGGACGCCGACCGAGTTGACCAGGATGAGCCGGCTCCGCCGTGACATGAACCGTTCGCAGAGGAGGTAGCGCAGCTCCATCATCCGGTTGCGGCAGGCGGTGATGGTGATCGGGACGCCCGCCCGCGCGCCCGCCCAGCGCGCCCAGAAGTTCGCCTTGTCCCGGTAGGAGTGCAGGATGTCCGGCTTCTCGCGCCGCAGGATCTCGGTCAGCCGATCGAGCGCCCCCAGGTTCATCCGCCGCACGCCGAGCGCGTGCGCCGGCTGCCCCGGCGGAAGCCGCCCGTCCCAGAACACGTCGTCGCCGTGGTACACGCAGAGCACCGGCTCGAAGCGCGGCGGCAGCTGGTTGATGAGCGCCAGGATCTGCCCCTCGGGCCCCCCCTGCTGGAGATTGGGGATGAAATAAAATATTTTGGTGCG
>DATNDC010000207.1:0-22390 GCA_035607055.1 Polyangia bacterium
AGGAGCGGCGGAGCGCGACGGGTTTGTGGCCGTGGAGGCGATTCGAAAGATCGTCCGCGCGCTGCGCGACTCGGCGCACGTCGCTCAGGGGCAGACCGGACTCACCGGGGCGCAGCTGTTCGTGCTGCGGGTGCTGGCCGAGCATCCGGGGCTGTCGATCAACGCGCTGGCGGAGCGGACGATGACCCACCAGAGCTCGGTCTCGGTGGTGGTGAGCCGGCTCGTCGACCGCGGCCTCGTCGCGCGGGCGACCGCGCCCGAGGACCGGCGCCGCCTGGTGGTCGCGCTCACGCCGCGCGGACGCCTCCTGCACCGGAAAGCGCCGGCCGTCGCGCAGGAGCTGCTGGTGACCGCCGTTCGCAAGCTGGCCTCGGAGCCGCGGCGGGGCCTCGCCGCCGGGCTGCAGGCGCTGACCGACGCGCTCGGCGCCTCGGACGAGCGCGCCTCGATGTTCTTCGAGGACGACGAGCACAGGCTCGAGACGGCCAAGCTGGCCAAGCCGTTCCGGGCGTCCCGCGCCCGTCACCAACCCGCCCGCCAAACGCTCAAAGAGAAAAGGACGTCCCAGGTTCATGCCTGACCATCACGAAGGCGCCGGATCATCAATCGAAGGGGCCCTCCCCGTCGCTCCCTCGCTGGGGCCCGCCCTCGACGCGGCTCAGATGCCGATCGAGATCCGCCCCGTCGACGGACGCGTCGCCTGGCTGTGCGGCATGTCGATCCTGATCGCCATCGCCTCGGGGTTCGTGGCGCAGTTCCTGGTGCGGCTCATCGGCCTCATCACCAACATCGCTTTCTACCAGCGGTTCGCCAGCACCTTCGTGTCGCCGGCCGACAACCACCTCGGCTGGGTCGTGGTGCTGGTCCCGGCGGTGGGCGGCCTCATCGTCGGCCTCATGGCGCGCTTCGGCTCGAAGGCGATCCGCGGCCACGGCATCCCCGAAGCGATGGAGCAGGTGCTCACCAACCAGAGCCGCATCCCGGCGCGGCTGACCTTCTTGAAGCCGCTCTCCGCGGCGGTGGCCATCGGGACCGGCGGGCCGTTCGGCGCCGAGGGGCCGATCATCGCCACCGGCGGCGCGCTGGGGTCGCTGGTCGGCCAGATCTTCAAGACCACGCCGGCCGAGCGAAAGACGTTGCTGGCCGCCGGCGCCGCGGCCGGCATGGCCGCCACCTTCGGCAGCCCCGTCGCCGCGGTCCTGCTGGCGGTCGAGCTCCTGCTGTTCGAGCTGCGCGCCCGCTCGCTCATCCCCGTCGCGCTGGCGGCGGCGGCGGCGACCGCGGTGCGGATCGCGCTGGTGGGGACCGCGCCGGCGTTCCAGGCGAGCGACTTCCTTCCCGCCAACGCCACCAGCCTGGCCTGCTACGCCGCGGTGGGCGCGCTGGTGGGCATCTCCTCGGTGGGGGTGACCAAGCTCGTCTACTACGTCGAGGACGCGTTCGAGAAGCTCCCCATCCACTGGATGTGGTGGCCCGCGCTGGGGGGCCTGGCCGTCGGTCTCGTCGGGCTGGTCTCGCCGCACACGCTGGGCGTCGGCTACGACAACATCGACCACATCCTCTCGGGGCGGCTGACCGTCACGGCGATGGCCATCCTCTGCGGCTGGAAGCTGGTCTCCTGGATGATCTCGCTCGGCAGCGGGACCTCGGGCGGGACACTGGCGCCCCTCTTCACCATCGGCGGCGGCGTGGGCGCGGCGTTCGGCGCGGTGTTCGCCTGGCTGGCGCCGCACAGCGGGATCGACGTCCGGGTGGCGGCGTTGGTCGGGATGGCCTCCATGTTCGCCGGCGCCTCGCGCGCCGTGCTGGCCTCGATCGTGTTCGCCTTCGAGACCACCCGGCAGCCGATCGCGCTCTTGCCGCTGCTGGCCGGGGGGATCACCGCCCACTTCCTGTCGTCGCTGCTGATGCGGAACTCGATCATGACCGAGAAGATCGCCCGCCGCGGCGTCCGGGTGAGCAGCGACTACTCCGCCGACCTGCTGGAGCAGGTCCTCGTCCGCGACCGGGCCTCGCGCCACCTCTACGCGCTCCCCGCCGAGGGGACGGTGGAGGCGATCCGGCAGTGGCTCGCCTCCGGCATCGAAGGGGCCGGGCACCAGGGGTACCCGGTCGTCGACCGGGCGGGCCAGGTGGTGGGGATGCTGACCCGCCGCGACCTCTTGGCCCCCGACGCGCGGGGCGAGGTCCGCGCGCTGGTCAAGCGATCCCCGGTGGTCGTCACCGGCGACACCTCCTTGCGGCAGGCCCTCGATCTGATGGTGCGCGCGCGGGTCGGGCGCCTGGTGGTCGTCGAGCGGACCGACCTCAAGGTGCCGGTCGGTATCCTCACCCGCAGCGACCTGCTCGGCGCGCACGCGGCCGAGCACGGGCAGGCGGGCGTCAAACGGCCGAGCGTGGTGGTCGTCGCCACGCCGCGCGCCGAGGTGGCCGCCCGAGGTTGACGTCGCGCGTCTCAGGGCGCGGCGACGTCCAACCCCGGCCCGCCGGTCAGCGTGAGGCGTGGTCCGTCAGCCTGCCAGCCTCCCACGAAAGGATCGCGGGCGAGCAGGAAGGCGGTGTCGAGATCGACCCACTCGACGCCGCCCAGCGCGGCGACGACGTGAGCCATCGCCAGCAAGCCGATGCGCGTCTCCACCATCGCGCCCGCCATCAGGCCGAGGCCGGCGGCGCGGGCGCGCCGGCCGAGCGCCACCGCCGCCAGCGGGCCGCCCAGCTTGACCAGCTTGAGGTTCACCGCCCCCGCGGCGCGCGCGGCGAGCAGGCGATCGAGGTCGTCCGGCCCGCGGAACGACTCGTCGGCCACGACCGGGACGGGGGACCGCGCCGCCACCTCGGCCATCCCGGCCAGATCGCCGGCGGCGCACGGCTGCTCGTAACATTCGATCGCCAGCCCGTCGCCGAGCGCCGCGTCGAGCAACGCCAGCGCCTCGCGCGCCGTGAACCCGGCGTTGGCGTCGAGTCGGAACCGCGCCCCGGGCACCGCCGCGGCGACCGCGCGCAGCGAAGCGAGGTCGGCGCGCCAGTCGCGCCCGACCTTCACCTTGAAGCAGCTGAAGCCGGCGCGCGCATGCCCGGCCGCGGCCGCCGCCATGCGCGCCGGATCGGAGATTGAGAGGGTGATGTCGGTCAGCAGCGCCGGCGCCGCCGCACCGCCGAGCGCCCGGTAGAGCGGCTCGTCGGCCAGCCGGGCCGCCGCGTCGAGGATCGCCGTCTCGACGCCGGCCCGGGCCACGTTGCCGCCCGGCAGTCGCGCGACCAAGAGCGCCTCGAGCTCTGCGGTGCCGCCCAGGCGGGCGCCGGAGAGCCCGGCGGCGGCGGCGGCGATCTGCTGCAGCAGCTCCGGCTGGTCCTCGCGGGTGACCGGCGGCAGGGCGGCGCTCTCGCCCAGGCCGGTCGCGCGCCGGCCGCGGTCGTCCTCCAGCGTCGCGCGCACCAACGCCGCCCGGGTGGCGTCGAGCCGGCCCGAGGCGATGACGAACGGCTCGCGCAGGGGGATCGACAGGGGCGCCACGGTCACCTCGACGATCGCGACGCCAAGGCCCCGGAGCATGCCCCCATCCTATCGGTTAACGGCCGGGCAAGGCGCCACGACTCTCGTAACCGATTAGGTCCCGCCGGTGCCGGATCCTTCGGACGGCGTGCTGCTGTTCGGGACGCCGTTGCTGGCGGCGCGCGCGTTCACGCGCTCGCGCAGCTCCTTGCCGACCTTGAAGAAGGCGAGCCGCTTGGGGCGGACGCGGACCGCCTCTCCGGTCCGGGGGTTACGTCCCTGATATTCCTTGTACGAACGGATGGAGAAGCTGCCGAAGCCGCGGATCTCGATCCCCTCGCCCCGGCAGAGAGCGTCGACCATCGAATCGAACATCTGGCAGATCAGAAGCTCGGCGCGACCATGCGGGAGCTTGGCCCGCTCGGCGATCAGGTCGATGAGATCCGCCTTGGTCATGGCCACGATGCCACCAATGTACCCGGAACCTGGCCGGGAAGTCAAAGGTTACAACCAGTTACGGCAGCCTGGCGATCGGTCTGGTGATCTCGCGCGCTTTTTCGCGCGGATCTACCCCAGGACCGCGGCGCCGCCGAGGTACGGGCGGAGCACCGCGGGGACGTCGACGCGTCCGTCGGCGCGCTGGTAGGTCTCGAGGACGCCGATGAGCGTGCGCGGCAGCGCCAGCCCGGACCCGTTCAGGGTGTGGACGAAGCGGGCCTTCTCCTTGCCGGCGGCGGCCTTGAACCGGATACGCGCGCGGCGGGCCTGAAAATCTCCGAAGTTGGAGCAGGAGCTGACCTCCAGCCACTCGTTGCAGCCGGGCGCCCACAGCTCGAGGTCGAACTTGGCCATCGCCGAGAAAGAGAGGTCGCCGGTGCACATCTGCACGACGCGGTAGGGGAGCTCCAGCGCCTTCAAGACGTCCTCGGCGTCGGCGAGGAGCGCCGAGAGCTCGTTCATCGAGGTGTCGGGGTGGACGAACTTGACCAGCTCCACCTTGTCGAACTGGTGGCCGCGCTTGATCCCGCGCGTGTCGCGCCCGGCCGCCATCTGCTCGCGCCGGAAGCAGGCGGTGAAGGCCACGTGGCGGACCGGCAGGCGCGCCTCGTCGAGGATCTCCTCGCGGTAGAGGTTGGTGACCGGGACTTCGGCGGTGGGGATGAACCAGAAGTCCTCCTCGGCGTCGCGATAGAGGTTCTCGCCGAACTTGGGCAGGTTCCCGGTCCCCACCAGGCACTCGCGGCGCACCATGTACGGCGGGTAGATCTCGACGTAACCGTGCTTCTCCCGGTGAAGATCGAGCATGAAGGTGATGAGCGCCCGTTGCAGCCGCGCTCCCCACCCCTTGAGGACGTAGAACCGCGAGCCGGAGATCTTCACCCCGCGCTCGAAGTCGATGATGTCGAGCGCCGTCCCCAGGTCCCAGTGCGGCTTGGGGGCGAAGTCGTAGGCCCGTTTTTGCCCTTCCTCGCGCACGACCTGGTTCTCGCTGTCGTCCTTGCCCACCGGCACGGAGGGGTGCGGCAGGTTGGGGAGCTCCAGCATCAGCTCCTCGAGCTTGGCCTCGGCGCCGGTCAGCTCGGCGGCCTTGGACTCGATGTCGCGCTTGAGCGCCAGGCTGTCGGCGAGCGCCTTGTCGCGCTCCGGGCCGGCCGGGACGCGGCCGATCTCCTTGGAGATCTTGTTCTGGGCCGCCTGCAGCGTCTGTGACTCGTTCTTGAGGTCGCGCACGCGGGCGTCGGCGGCGATGACGCGGTCGAGGTCGATGGGCGCGCCGAGCCGGGCGTAGGCCTGGCGGACCTCGTCGGGGGTCTCACGCAACAAACGAATGTCGATCACGGCGCCGGGAGCATAAGCGACCGGGCGCCCCGGTCAAAGCGGCGGGCTCAGCGAGTCATCGCCAGGCGTGGACCAACGAGACCGTCCCCCCCACGCCGGCCTGCTCGTTGCGCCCGAACGACGAAGCGAGGATGTCCGCATAGAACGAAGCTGAAAGGCGCCAGTCCACTTCTATCGGCAGGAGCCCGGTCGCGCCGACGGTCGTCAGCCGGAGGTCGCTCCCGCCGGAGGTCGCGCCGTTGACCGTGGTGTCTCCACGTTCCAGGAAGTTGACGTAGAGCGCGACGGCCGCCTCGCTCTCGAACACGTAGCCGGCCACGGCCAGCGCGGTCAGCTGCAGCGGGTACGAGGTCGTGATGGTCATGTTGTTC
Organism: Polyangia bacterium; assembly: GCA_035607055.1. GTDB lineage: Bacteria > Myxococcota_A > Polyangia > Fen-1088 > Fen-1088 > JADGRB01. Next base: position 5,704 of record DATNDC010000207.1, read on the forward strand.
GCGCCCGGCGCGCTGCTGCTGCCGCTGTAGGTCGCCCAGAGGTTGACCGCCCCGTAGAGAGGACCGTGCACCTTCTCGAGGTCCGCCCCCAGCGAGGCGTTGAAGGTGCCGGTGCCGGTGGCGTCGGTGGAGGTCGGGTTGGTGCCGTCGGCGACCGACTTGCCGGTCGGGAAGACGACGCCGCCGAGGAGCGCGAACCCCGGCCAGTAGGTCATCTCGGCCGCCAGCTTGAAGTCGTAGCGGGCGTTCAACGCCACGTCGCCGAGGCCGCTCCCCCATTCGTCGACGCCGGGCTGGGTCCGGTGCGTCTCGACGTAGGGGAGCACGATCCCGACCTGCGCGCGGCGGGCGAGTCGGAAGGAGGCCGCCAGGTCCTGCTCCACGTCCTGCTCGGAGGACGTCGAGGTGGAGACGTAGCTTCCGTCCGGCAGGAACGACCCCATGTCGCTGCGCACCCGCGTCTGCAGGCCGACCGCGTAGTCATCGGGCGGGGCCAGACGCACGGGGCTCACCAGCGCGCCGCCCGCGCAGCAGGCCTGCGCCGCCGCGGGGGTCGCGCGCGCCGCCAGGGCCGCGAGCAGCAGCGCCGCCGCGCCCCGCGCGCTAAGGAACGTCCACCGTCGGCTCGGCCGAGTCATCGATGGCTCCCGCGGCGCCGGCATCGCCCGCGCCGGCATCGCCCGCGCCGCCGTCCGATCCAGCCTGCCCGGTGCGCGAGATGGCGGTCATGAGCTCCCAGTGGCCGGCCATGAAGAAGTCGAGCGGCGTGGCGACGTAAACGCCCGGCGCCGACTCGGAGACCGTCGGATCGACGGAGGCGCCGTGCCCGTGGGCGGGCATGAACGGCACGATGGTCAGCGCGAGGCCGGTGACGGGCGCGCCGCTGCCGTCGGTGATCGCCAGCTGGGCGGCGTCGTATCCGACGCTCGGCTGCACCGGCGACCACCAGAGGTCGATGTTGAGCTGCCCCGACGCCGACGCCACCGTCATCGCCGGTTCGCCGGTGAAGACGAGCGCCGGCGGCGTCGGATCGGAGGCCTGGCCGCCGCAGCCGCCGGCAATCAGCGCCACGGCCGCCAGGGCCAGCGAGTGCACGCGACGCCCGTCCATGGCCGAGACTCTGGACTCTGCGCCGCGCCTGCGGAATGCGAAAAAAATTCGCACCGCCGGGAGTGCATTTTCTCTGTTACGTCCGTGCGATGACGCGGGCGCGCGTGATAAGAGGCGGCCATGAGCGTCGCGCAGATCGTGCTGCTCAGCGCCCTCATGGTGGCGACCGGCGCCCTGGGGGCGATCACCGGCGGCAACTCGCTCATCAACGTGCCGCTGATGATCACCGTGGGGATGGCGCCACGGCAGGCGGTGGCCACCAACATGTTCGCGGTCCTGTTCATGACCGTGTCGGCCACGGCGCGGTTCGCCCGCGCCAAGGTGCTGCCGGCCCGCTTGCTCGTCCCGCTGGGCGTCATCACGATTGTCACCTCGGCGGCGGGCGCGCTCATCGCCGTCAAGCTGTCGGAGTCGGTGGTCAAGCTGGTGGTCGGCGTCTCGATGGCCGTCCTGGTCGTGTTCATCGCGCTACACAAGAAGGGCGCCCCGGCCGCGCCGACGCCCGGCCGGCGGATGGCCGGCTACCTCGGCACCGCGCTGCTCGGCGTCTACGGCGGCTTCTTCTCGGGCGGCTACACGACGCTCATGACCGTCCTCTGCACGGTCTGCTTCGGGCTGACGATGATCGAGTCGGTGGCGGTGACCAAGCCGGTGAACCTGCTCTCCTGCGCCGCCGCCTCGGTGGTCTTCTTCGCCGGGGGCCTCATCGATCTGCGCGTCGGCGTCCCCCTGGCAGCGGCGAACCTGGTGGGCGGCTGGCTGGGGGCCCACGCCGCGCTCAAGGGAGGCGAGCGCTTCGTCCGCCTCCTCTTTCTCCTCACCGTGGGCGCGCTGGCCGCCAAGCTCCTGGTCTCGGACCTGCTCCTGCGGCGTTAGCTGCCGAGGAGCCGTTCCAGCAGGACATCGTCCAGGTCGCGGCGCCCGTCGAAGACCGCGTGGATCTCGACCCGCCGCTCCGCGATCCGGTAGACGAGGCGCCAGGGCGCCTCCATGACCTCCCGCCAAGATCGGTCGCCGATGGCGCGCAACTCTGGAGGCGTTCTCCCCCGTTCCGGCGAGGTCTGCAGAGATTCGCCGCGGGCGACGATCCGCTCCAGGATCTGTTCCGCCCGCAGGGGTGCCTCGACGAGGAGGTGGGTTGCCAGCCGTTCGACGTCCCCGGTGGCCGGCTCTGTCCAGACGACGACGTGGCGTCGTCCACTCACCTCCGGTCCGCGGCGCGCCGCAACGCGGCCTTCGCCCGACGGAGAACCTCGCTGCTCGCGTGCAGGCGCCCGGTCTTCGCCAGATCATCCTGACTGTGGGCCAGCAACTTCAGCAGGGCCAGCGTCTCCTGGAGACGGTCGTGCTGAGCGACGTCCATCAGGACGACCTTCGGCTTTCCGTTCTGGGTAATCACCACCGGCTGTCCCCCCTGCGACACCTCCTGCACCAGCTCTTTCGTACGGTTCTTGAGCTCGGTGATGGGACGAACGTTCCCGGCCTTCATAGGACAGAATATAGCACCTTATTCCGTCCCCTCAGCGGCGGAGCAGGGTGGGGAGCAGCGCGGCGCCGGCGGCGGCGGCGAGCACGGCGCCGCCGGCGTGCCCGAGGACGACGTGGGCGGTGCCCGCGAACGGACAGATGAAGTGGAGGACCAGGCCGCCCGCGGCCCCCCCGGCGGCGCCGAGCGCCAGGCCCACGCGCGCGCGCCCCATCGGGACCAGGCGGCGGAGCGCGAACAGACCGACCAGCAGGAAGGGGAGCGCGATCTCGAGGACGAAGCTGGCGCAATGGACGCACGACTGCAGCAGCGTGAGGTGCGCATCCGCGGGGTGGAGGCTGACGCCGGGAACCTGGACCGTCGCCAGCGCGGTGAAGGCCAGGAGGCCGACCAGGGCGGCGCCCCCGGCGCGCGAGGCGCGGCCCGGCGCCGGAAGGACGTCGCCCCGGCGCGGGACCAGCGCCGCCGTCAGCGCGAGGGCGAAGGCGCCGGCCCAGAGCGCGGCCGCGGCGATCACCCAGCCGACCGGCAGCGCACCGAGATCGGGGCGATAGACGTGCCGGGCGAGCACGGCGGACGGTGCGATCAACCCGGCCAGCGCCACCACCGCGAGCGCGCCGAACCGCGTGCGCGTGCGGACCGGCTTCATCCCCTCGACCGCCTTCAGCAGGTCGCGGGATGGCGGCGGCGCCTCGACGCGGGCCGGCGGCAGCGCGCGATCGTCGAGGTCCTTGTCGGTCACGACGGCTCCTTTCGCGGCTCGGGTCTGAGCAGCCCGCGCAACGTGACATAGGCACGGTGCGCCCGCTGCTTGATCGCGCCCGGGGTGGTCCCGGCGATCATCGCCGCCTCCGCCGTCGAACGGCCGTGCACCTTGGTCAGGATCAGCGCCAGCCGCTGGTTCTCGGGGAGCCGCTCGAGCGCGGCCCGCGCGCCGGCGGTCGTCGCGGGATCGGGGCGCGCGGCCTCGCTCTCCGCGCTCTCCGCGGAGATCCCGGTGAGGTCGGCGGCGGGCTCGGCGGGGAGCGTTCCTTCCTTGGTGAGCTGTACGCGGTTCCGCCTCCGCTTGCGGAGCTCGTCGAGCGCCGTGCGATGGGCGATGGTGTACATCCAGGGGATGGGGTTGGCGCCCATCACGTACGTGGCCCGCGCCTCGTGGACCTTGAGGAAGGTGAGTTGCAGCGCGTCTTCGGCCGCGGCCTTGTCGCGCAGGAGCCCGAAGAGGTAGGCGGCGAGGCGCGGCGCCAGCAGGGCATAGAGACGATGGAACGCCGCCCCGTCTCCGCGGCAGTAGCGTCCCATGACCTCGGCCGCCTCGCTGGCCTCAGGGTCCACGGCTCTCCACCGGGCCAATAGATAGACCGGGGCGGCGGTGGCCGCAACGGCCAGGCGCACGGCGGCCCCGGCGCGCGGGTGAGGCTCGCCGGTCGAGAGGCGCAGAGCGACCGTCGCCGTCATGGGGATCCCGAGTGTCCTACGCCGCTCCCCAGGATGGGTTACGGGCCCGGCGTATGCTCAGGGCGTGGCCGTGGCGATCCGGACCAAGCGCTGGAACGATCCCGCCGAGCCGGAGGACGGCTTCCGGCTGCTGGTCTGCCGGATCCGCCCCCGCGGCCTGTCGAAGGCGGCGGAGACCTGGAATGACTGGTGGGCCGATCTCGGGCCCAGCCGCGCGCTGCTCGACGATTTTCACGGCAAGCATGGGCCTCCGATTGCGTGGGAGACCTACGTCGCGCGCTACCTCGACGAGATGCGGGGTGCGCAGCAACTCTGGCGCATCCGTGACCTCGGGCGGCGAGCCGCGGCCGGCGAGGTCATCACGCTGCTTTGCTCGTCCGCCTGTCACGACCCCACCCGCTGCCATCGCACGTTGCTGGCGCGGCTCATCGAGGCGAGCGCCCGCGGCGGGCGCGGCGGCGTGATTAGCTTCGGGGCATGAAGAAGCGAACAGCGGCCTTGTGGTTTAGCGCGATGGTTGGGCTGCTGCCCGCGGCGGTGGCGCGCGCCGACGACCAGGCTCAGGAGAATCAGATGCTCGATCAATCGGCCGGGGCGCGCTCGGGTGCGGATCGGCTGGGCGGCGCGACCATGACCTCTCCACCGCACGCCTGGACGGCGACGGGCCAGAACGCCCAGCCGCTCAGCTCCGACGACCTCAAGAAGGAGCACCCGCGCAACCGGTCGGTGGTCGGTCCGCCCGTGCCGAAGCACGCCAAGGAGATCCCGCAGCCGCCACCCCCGCCCGCGCCGGAGCCCGCGCCGACCGAATAACTGGGCCGGCGACGGCCCGCGGTCCGGTAAGATCGGGGGGCGATGGAAGCGCCCGCCTCGACCGGACTGGTCCACGCCTTTCACGCCGTGGCCTTCGTCGAGAACCTCTCGCTCAAGGACCTGGCGACGGTGTACCCCGAGGCGCGGCGGCGGCCGCACGAGCTCTTCTACCGGCTGGACGGCGGCGCGGTGTTCATCTACCCGTTCGGCGCCATCGTCTTTCGCGATCTGCCGCCGGACGCGCGCGAACGAGAGCTCGCCCGCTTGCGCCGCGCGCGCGTCGGGCTGACCGCGGCGACGGTGAGCGAGGAGCTGAGCGTCCGGGAGGACCCCGGGCGCGTGCCCGACATGGCCGAGGGGATCCTCACGCTCGACGAGCTGACGCCCGAGCGGGCCAGCGTGGTGGCGCTGACCGTCGGCCAGAGCGCGGCGATGGAATACTACGAGCGGATCGTGGAGGAGATGTTCGTGCGCACCGACCGGTTGGTGCAGCGGTTGGAGAAGAAGGGGACGGTCTCGCTGCGGACGCGACCGCTCCACCAGTTCATCGGCGCTGCGATCTCCACCCGCAACGAGGTGCTCACCAGCCTGCACCTGCTCGACAAGCCGGACGAGGCCTGGGACGACCCGGGGATGAACCGCATCTACGACGAGCTGCGCGCCGAGTTCGACCTGGTCGACCGTTACCAGGCGCTGGAGCTGAAGCTGCGCAGCATCCAGGAGGCGCTGGAGCTGGTGCTGGACGTGGCGCGCGATCGCCGGCTGGTCCTGCTGGAAGAGGCGGTGGTCCTGCTCATCCTGCTGGAGATCGTGCTGACCTTCCTGCGGTTCCGCTGAGCGGATCGCCGTCGCGCGCCACGGGGCGGCTCCCGGTGCTAGGTGCCGTCGCCGATCGCTTTGTGACGTTTCCGGATCTGGTTGAGGGTCTTCATGCCGAACTTCCCCTCGTAGGCGTCTTCGTTGCTCCGGATGTGCTGGGACCTCTGGAACTTCAGCAAGGCCGTCCAGGTTCGGCCGGCGTCGCCGTCGGCGTCACCGTCCAGCGCGTCGCAGGACTGCAACGCCTTTTGGATCATGATCACGATGTCCTTTGGGGCATGCTGAACGTCGATGAAGCCGCTGTTTTGGCCGATCTCGTTTTCGATCTTCGCGTAGAGGCACTCGATCATGCGGTCATCGTCGTTGCATTCCTGTCCAGCCCGGGCGAGCGTGGGGATGATTTCGTTCTTGGGCTTTCCCTCCGGCCAGAGGACCGGGATGTCGCGCTCGACGATCGCAGCGGCCAGCCCCCGTTCGGCCTCTTCGGCGCGTTTGCTGGCGGCGGCGAGCTCTCGGCGGCACCAGGGTTTCGCCTCCCCGTCGGCGGCGCCGGTCGGTTTGGTTGGTTGCGTCCCTTCGCCAATCTTGAGACCCCAAAAGTCCACCGAACGACCCGACCTGATCGCGTAAAGGGTGGTCCCTCCCAGCAACAGCATGCCGATGGCCAGAAGTAACCCCAGGACGCGGGGCCCAATCCGATTGAGGAGCGCTGTCAGGAGGTCCATCTTCGGCGGAGGCATGTCGTCATCGTTGAATGATGTACTGCATGCGTATCTAAACGCGCGCGAGACCAGACGTCCACCCTTCAAACGAGCGGCCGCGGGAAGATTCCGGCGTGTAACGAGCGCGAACCCGAGCGTTGTCGGCCGCCGCTAATAATCGGGGCCGTCCGGGGCGACCTTGGTGTCGAGGGCCAGCGGCAGCTCATACGGCTTGGGGCCGTAGAGGAAGCGGTACTTGGCGTAGAGGCTGGTCACGCGCTTGACGTACTCGCGCGTCTGGGCGAACGCCACCAGCTCGACGAACTCGTCGGTGGGGTGGCCGGCGTGCTGCGTGCACCAGCGGGCCATCGCGCGCGGCCCGGCGTTGTAGGCCCCCGCCGCCAGCGGCACCTCGCCGCCGAACTTGCGGTAGAGGGCGCCGATGTAGCTGGCCCCGAGGCGGATGTTGACCTCCGGGTCGTAGAGCTGGTCGGGGTAGAACGGCTCGTGCATCTTCTCGGCGACACGCGCGCTCGTGGGGGGGATCATCTGCAGGAGGCCGCGCGCGTCGGCGTAGGAGACGTCGTGCGGGTCGAACCCCGACTCCTTGCGCATGATGGCGTAGAGGTAGAGCTCGGGGTTGCCGGCCGCCGGGCCGTAGCGGTCGACCAGCGGCGCGTAGGCGCGCGGGAAGGCCGCCTCCCAGAACGCGCGCACGCCGTCGTCGGCGTGCGGATCGGCGGCGAGCGCGCCGGTGTCGTGCGACTCGGCGAAGCGGTAGGCACGATGGTAGTCGCCCGTGCGGCGGTACATCTCGAGCAGCCAGGGGGCCGCTTTCTCGCCGCCGGCGTTGGAGAGGACGGCCTTCTCGTCACGCTCGAGCTCGCCGCCCGCCTCGACGCCCATGCCGGCGTCGGCCAGCTCCAGGACGCGCGCCACGACGGGATCGTGCGTCGGGTGCGCGGGCGTCGCGCTGGCCGTCTTCTTGGTGGGAAGCGCCAGAGGCTCGTCCTGGCCCGCCGCCTTGAGCCTGGCGTGGGCGAGCAGGCCGTAAAATGACAGCGGCGCCCGCCGGAGCAGCGCCCGGTAGCCCTCGAGCGCCTCGTTCTTCTCGGCCGCGGGGCCGAGCTTCTCCTTGAAGCGGGCCCGCCAGTAGGCGACCCGATCGCCGCGCTCGGCGTCGGTGATCCCGGTGGCCGGCGTGCGCGCGTAGCGCTCGAGCGCGGCGTTCGCCGCGGCCTCGTCGCCGAGCAGAAAGTGCGCGAAGGCCAGGCACCAGGCCGCGTCGCCGGCGAAGGCGCTCGACCCGAAGTGGTCGAGCGTCGCCTGCAGCCCGGGGAGGCTCTCCTTGAACCGGCCGCGGTTGTAGTCGAGCCAGCCCGACAGGTACTGCGCCTCGGCGGCGAATCGCGAGCGGGGGAACTCGGCGACCACCTTGTGGTAGCCGGCGATCGCCTCGTCGTCGCGGTCGACGCGCGAGAGCGCCCGCGCGCCGTGGAACGCCGCCGAGGCGGCCTTGTCGCCCGAAAGGAGCGGCGCCGTCGCCAGCAGGAGCTCGCCCGCCTTGGCGTAGTCGCGCCGCATGTGGAACTTGGTCATGCCGATCTGGTAGTCGCGCTCGGCCAGCTGGTCGGCCGGCAGCGCCGCCGGCAGCTTGTCGAGCTCGGCCAGCGCCTCGTCCCAGTGACGGTCCTTGGTGAGGGACTCGGCGCGTCTCAGGCGATCGGCGACGGAGAGATTGTCCGGCGGAGGCGCGGGGACCTGGGACTTCACCGCCGTCGGCGTCGCCACGGACGCCGCGGACGGCGCCCCCGAGGTCCGGCGCAGCGCTTCGTCGGCGAGCGGGTGAGCCGGGAACTCGCGCGCGATGGCCAGCATCTGTTTCTTGGCGCCGGCCGCGTCGTGCGCCGCCGCGACCTCCGCGATCCGGAAGCGCGCCAGCGCCAGGTCGCCGGTCGTCGGCGTCGCCTTCTTGAGGAGCTTCGCGTAAGCCTTGGCGGCCGCCGCGTGATCCCCCTGCATCCAGAGACAATCGGCGATGCGGAAGGGCGCCATGGCTGCGGGCCGCCCGCCATGCGCGCGGCCCGCCTTCTCGAACGCGGCGCGGGCGGCGCGATAGTCACCGTCGTAGAAGGCGCTCTCGCCGTAGAGAAAAGCCGCCCAATCGGCGTTGTGCAGCTTCTCGCCCAGGGCGGCGTGGAGCGCCCTGGCGGCGTCGTGATAGTCGCCGGCGCGGTAGGCGGCGAACCCTCGACCGAGGTTCGACGTCGGGGCCGCTGGAGGGGACGCCGCCCAGAGCGCCATCGCGAGTCCAGTTGCGAGCACGCGGTCATCTTAATCGACTGCGGGGCAACTGCCGCCCCTTGCGGCCCGATGACGTGGTACAAGGAGGACGCGATGGGAAGCGTCAACAAGGTCATCTTGATCGGAAACCTGGGGGCGGATCCGGAGCTGAAGTACACGCCCTCGCAGCGGCCGCTCTGCAACCTGCGGATCGCCACCACCGAGGTCTACAAGGACAAGTCGGGCCAGCGGCAGGAAAAGACCGAGTGGCACCGGGTCACCGTGTGGGGCGACCAGGCTGAGAATTGCAATAAGTATCTCTCCAAGGGCCGCTCCGTCTACGTCGAGGGGCGCCTGCAGACCCGGTCGTACGACAAGGACGGCCAGAAGCACTATGCGACCGACATCGTGGCCGACCGGGTGGTCTTCCTGGGCGGCGGTGGCGGCGAAGGCCGAAGCGGCGGCGGCGAAGCGCGCGGAAAATCAGGTGGTTTCAGCGGCCGAGCCGACTCCGGCCCGTCCGAAGATGCGGGCGAGAGCGGTCCTCCCCCGTCCGACGACGACATTCCATTTTGATCGGGACCCTGGGAGGGTCCCGCGCCCCCCGCGACGAGCTCGCGCGAGCAAAGCTCGCGCTCCCTCACGCGATCGGCCCCTGGGAAGGGTCCCGCGCTCCCGCGCTCCCCGCTCACCCGATCCTGCCGGGCTTTTGGGGCACCGCTCCAGCCGAGCTATCGAAGTGCCGATAACTCCGATAGAATCGTATGCTGGTGGCTCGTCGGCTCATCCCGCTGGCGGCCCTCATGGGGCCGCTTATGGTTCCGGCGCTGGTCGGCGGGAGTGATCAACCCAGAGCACGGCGCGCCACGTCACAGCCGCCGGTTGCCGCGCCTTTCGGGACCTACGTCAGCGATCTGCCGCTCGAGGTGGCGCCGTCGTTCGAGTCGCCCGGGCACGGCCCGCACGTCTCGTTCCACGCGGCGACCGAGCCCCGCAAGCTGCTGCTGTCGTTCGACGACGGGCCAGATCTACGCGGCACGCCGCTCATCCTCGACGAGCTCGACCGGCGCGGCCTGAAGGCGATCTTCTTCGTCACCGGCTGGCGGCTCAAGGGGGACCGGCCGGAGGACATCGCGCGGCGCGACCTGGTTCGCAAGATCGCCGCCCACGGCCACCTGGTCGCCAACCACACCATGAGTCACCACGACCTTTGCCAGAACCCGGCCGAGCAGGCCGAGGAGATCGACGCCAACGCGGAGCTCATCACCGAGACGACCGGCGTCCGTCCTTTTCTCTTCAGGTCGCCGTATGGCGCCTTCTGCCACAGCCTGGACGCGGCGCTGACAGCGCGCGGGCTGGTCGACGTCGGGTGGAACCTCGACCCGCAAGATTGGAAAGTCGAGCGCGACGAGGAGGCGGTCTTCAGCTACATGACCAGCAAGCTCGCCACCCTCAAGGGGCGCGGGATCCTGCTCATGCACGACACGCACCTGGCGTCGGTGCACGCGCTGCCGCGGGTGCTCGACTGGCTGGCCCGCCAGAACGCGCGCGACGTCCGCGAGGGGCGGCAACCGATCCGGATCGTCGACTACCGCGAGATCGTCCCGGCGCGCCCGGTCGCGGCGGGCGGTCTGCCCGAGCTGGTTGGCGCGATGGTCGCCGACGCGGCAGGATCGGTCACGCACCACCTGCGCTGACGCGGCTCGGCCGCGGCGGATCGACACCATGTTCCTGCTTCGCGACATCGCGCCCGGCGACCTCGACGGCCTGCAGAAGGCGGCGGTCCACCTCGACTCGGTGAACCTACCCGACGACCGCGCGTCGCTGGCGGCGATAGTCGAACGGTCGCGCGCCTCGTTCGCGGGCGAGCTGCCGATCGCCGACCGTTGCTTCGTCTTCGTCGCCGTCGAGGTGGGGGCGGGCGGCAAGGCGGGCAAGATGGGCGAAGTGGCGGGGACCTCGATGATCTTCGCCCAGCACGGCAACCGCCGCGCGCCGCACGTCTTCTTCGACGTGCTGGAGGAGGAGCGCTACAGCGACACGCTCGACCGCCACTTCACGCACCGGGTGCTGCGCATCGGCTACAACTACAAGGGCCTGACGGAGATCGGCGGGCTGGTGCTGCGGCCCGAGTTCCGCCGCCACCCCGAGCGGCTGGGGCGCTCGCTGGCCTACGTGCGGTTCCTCTACCTGGCTCGCCACCGCCAGCTGTTTCGCGACGAGGTGCTGTCAGAGCTGATGCCGCCGCTCGAGGCCGACGGGACGAGCCTCTTGTGGGAGGCGCTGGGCCGCAAGTTCACCGGGCTCAGCTACCAGGAGGCCGATCGGCTCTCGCAATCGAACAAGGAGTTCATCCGCGCGCTCTTCCCCCAGGACCCCCTCTACGCGACGCTGCTGCCGGCGCACGTGCAGGCGCTGATCGGTGAGGTCGGCCCCCACACGAAGGGGGTGGAGAAGATGCTGCGGGAGGTGGGGTTCTCCTACGCGCACCGGATCGATCCGTTCGACGGCGGCCCGCACTTCCACGCGCGCACCGACGACATCACGCTGGTCAAGGCGGCGCGCACGGCGCGCGTCGCCGACGCCGGCTACGCGCCCATCGACGCCGGGGGCCGCCGGCAGGTGTTTCTGGTCGCGCGCGAGCGGCCGGCGCCCCCCTGCTTCGCGGTGGCCCGGATCGAGCTCCCCTCGCTCCCCGAGGGCGAGCGGGTCTCGCTGCCCGACGACGTCCGGCGCGCGCTCGAGGTGACGGCCGGCGACGAGGTGGCGATCCTGCGGATTGCCTAGCGTGCGGGCGCGCACGGGCGCCGATTGTCTGTTAGGGTTCTGGGCGGCGCATGTCCTCCACGATATTCATCGTCGACGACGAGAAGAACATCCGGCGCACGGTGCGGATGGTGCTGGAAGGGGAGGGGTTCGGCGTCGAGGAGGCGTCGAGCGGGGAAGAGGCGCTGGCCCGGCTGCCCGAGGTGGCGGCCGACGTGTTGCTGCTGGACGTGCAGCTCCCTGGGATCTCGGGGCTGGAGACGCTCGAGCGCATCGCCAAGTTGAAGACCGAGTCGTCGCCGACGGTCATCGTCATCTCGGGCCACGCGACGCTGGCCGACGCCGTGCGCGCCACCAAGGCGGGCGCCTACGACTTGATCGAAAAGCCGCTCGACCGCGAGCGGTTGATGGTGGCGCTGCGCAACGCGCTCGAGCGGCGGGCGATGGCGCGCGAGGTCCAGGGGCTGCGCGCGCTGGCCGACGAGCGTTCGGAGATGGTGGGCCGGAGCGCGGCGATGGGGGCGCTGCGGGCGCAGATCGCCAAGGTGGCCCCCACGCGCACGCGCGTCCTCATCACCGGCGAGTCGGGGACGGGCAAGGAGCTCATCGCGCGCGCCATCCACCGGCAGAGCGCGGTGGCCGAGAAGGCCCTCATCAAGGTCAACTGCGCCGCCATCCCCAAGGAGCTGATCGAGTCCGAGCTGTTCGGCCACGAGCGCGGCGCCTTCACCGGCGCCACGGCGCGGAAGCGCGGGCTGTTCGAGATGGCCGACGGGGGGACCATCTTCCTCGACGAGATCGGCGACATGGTGTCGTCGGCGCAGGCCAAGGTGCTGCGCGTGCTGCAGTCGGGCGAGTTCACGCGCGTGGGCGGCGAGCAGACGTTGAAGGTCGACGTGCGCGTGCTGGCCGCCACCAACCGCGACCTGCAGGCGGCGGTGGCCGCCGGGGAGTTCCGCGAGGACCTGTATTTCCGCCTCAACGTCGTCCCGCTGCGGGCGCCGCCCCTGCGCGAGCGCGCCGACGACGTGCCGCTCCTGTCGGGGGCGTTCATCGAGCTCGCCTGCCGCGAGAACGGCATGAAGGTGAAGACGATCTCCGACGAGGCGGTGGCGCTGCTGGCCGGCTATCCCTGGCCGGGGAACGTGCGCGAGCTGCGCAACGTGATCGAGCGGCTGGTGATCCTGTCGGACGAGAGCATCGGCGTCGACGACCTGCCCGAGGAGATCCTGGCCGAGGTGGCCCGCACGCGCCGCGAGTCGACCACCGCTCCGACGGAGCTGCCGCGCGTCGAGCTGCCCGCCGAGGCGCGCGCGCTGCCGCTGCGCGAGTTCCGCGACCACATGGAGCGCGAGTACATCCGCATCAAGCTCGACGAAAACGGCTGGAACATCTCGCGCACGGCCGCGCTGCTCGGCATCGAGCGAACGAACCTGCACAAGAAGATGCGCGCGCTCGGCCTTTCACGCGACAACCAGGGGCAGCCGCCGCCGGCGTCATGAAGCGCGGCGCGCTCGCTGTCGCCGGGCTCCTCGGGTTCACCGCCGTGGCCTTCGGCGCCTTCGGCGCCCACGGCCTGCGGGGGCGGCTGTCGCCGGCGATGCTGGAGATCTACCGGACGGGCGCGCTCTATCACCTGGTTCACGCCGTGGCAGCGCTGGCGGTGGCGCTCGCGGGCGAGCGGCTGCGCCGCGGCCCGATGATCCTGACGCTGTTCACGCTGGGGATCATCGTGTTCGCGGGCAGCCTCTACGCGCTGGCGATCACCGGGATCACGGCGCTCGGGGCGGTGACGCCGCTCGGGGGGCTGCTCTTGCTGGCGGCCTGGGCGCTGGTGGCGTTGGAGGCGGTCTCGGCTTCGAAGAACGCCAGTTAGCGATCCGGCACGCCGTTCGCAGTCGATGGCGGCGTGAACCGCCCCCACCGACGACCGCCCAGTCCAGCCGCCGCCCTGATCCCGTTTCCCGGGCCGAATTCCGGACGCCTGCCCGCTCGTTCGGCCGGCGCTCGGCCGCGATTGCTCGACACCGAGAAGTCGTACGTCGGATGGATTCGGCGTTTCATCTTATTTCACGACAAGCGACACCCGAGTCCATGGGCGAGCCGGAGATTGGCGCCTATCTGTCGCACCTGGCGACCAGCGCCCACGTCAGCGCGTCGACCCAGAACTAGGCCCTCGCCGCGCTGCTGTTCCTCTATCAAGAAGTTCTAGGCCGCGAGCTTGCCTGGCTGGGCGACCTCGTGCATGCCAAGCGGCCTGCCCACATCCCCGTCGTTCTGACCCGCTACGAGGTCCGCGCCTTGCTCTCCTCCCTCGACGGCGTACGGCATCTGGTTGCCGCGCTTCTCTACGGCGCCGGCCTTCGGTTGCTCGAGGCGCTGCAGCTGCGCGTGAAGGACGTCGACCTTGCAGGCCGCGAGCTGACGGTACGGCGTGGCAAAGGTCAGAAGGATCGGCGCACAGTGCTGCCCGGGGTTCTGGTCCAGCCTCTGCGCGAGCAACTGGCTCGCGCGCAGGCCCAACACGAGGATGACGTTCGCCGCGGGGCCGGTTTCGTCGCGCTCCCCGACGCCATCGCGCGCAAGTACCCGTCGGCTCCGCGCGAGTGGGCGTGGCAGTGGGTCTTCCCTGCCACGCGCACGTACGTAGATCGCGAGACCGACCAGGTTCGTCGCCACCACCTTCATGAGACCGTCATTCAGCGCGCGGTTCGAACGGCGGCTCGAATCGCCGGCATCCCGAAGGCGCTGAGCCCTCATACCCTGCGTCATTCTTTTGCGACACACCTCCTCGAGAGCGGCTATGACATCCGCACCATCCAAGAGCTCCTCGGCCACAAAGAAGTGAGCACCACGATGATCTACACCCACGTCCTCAACCGCGGCGCCGGGGGCGTTCGCAGCCCGCTCGACCCATAACCGGCCGCGTCGCCGCGGTCACAGACCGCCGCGGCCCCAATCGTGTTATCCAGCGAACCTTCGTGACGGCCACCACCAATGACTGTCCTAACCGCCCGAGATCGCACCGGCCCTCTCTCGTTCGTCTCGCTTGGATAAAAATTATCCTGTCCGCATAATAGGAGTTGAACTAAGCGCGCTGGCGCGCGCGGCTTTCGGATCGGTGGGCGGAAGAAGCGGTCTCGACGATCGTCCTCGTTGCGACGTGGTGTCGCGTGAGGAGGACGACGATGGGCGCAATTCGAGATCGAATGTTAGCGGAGATGGAGCTGCGGGGACTGTCGGAGGCGACTAAGAAATCGTACGTGATCTGCTGCCGGGCATTCGTGGCGCACTTCATGAGGTCGCCGGAGCAGATGGGCGAGCGTGAGATGAAGGATTTCATCCTTCATCTCATTCGTGATCGAAGGGCCAGCGCATCGTGCGTGGGCGTGTACGTAGCGGCGATCCGCTTCTTGTACCGCTGGGTTCTGAGGAATCACGATGTGGTCGCCGATCTGCCACGGCCGAAGATCCCAAAGAGGTTGCCGTCGGTCCCGAGTCGGGACGAGGTTCGCGTCATCCTGAGCGCGGTTCGGTCGACGAAGTATCGGACGATGCTGATCGTCGCCTACGGCGCCGGGCTGCGGATCTCGGAGGTGCGACGGCTGAAGGCGGAGGACATCGACAGCGAGCGAATGGTGCTTCACATCCGAGGAGCGAAGCGGGCCAAGGACCGCCTGGTTCTCCTCGGTCCGAAGCTGCTCGATGTGCTCCGGCGGTACTGGGCGGAAGCGAGACCGCGAGGTCCGTACTTGTTTCCCAGTAGCCGTACTGGGACGCCGGTCAGCAGCGATGCCGTCCGGAAGGTACTGCGGGTCGCCATGACGGAGATTGGGTTCAAGAAGAAGGTCACGCTCCATTCGTTGCGGCACGGATTCGCAACGCATCTGCTCGAGGACGGTACCGACGTTCGGGTGATCCAGGCGCTCCTCGGTCACTCGAGCATTCAGACCACGGCGCATTACACACAGGTCAGCACCCAGCACATGCAGTCGGTGACGAGCCCACTCGACAGGCTCGCGCCGCTCGAAGACGCGCCGCCCAGGTAGCCCATGGCTGCTGAGCCGTGCCTTGCCCGAAACGGGCAGGGACGGCCTCGTCTTGAGGTGGCCGACATCTTTCGGGCCGCGGGCGAGGCCTATCGGGATCGATACGTGCCCACGTTCGAGCAGCGCAAGGTGATGGCGGCGATCGAGCGCTGCCGCACCGTCGCGCTGGGCGGACACCTGGACGTCTGCACGAAGTGCGGGCGGGAGAAGCCGGCATACAATTCCTGTCGGAACCGTCACTGCCCGAAATGCCAGAGCCTGACGCAGGCCCGTTGGATCGAGAAGCGTCGTGAACGGATCATTCCGACGAAATACTTCCACGTCGTGTTCACGATGCCCCAGGAACTCCGGGCCCTGGCGCGCCGGAACCCCGACGAGATGTACACCTTGCTCATCGAGGCCGCTGCACGCACGCTGCTGGACTTCGGGCGCAGTCGACTGCATGCGCAGATCGGCGTGACCACGGTGTTGCACACGTGGACACGCGATCTACGCTTTCATCCTCACGTCCATTGCATCGTGACGGGCGGCGGTCTCGATGACGACGGCGTGCGGTGGATTCCGACCCACAGCCGCTTCCTCTTCTCTGTGACCGCGATGTCCAGAGTCTTTCGTGGGAAGCTCCTCGACGGTCTCTCAGAACTCTATGCGAGACAGACGCTCGATCTTGGCGGCCCGTGTGCCGGGTTGGCCGATCCCGCGGCTTTTGCTGCGCTCAAGGACGGCCTCCACCGGAAGGAGTGGGTGGTCTACGCGAAGCGTCCCTTCGGCGGACCGACGCAGGTCTTCCAGTACCTCGGCAGGTACACGCATCGGGTGGGGCTCTCAAATCAGAGGCTGGTCAGCTTCGACGGCCACGACGTGTGCTTTCGAACCAAGCATGGCAAGACCGCCATCGTCGAGGCAGTGGAATTCGTGCGCCGATTCCTGCTGCACGTTTTGCCGACGGGTTTCGTCAAGATTCGTCACTACGGCTTGGTCGCCGCCGCGAACGCCACCACCAGGCTCGAGATCGCCCGCCGTCTGCTGCTCAATCAGGATGACGCCCCCAGTGCCGCGCCCCGCGAACTAAAGCCTCCCGTCGGCTGGCGCGACCTCTTGCTCGCCCTCACTGGCATCGACCTGCTCGTCTGTCCCGCCTGCGGTGGCCGCTCGATCGAGAGGCAACCCTTGCCGCGTAGATCTCCACAACCGGCGCCTCG
>DATNDC010000208.1:0-20996 GCA_035607055.1 Polyangia bacterium
GCCCGTTCCGCTGGCGCCACCCGTGCCGGTTCCGGACGCACCGCCCGCGGAGGTGCCGCCGGCACCCGTTCCCGAGGTGCCGCCAGATGCGGAGGTGCCGCCGGTACCGGTCCCCGAGGTGCCGCCAGATGCGGAGGTGCCGCCGGTACCGGTTCCCGAGGTGCCGGCGACGCCGCTGCCGCCCGTGCCCGTTCCGGAGACTCCCCCGGCACCGCTGACACCGGCGGTGCCGCTGGCGCCGGCGCTGCCGGTCCCGCTGGTGCCGGCGCTGCCGCTGGTGCCGGCGCTGCCGCTGCCGCTGGTGCCGGCGGTGCCGCTGGCGCCGGCGCTGCCGGTCCCGCTGGTGCCGGCGCTGCCGCTGGTGCCGCCGGTGCCATTGCTGCCAGCCGCGCCGTTGGTACCGGCCGTTCCCGTCTGCCCGCCGCCTCCGCCTTGGCCGCCCGCCCCGCCGGAGCCGTGGAGGTGGCTGTCGATCTTCTTGGCGATGGTCTGGAAGGCAGTCGAATAGTCGGGGTCGCAGATCGAGATGAAGACGCCGTTGTCACCGAACGCCTTCACCCACTGGTCGATCCGGACGCCGGGATCGCCGAAGCTGCCGTCGGTGGTGATCTGCGTCGCCTGCGGGTTGACGGTGGAGTCGTCCGCCTGGCCGCAGGAGTGAAGGATCTGTGGCCACAGCTCGCCCGGCTGGGTGTTCTGGCCGTTCTGCTCGGGGAACCAGGCGACGGTGTAAGGCGTCACCGGCGGCGCGATGGCCCCCACGACGATCTGGTTGTCGGGATCGGTCTTGAGCGCCCTGATGCCGGCGATCAAGTCGGCCACCGGGGTCGTGAGGCCAGTGGCCGTGTCGTTGGATTCGCAGTTCGTCATGTTGAGCGTCGGCTCGGTCGCCGTCCCCTGCGCGTCGGCGGGCGGATTGAGCGGCGGGGAGATGAAGGCGCCCGGCGTGGCGCTGGCCGGATCGTTGCAAAGGTGCCCGAACTGGTTGCAGCGGTAGTTGGCGATCGGGCCGAGCGCGTTGGCGATGTTCTGCTGGTTGGAGCCACCCACGTTCAGCGAGTAGAGCGAGGTCCCGTCCGGGGCCGAGCAGTCGTCCTCGTTGGTGAGGAGGACGATGGCCAGCTCGGCGTCGTCGCGCAAGAATCCGGCGTTGGTGACCGGCGGCGGCGCGCCGTCGGCGCCGAGCGCGCGCGCCACGGAGGCCAGCTGGTGCTCGAACCCGCAGCCCGCGTCGCCGAGCTGCGCGATGCAGCCGAAGGCGTCCTGCAGGTTGCCGGTGTAGTTGGCCTGGCCGTCGACGTTGGAGATGAAGGTCGCCCCCGAGGCGAGCGGGCTCGTGGTGCAGCTCCCGCGCGGCGTGGCCTGGAACGCGCCGTCGTCGCCCGAGGTCGAGCACATGATCGAGGTGGTCGAGTCGCCAGGCGCCCCCATGTCCGAGGAGACGACGGCGATGTGCACGTTGGGGAGCCCGTTGGGGAGATTCTGGAGGACCGTCATGAACCCCGGATCCTGGGCGAGCATCTTCATCTGCAGCGGGGTCATGGACGACGAGTTGTCGATCATGAACAGGATGTCGAGGTTTCCGGGGTCGGTCGTGACCGCGCCGGTCCGCGACTCGGTCGGCGCGACCCCCTCGGGGGCGCAGGCGACGATCGGGGCGACCAAGAGGGCGACAAAGAGAGCGAGAGACAGGGCCCGAGTCAAGCGAGTCAAGCGAGTCATGGACACCTCCACCAGTTCAGCAACCGCGGCGCAAACATACTGCAAACCGGGCGCCGAGGGGTGTCGTGATGGTCACAAAATGTTCACTCGAACTTGCGGGCGTCCGCCGTGGCCCATCCGGCGGTGTACGGAGAGAGCGCGTACAGCGTGCCGTCGCCGCCATCTTTGATGGCCCAGCGGCTGTCCTTGACGGCGAAGCGCGACGTGTCGTTGGCCGGCTTGCCGACGCGGAGGGTGAGCTCGGTTCCATCCGCGAGGCCGATGCGGATCACACCCCCGGTGCGCGCGGCGTCGTCGACACCCGAGTCGGGGCGGCTCGCACGATCGCCGAAGTCGTCGGCTGCCAGAGACTGATAGTCGCGCAGCAGCTGGTCGATCTTCGTGGCGTCGAACCTGGGCCAAGCGCCGGCCGGCCGCCCGCCCGGCGTCGTGCGCGAGGCCACCCACCGACCGGCTCGCTTGACGAACGCCAGCTCGCCGTGCGGGTTGGTGACGTCGATCCGGACCGCCTCCCGGGGATCGAACTTGAAGATGCCTGTCTCGCGCCAGCTCCGGACGTCGGCGGTGAAGAGGAATCCCTGGTAACCCTGCGGGCCCCAGTTGACGAGGGCGAACATCCCGTCGCGGTCGGGGAGTCGCACGAGCTGGCCCTCGACACTCCCTTTGCCGCACCAGAGGTCGACGACCTTGGCCGTCCCGCGCCAGGCCACGATGTGCAGCGCTTTCTCCGCGTTCAAGTCGTACGCCTGGTAGTAGCTGGTGCCGGGGTCGAGCTGCTTCCAGAGGTGGAGCGTCTCCAGGTTTCCGATCGCGTCGTCGAGCCGGGCGCGGCTCGCCTCGGTCTCGATCGGGGCGGTCATCTCCCAGCCGGCGCCGCGCCGTTCGAACCTGATGGTGAGCCGGCGACCGCTGTCGTCGTCGTCGGTGCGCGAGATCTCCAGCCTGCTGAGCTGCCGGGCGTCGTCCGCGCGGAGGGCGATCTCCGGCAGCGGCGGTAGGGTGGGGCGGACCGGCGCGGGCGCGGCTCCCGGTCCCCGGTGTCGAGCGAGAACCAGCGCGCCGCCGCCGAGCGCCAGCGCGACGAGCGCCGTGAGGATCTTGGGCGCGGCTTTCATCCGGACGCGTGCGCCGGCGCCGGACGCGGTCCGCGTCCGGCGTCGGTCATCCGCTTCGAGGATGCCTCAGCGCGCGCGCCGGCGCGACCGGAAACCGACCAGGCCGAGCAAGGCCAGCATCCCGAGGGCGCCGAAGCCTCCGCCGGCCCCAGCGTTGGCGTCCGTCGCGCAGGAGCAGCCGCTGGTCGCGCCCGTATCGCCGGTGTCGCCGCCCGTGCCGGTGCCCGGGGTGCCACCCTCGCCCGTGGCCGAGCTGCCACCGTTGCCGGTTGCCGAGGTACCGCCAGCGCCGGTCGAGGTCGAGGTCCCGCCGGTGCCGGGATTTCCGCCCGTCGCGCTGCTGCCGCCGCTTCCGGTCACCACGCCGCTCCCACCCGTGCCGGTCGCGCCGGCACCGCCGGTGCCGGTGGTCCCGCCGGTGCCGGTGGTCCCGCCCGTCGCGCTGGCTCCGCCGGTGCCGGTGGTTCCCCCCGTGCCGGTGCCGGTGGTGCCGCCCTTGCCTGTCGCGCCGCCGGTGCCGATGGTCCCGCCGGTGCCGGTCGTTCCACCTGTGCCGGTGGTCCCGCCGGTCCCGGTGGTCCCACCGGTGCCGGTCGTTCCGCCGGTGCCGGTCGTTCCGCCCGTGGCGCCGTACTCGAAGGCGCCTAGATCCGGTGCCTTTCCGACGAACGGCAGCCCGACGTTGGTTCCCTTGTCGATGAGGTCGCTGCCGGCAGCCAGGTGCATGAAGGTGATGTTGGGGAGGCTGCCGTCGGCCTGGCGCGCGCCGGCCATTCCGCCCCAGGTGGTGGTGTCGGTCGGCGGCACGCAGACCGTGCCGCCCGCAGAGTAGGCCGCGGGGCACGACGAGGGTGCCGGCCACGACGTGCTGGCGAAGTCGGCCGCCGACACGGTCACGCCGGTGCTCGAGTCCCAGGAGTTGAACTGGTCGTCGATCGGGCCGCTGTTGTTGAAGTCGCTGGTCAGCGTCTTGCCGAACGCCAGGTTGTTCCGCAAGAGGCCGACCGAGGAGTCGGTCGTCCCGATGAGGCCCAGCATGTCGAAGTCGACGCCGTTGTTGTAGGAGGTGTTGTTGTAGAAGATGACGTTGACGGGGCCGTGGTTGGCGTAGACCCCGTTCGCCTTGTTGAACACGGAGAGGTTGAGACGGACCACGTGGATCGGTGGGTTGGCCGGCACGTTGGTGGCCGGATCGCCGTACCCGCCACCCTTGAAGCCGTTGCCGTTCCCGGCCGAGAGCGACTGCGGGTTCCCACCGCTGATGGCGTCCGGCTTGTAGCCGCCGTACCAGGCCCAGGAGTCCTCGACCGTGCAGGCCTCGCTGGCGTTGATGAAGTCCCAACCGTCATCGCTGTTCCACCAGGCGCGGCAGCCGTGGAAGATGTTGCCGGTGTTACCGGCCTTGTTGGGGTGGCAGCCGAAGCCGTCGGCGCTCTGCCCGTCGCCGTTCGAGGTCAGCGTGTCCTCGTTCTCGTGCGAGTCGCAGTTGAGGAAGGTGTTGTTGCCGCCCGTCTGCAGGAAGAACCCGGGGCCCATGTTGTGGTGGGAGTTGATGAGCTCGAACTTGTTGTTGCTGCCGCCCGTGATGTAGACGCCCCACGACTCGTGGTTGTCGCTGTTGAGCTGCAGCGTCCCCGTGATCTCGAGGCCCTTCAAGTAGAGGTAGCTGCCGGTGACGCGCACGCTGGAGTGGCGGCAGTTGTAGTTGCTGGTGTCGGTGATGCCGGAGAAGTCGAACTTCGGCGTCTCGCCCGGGTACGCCCAGTAGTTGATCATGTTGCCGTTGGTGCCGCTCTTGCTGAGCACGATGGCGTCGACCGTGGCGGTGGTGCTGCCGCCGCAGGTGTTGGTGGCGGTGGTGATCTTGTAGGTGCCGCCGCGGAAGTAGACCGTGTCGCCCGCGGCGGCCGCGGTCTGCGCGCGTCCCCAGGTCGCGAACGGCGCCGCCATCGTCCCCGCCGCGGTGTCGCTGCCGGTCGGGGCCACATACCAGGTGTTCGCCGCGGACGCCGCGAGCGGTAACAGCAGGACCATCAGCGCGCTTCCGATGCTCGTTCGCCCGATCGTCGTCATCGTTACCTCTCGACCTCTTGGTCTCATGTGGAGTGGCGGCCCCCCGACTCCGTACAGCGCCCTCTACCCCTGAGGGGCAGGGCGGCGCGAATTGGTGCACGCGCCCGGCAGCGGTGTGACGCAGCGTGAGGCCGGCGGCGGCCGCGCCGTCAGGCGGGTAGGTCGCCGCCGCGCAGACCGTGCGGCGGCGGTGATCGGATCTCGACCCGCCCTCATCGGTGTCGGGTCGGGACGTGGACGGCTCACCCGGCGGCGTGGGTCGCGCGGTTGCAAGTTTGCGCGCGCGCTGCGCCGTCTGCTTCGGCTCGGGACACTGAACGGCCATGACGGGCCTTCGCCTCTCCGGCGCCTCGGCAATCGCGCTTGCTTCGCTGTTGCTGGGCTGCGCCCCCAACGTGGGCGGCGGTCCTGGATCCGGTAGCGGAACGGGCGGCGCGACCGGCGCCGGCGGCGCGACGGGGACCGGCGGCGCCACCGGCGCGGGCGGTTCGCCCGCGAGCGGTGGAAGCAGCGGCAGCGGCGGCGCGATCGCCACCGGCGGGACGGGGCCCATCGGCCCGCCCGCCACGGGCGGCACGACTGGGAATGGCGGCGCGACCGGGACCGGAGGCGCGACGGCCACCGGCGGGGTGAAGGGAACGGGCGGCACGCCGGGCACCGGCGGGACCACCGGCACGGGCGGTGTGACCGCGCAAGGTGGATCGTCGGGCACGCCGGGGACCGGCGGCGGCACGGCGGGCGGGCCGATCGATCTGACGGGCCGGAAGGCGCTGCTGGTCGTCGACTCACCGGGCAGCATGAGCACCGGCGAGACGATCGTCATGGAGACGCTCGAGGAGCGCGGGATGATCGTCACCGTCGGCGCTTCGACCGGGCCGGCCTCGCTGGCGGCGGGGATGAACGTGGTCGTCGTCTCCGACTCGGCGGGGTCGGGGGACTTCGTCCCCATCTTCGGCAGCGTCGCCGTCCCGATGATCGTGTTCGGGAACTCGGCCTATAGCTCCCTCGGCTGGACGCCGTCGTCGTCGTCCAAGGGAACGGTGGGGAGCACCACGATGGTCACGATGACCAGCGTGTCGACGCCGCTGGCGTCCGACCTAGCAGCCGGCACCAGCTTCACCGCCATCCTCTCGACCACCAGCACCTCGCTCTACTGGGGAGCGCCGGGCGGCTCGCCGATCGCGGTGGCGTCGATCATGGGCTCGGCGACCGAGCTCATCGACTTCGCGTTCGAGAAGGGGGCGGCCACGGCGACCGGCACGGCGCCGGCGCGCCGGGTGGGCCTCGGTTTCAAGACCAGCGCCGTTCAGAACCTGACCATCGACGGCTTCAAGTTGCTGAGCGCCGCCGTTGATTGGACCGCCGGGAGTTGATCATGAACCGACTTCGTTTGCTGAGGGGGATCGCGCTCGCCGGCTTGCTGGCGGGCGGGTGCGCGGGCGTCAACAACAAGGCGTCGTCGTCGACGGGCGGGAGCAGCGGCAATGCGGGCACCTCCGGCGCCGCCGGGCACCCGGCCGCGACCGGGGGCAGCGGTGCGCTCGGCACCGGCGGGTCGCCTGTCGTCACCGGCGCGGGCGGCTCGAGCCCCGACGCCGGCTGCACCTCGACCGTCACCTGCACGCCGCCCGGAGGCGAGTACTGCGGCACCATCGGCAACGGCTGCCCCGGCGGCTCGATCACCTGTGGCGCCTGCCCGGGCGACGGGGTGTGCACCAACGGCCTCTGCCTGGGCGGCCCGAGCTGCGTGAAGCTCACCTGCAGCGTCGGCTCGGCGCAGTACTGCGGCACCGTCGGCGACGGGTGCGGCGGCTCGCTCAGCTGTGGCGCCTGCCCGAGCGGCCAGACCTGCAGCGGCGGCATCTGCGTGATCGCGGGCTGCGTGCCGGCCACCTGCAACGCGGGCGGCGGCAAC
This sequence comes from Polyangia bacterium, assembly GCA_035607055.1. Taxonomy (GTDB): domain Bacteria; phylum Myxococcota_A; class Polyangia; order Fen-1088; family Fen-1088; genus JADGRB01. The sequence goes on from DATNDC010000208.1 coordinate 6,826, forward strand.
CTCTACTGCGGGACGATCGGCGACGGCTGCGGCGGGTCGCTCGACTGCGGCGCCTGCAGCGGCGCGCTCACCTGCGGCGGCGGCGGCATCACCGGCGTCTGCGGCGCCACCAGCGCCAGCTGCACCCCCGTCAGCTGCACGCCGTCGGGCGGGCAGTACTGCGGCGTCATCGGCAACGGCTGCGGCGGGACGGAGGACTGCGGCACCTGCGCCAACGGGATGGCCTGCGCGACCAGCGGTGCGCTGGCCCACGTCTGCCCGGCGACCGGGACCACCTGCAGCAACCTGCAGTGCAACCTCGACAAGTGCAGCGGCGGCGGCGAGACGTCGATCAGCGGGACCGTCTACGACCCGGCGGGGCTGAATCCGCTCTACAACGTGCTGCTCTACGTGCCGAACACCGCCGTCGATCCGATCCCGCAAGGCGTCTCCTGCAACACCTGCAACTCGCCGATCTCGGGGACGCCGGTGGCGGCCGGCCTCAGCGACGCGACCGGGCACTTCGTGATCCACAACGCCCCGCACGGCACCAACGTTCCGCTGGTCATCCAGATCGGCAAGTGGCGGCGGCAGGTGACGCTGCCGACGGTGACCGCCTGCCAGGACAACCCGGTGAACGATCCGCAGACCTACCGCCTGCCGAAGAAGCAGAGCGAGGGCGACCTGCCCCAGATCGCGATCTCCACCGGACACGCCGACGCGCTCGACTGCTTCCTGCGCCGGGTCGGCGTCGACGACTCGGAGTTCACCGCCGACACCGGGACGGGGCGCGTGCACATGTACGTGGGCGGCGCCGGCGTCGCGGGCGACGAAGGGTCGGCCACGCTCGCCTCGGGCGCGGCGCTGTCGCCCGCCTACACCAAGCTGTTCCCCAGCTTCTCGCAGATGTCCAAGTACGACATCGTCGTCCTCACCTGCGAGAGCGAGCAGCTGGCGTCCGACAAGGATCCCGACGTGCTCAACATGAAGCGCTACGCCGACAGCGGCGGGAAGGTCTTCGCCGAGCACCTGCATTCATACTGGATCCGCAAGGGGCTGCCGCCCTGGCCGGCCACCGGCGGCTGGCTCACCAGCGTGGCGCCCGATCTTCCGACCCCGATCACCGAGATGATCGACACCACCTTCCCCAAGGGGATGGCGCTCGCCGACTGGCTGGTGGCGGTCAAGGCCTCGACGACGCGCGGCCAGATGTCGGTCACCATGGGGCAGAACTCGATCGACAGCGTGAACGCGCCGGCGCAGCAGTGGATCTACACCAGCACCCCGGCGACGACGCAGTACATGACCTTCAACACGCCGGTCGAGGCGCCGGCCGGCAACCAGTGCGGGCGGGTCACCTTCACCGACGTGCACGTCGCGACCGGCGACAGCTCGCACCCCGACATCCCCTTCCCCATGGGCTGCCAGCCGACGACCACGATGACGGCGCAGGAGCTGGCGCTGGAGTTCATGTTCTTCGACCTGTCGTCCTGCGTGACCGTCGAGACGGGCACGCCGACGCTGCCGCCGATCCCGCCACCCGGCTCGGCGCCCACGCCGCCGGGCGCGGCCGTTCCGCCGCCGCCCCCGCCGCCGCCGCCGCCCCCGCCGCCGCCGCCGATCGTGATCGACAGGCCTGGTTCGTGACGCGTGCTCAGCCGGCGGGGTCAGCCGGCGGGGTCAGCCGGGAGGAGGCGTCGGCTCGAACGCCGCCGTCAGGCGCTCGGCCATCTCCTTGACGGTGCGATCGAAGTCGTCCCCGCGCTGGGTCGAGTAGGTCCGCCCGAGGCCGGGACCGAGATCGCTGGAGAGCGATTCCAGCTCGAACGAACAGGCGTGTCCGCCGCTCTCCGACGGTTTGAGCCAGACGCCGATCCCCCAACCGAGACCCGCCGTGGGCCGGGTGGGCGTCGAGGTGGCGAGGCTCACCCAGGGCATGGTCATCGTCGTCGCCGGGAGGCTCACGCGCGGCGTGTAGAAGAGGTCGGGGCCGTAGACGTTGTTCAGCCGCAGGTACGAGGCGTCGAAGAACACCTGATCCGCGGTGCGCGCGCAGTCGAGCGCGGTGGCGGCGGTGACGACGGTGAGGCGCAAGGGTTTCGTCTCATAGCAGCCGGCGAGCGCGGCGGCGCAGCCGACCACCAGCGCTGCCGTCGCGCTCCGCGACGTCCGGCGCCGGGATAGAATCGCTCGCGACTGCCGAAAGAAGTGGCGTAAGAACTTCAAGCCGCCCGTTCCGTTCACCTCCCATCGTATCACTTTCCGGGCGTGTACCGGGCGAGGTCGTTGATGCCGAGCGCTTTCTCCAGGTCGCCGACGTCCCGCAGCGAGCCTTCGAAGCCGCCACTGCCGAAGAGCTTGTGCTCCTGCTCCTCGAACCTGTCGCCCACCTTACCCAGCTCGGCCTCGCTGAACAGACCGCGATAAACCGGGAAGAGCTCGGTGTCTTCCCAGGCGGCATGCGGGGCGTACATGTAGACGAAGCTCTCCATGGCGGCGACCACGGCGCCTCGCGCCGAGCCGGAGAGGGCCCCGGATTTCGTGGCGGCCAGGATGGCCTCGGTCAGCTTGCGGCCGGCGGCGTGCTGCGTCCGGAGCACGACCGTCAAGTTGGTGAGCTTCCCTTCGTGCTCGAGCTTGGGGAAGACGAAGCTCTCCTCCAGCTTCTCGTGGTAGCCCTCGACGAAGCGGTGGACGACGTTGGCCGCGCCGGCCACGACGTTGGCCACGTTCGGCTCGCCGCTCGGCAGGCGGCGCGCGGCCTCTTCGTAGATGAGCAGGATGCGGCGAAGCACGCCGTGCTCGCGCATCAGGTCCTCGGTGGGCGGAAGGTCAGCCTCCTTCTTCCCCGCCTCCGCCGCGCGCGCCCGGCCGGCGGCGAGCGCGAGGCCCGCGCCCGCCGCACTCACCAGAAACGTCCGTCGCCCCTCAGCGCCATTGCCGTGACCCTGGCCGTGATCCATGGGACCGGAATATAGACACGCCGCTCGCGCCCACAAACAGCCGACGGATTTACTGGCGCCCAATGTCGGAGCGGCCCCCGAACCCCGCCATCGATTCGACGCTGGCGTCGGCGCCGGGCGGCCCCGCGCGGCCTGGTCTGTTGCGTCCGGGGACCACCGTGGCCGGGACCTACCAGATCCTGCGGCTGCTGGGGCAGGGTGGGATGGGCGCGGTCTGGGAGGCCACGCACCTGCGCCTGCCGGACAAGCGGGTGGTGGTCAAGGTGTTGCTGTTCGGGACGACCGATCGGCAGAAGCCGCCGCTCTGGATCCAGGGGAAGAAGCAGCTCACGCTGACGGTGGTGCCGATCGAGTCGGTCGACGAGAAGACCGGCGAGCCGATCAACAACTATCAGCTCATCTACAACGAGCTGGGGGTCTACCTCGGTCAGAAGCTGGGCAACCCCTGCGACGACCTGTGAGGCGGCCGCCGCTCACACGCGCGCGACGTGCTCGGACCAGAGGCGATAACCGCCCTTGATGGCGTCGGCGTTGGTGCACATCCGGCCCCCCGGGGGGACCTTCTTGAGGTGCTTCGAGTTTCCCCCGCCGATGACCAGGTCCTCGGTCTCGAGCGCGATGGCCAGCCGGGTGACGACGTCGGCGACGTCCCGCCGCCACTTCTTCTTGCCGTTCTTCTGCAGCCCGCGCAGGCCCACGTAGTCCTCGTAGGTCGCCTTCTTGTAGGGGAGGTGCGCCAGCTCCATCGGGACGATGACGCCGTCGGCGATCATCGCCGTGCCGAGCCCGGTGCCGAACCCGAGGAACAGCATGTGTCCCCCCTGGTAGGCGCCCAGCGCCTGCATGGCGGCGTCGTTGATGATCTTCACCGGCCGGCCGAAGGCGCGGCTGAAATCGAACCCCACCCAGCCGCGCCCGAGATTCGCCGGCTCGGCGACGATCTTCCCGCGCGAGACGCGTGAGGGGAACCCGATCGACACCACCTCGTACGTCCAGTCGGAGACGAGGTCGCCGACGGCCCTGACCATTCTGCGCGGCGTGAGCCCCGGCCCGGAGGGCAATTTGCGCCGTGTGCGCTGACCGCTCGCTTGTAGTTTGACGTGGGTGCCGCCCACGTCGATGACCAGGATCTTCATGTTATTGCAGGGGAAGAAGCATACGGCATCTCGGCGCTGGCATGCGAGCGCCCCTCGGGGTCAAGATCGCTCCCGAACCGCCGAAAAGGCGGGTGGAGGCGAAAATGGCCATGTTCGCGAAGAAAGAGAACTGGGAACACAAGGTCGCGTCCGAGGTGGGGGGTGGTCCGGTGCTCGCGCCGTCGGGTAAGACGGCTTCGCCGAAATACGGGATCGCCGAGGCCATCCAGCTGATGCGCGGCCTGCCGGGCGATCAGAACTCCGAGCTGGTGGTGCGCGTCGTGCGCGCGACGCTGGCGTCGCTGGAGGTCAAGCTCCCCGAGATCATCGAGGACGCGACGCAGAAGCAGAAGTCGGTGCGCGACAAGATCGCCGACTTCCACGCCAAGAACGCGGAGCTGGAGAAGCAGCTCGAGGCGCACCGCAAGGAGATCGCGTCGCTGGAGGCCGATCTGAAGGAGACGACCGAGGTGAAGGAGCGGCTGCAGCTGGCCGAGTCGCACGCCTCGATGCCGATGCCGGGGTTGCCCTCGGTCGCGGCCAACAAGCTGCCGGTCACCACGCTGCTCGGCACCGCGGCGTCGCACGGGTCGCACGCGGTACCGCACGCCGACCAGCTGACCCCGCCCAAGCTGTAGGCCGCCGCTCAGGGCCCGAGCGTGAGCGAGCCGGCGTCGAGGGCGACCTCGTAATAGCCGTGCTCGCTCCAGGCGAGGGGCCGGCCGTTCTGGCTGGGCGTCCCGCCGTCCACCTTCACGCGCACCACCTTGCCCGGCGGGAAGCGCGGCGGCAGCCTCCAGGCCCAGGTCGTCGTCGCGCCCGAGACCACCGGCGCGGCGGCGGCCACGATCTGCTGGCCCCGCCAGTACGCGGCGATATCGACCAAGGTGCCCGTCCAGACGTCGGGGAGTGACTTGCCATGGCTCATCGCCGCCGTCACCTCGCCGACGGCGACCGGCGCGTACCAGACGGCGTCCGTCGGCGTCAGCGTGTGGACCAGGAAGATCGCCCAGCGGCCGCCGGCGCGCGCGGCGTCGGTGACCTGGTTCATCTGCGCGGCCGTCTCGCCGGTGGCCACCATGTGGATCGGCAGGTTGTAGGGATCGGTGTGATCGTTGGGCGCCACCGTGCCGCTCGGGACGCCGCGGTTGACGAAGAAGCGCGCCTCGTCGGGGCGATCGTAGCCGTTGTCGCCGAACGGCGACGCCGCGGTCCAGACCGCCTTCTGCGGCGTGTGGGCGACGATGTAGCTGGTGGCGTCGTCGATCTCGGCGTCCAGGGTCGGCAGCGGGCGCCCGGAGGTGCAGCCGGTGAGGTTGGCGTGGCAGTGGTGCACGCTGTGGTTGCCCAGCTCGTGGCCGTCCTGCACGGCGCGCTGCCAGGTCCGGGCGAAGCCCGCCTCGCCATCGTTGTTGGTGGTCAGGTAGAAGGTCATCGGGACACCGACGGCCTGCAGCTCGGCGTAGTGGGCGATGTGCGACGGCTGCGCGTCGTCGAACGTCCAGCTCACCGCCCCCTTGAACCCCGCCCAGTCGAGCACCGTCAGGTTGCCGGGGGCGCCCGACGGCCGCGGGACGCCGCGCGCCGGCCCGACCGGCGGCCCCGAGGCCTCGCGCGCGACGGGCGGCACGGCGGCGGGCTGGGGGTGAGCCGCGGGCGGGGCGACCGCGGCGCTGCCGACGCAGCCGAAAAAGACGAGCGCTGCGAGGACGTGGGCGAGGGGGCGCACGCGCCGGATGCTACCGTTTGCCGGGGCGGATTGTCGCGATATTGGGCGAGTTGGCGCGGCCGTTCGAGCCGACGACGTCCTGCCGCCCGTCGCGCGCCTCGACGTAATAGTGCAAGACCTTGCCGGCGAGCTTGCCGCCCGGAATGACCGCCGTGAACCACCCCTTCTTCGAGCGGTCCATCGTGCTGACGTTGTAGAGGACGCCGCCCGACCGGTAGTAGAGCGCGACGACCTTGGCGTTGATGCTGGGGCGCGGGACGCAGTGGACGTAGAGGTCGGCGCCCGAGGGGACCTCGTCGGGGACCGTGCAGGCGATCGGCTCGGTCACGTGCGAGGGCAGGTCGGGGCCTTCGGCCAGCTTCTCGCGCGCGGTCTGCTCTTCGCTCTCCTTGTTCTTCCGCTGGGCCTCGCGCGCGTCGGCCTCGCGGCTGGCGGCGATCAGCTTCTCCTTGGCGTCGCGTTCGCGCTTGGCCTCGTCGCGGGCGGCGGCGAGCTGCTTGTCGGTCTCGGCCTTCTGGCGGGTGAGCTCCAGGAGGTTGCGCTTCTGGTCGGCGAGCTGCCGGTCGCTGTCGGCCTTGTCGTGCGCCAGCTTCTCTTTGGCGTCGCGTTCGCGCTTGGCCTCGTCGCGGGCGGCGGCGAGCTGCTTGTCGGTTTCGGCCTTCTGGCGGGTGAGCTCCTGGAGGTTGCGCTTCTGGTCGGCGAGCTGCCGGTCGGTCTCCGATTTGTCGTGCGCCAGCTTGTTGCCCGACTCGCGCTCCTTCTTGTCGCTGGCCTGGCTGGCGGCGAGCTGCTTCTCCTGGTCCTGCAGGTCCTTGGTGACCTGTGCGAGGCGCGCCTTGAGATCGGTGATCTGCCGGTCGCGGTCCTCCTTGGCGCTCTCGAGATCGTGCACCTTGACCCTGGCGTCGGCGAGCTGCTTGTCGGCGTCGGCGACCTGCCTGGCCAGGTCCTGCGCGCGCCCCTTGACGCCGGCCAGCTCCTTGTCCTGCTCCTGCTTCTGCCGCTGCAGCTTCTCTTTGTCGGCCTGCTGCAGGCTCTCGCTCACCTTGGCCGCCGCCAGATCATCGACCAACTTGTCCCGCTCGGCGTCCCCGCGCGCCGCCGGGGCGGATTTCGGCGGTTCCGCGCGTTTGGCCGAAGGCGCTTGCTCGCTCTCGGCATCCGGCTCGTCCGGCGTCGTTTCGCCGGCTTGGTTCTCCGCCTTGTCGAAGGCGGTCAAGACCGCCTTGGAGGCCATCGTGGGCGGTATCTGAATGGCCGGGCTGATGTCGATCGCCTTGCCGAAGTACTTGATGCCTTGTCCTCGATCCTTGAATCCGGCCACCTCCAGCACGCCGTAGAGGAGATAGGTCTGCGCCACCAGCTTGTTCTCGCCGAGGCCGTTGTCCTCCGCGAGTTTCAGCGCCTGCTTGAGCTGCGTCTCGGCCTTTTCCAGCTGGCCATCGTCATAAGCGGTCGCCGCGGCCTCGTATCGGGCCTTGACCTTGGCCAGGATCGCTTTCTGATCTGCGGCGTGAACGGGGGGGGCGCTGGCGCCGGCAGCGAACAGCAGCGCGCCCCAGAAAAACGAGATTCGAGTGCGTGTGGAAGGTCTCGACATGCGTCCTCCAGGCGAAGACCGGTCACCAGTAGGTGCCTCCCCATAGCAGTTGCTCGTCGAAGTGAAACGGGCTCGCCGAAGTGGTAACTTCCACCCGTCGTGACCCGGCCGGACCTGATCCGCTTTTTGCAGCGGCAGCGCCTGGCGGTGGTCTCGTCGCTGGCGCCGGCCGGTGCGCCGCAGTCCGCCGTGGCCGGCATCGCCACCTCGGACGGCGGGGATGACGAGCTTCTGGACGGCTGCAAAGTGGCGATCCGCGACGCGCGGGCGCACCATCACCCGCGCCCCGACCCGAACCGAGGCAACGGCGAAGTCGCCGCCCGCATCGAACACAGGCAGAGAAAACGCGCATGACGATCTCCCTGACAAACCACCCCGAGACGGAGATGTTTCGCGGTCGGCATCCGTCCGACGTGCTGCTCGTCGAGGACGACGAGCTGGTGCGCTACGCAGTCCGGCGGCTGCTGGTGGCCAAGCACCACCCGTGCGCCGCCGCCGGCTCGGTCGAGGAGGCGCAGCAGCTGCTGGCCGTTCACGCGCCGTCGCTGGTGCTCACCGACTTCAACCTCTCCGGACGGTGGACGGGGATCGATCTTCTGGTCTGGATGCGCCGCAGCCCGCGCCTCCGCGGAATCCCCGCGGTGCTGATGACCGGTGACGCGCCTGACGAGGTCCGCGAGCGGCTGGTGGCGGCGGGCCTCGATCAGGTGGAGCTCATCGCCAAGCCGTTCGAGCCGGGTGAGCTCTTCGACGCGCTCACGCGCGCCGCCGGCGCGGCCGACCCGCGCACCGGCGGGCTCTCGACCTGACCCGCCGGCCGGCGCTGGCCGACGGGCGCGACCTGTCAGAAATTGGACGGCGCCGCCCGAAGGCTGACGGCGCGCGGCGCCGAACCGCCGATTTCTTCGGGATCTGCGCCGGTGATCGAGAATTGCAAGGACCGACCGCGGGAGGCGCCGTCATGAAAATGAACGCCACACGCGATCGTCGGAGGCTCTGCGCCGGCGCGGTCCTGGCCGGTTGGACGGGTCTCGTCACCCTGGCCTTGCCCCTGACCGGCTGCGGGGGCGTGAGCGGGATCCCCATCGACGAGACCTCGACCCGCATCGCCGACACGGTCTGTCCCAAGGCCTATATGTGCTGCACCTCCGATCAGCTGGCGATGAACGAGGATCAGGCGGGGACCGACGTCGCTTCGTGCGAGACGGCGACCAAGCAGAGCTACCAGAGCTTGCTCGGCACGCTGCAGGCCTCGGTGAACCAGAACCGCGCGACCTACCAGTCGGCCGAGGTCGACGCCTGTCTGGCGAAGATCATGAATTCGGACTGCGCGACCCTCAACGTGACCTCGCACGTCAGCGGCATCCCGGGGTGCGAATCCTTCACCACGCCGCTGGTCGCGAAGGGGAACGCCTGCTCGCAGAACTACGAGTGCATCGAGGGCTGGTGCAACGTCCCGGCCAGCGGCGGCGACGGAGTCTGCGAGGGGTTCGTGCCGTTCGGTCAGTCCTGCGCCCTGGCGGGCGGGCCGAGCTGCGGGCCCAACGCGGTTTGCGATCCGGAAGGGACGCTCGACGACCCGTCCGACGATCTCTGCGAGGGGGTGGCCGCCATCGGCGGCGCCTGCCTCGACGACGTCCAGTGCCAGAGCCTCAACTGCACCTCCGGCGGCGGCAGCGGGATGACCTGCCAGGCGCCCACCTCCGCGACCTCGATGTGCTTCTACCAGAGCGGCTGCTCGGCGGCGGGCGGGCGCCCGGGGCCCGGCACGCTGATCCTCTTCGCTATCTTCGCGGCGGTTGCGCTCGCGCGCGCGAGACGCGCGCGGCGCAGCCGCTGATTTTCGCAGGGCGCGTGGCGGCGACGTTCGGGTATGCTCGCCGCATGCCCGACGCCGCCGACCGCGACGCCTCGACCCCGCCGGTCCCGCCCGCCTGTGCCATCGACCCCGACACGGAGTGCCCGGTCTGCGCCGCCCGCGGCCTGCGGGTCAAGATGCTGCCGGTCAAGGCGCATTACCAGTGCCCGGAATGTCGCTACTTCGACTCTTGCTGCATGTAGGAAGCGTGGCCAAAAAAGACGGCGGGCGTGTCGATCGGGCGGCCCCCCGCTCGTCGTCTGGGTGAGGGCAGGCAGAGAGGCCCTTTCCCAACAAGGAGATAGACCATGCGCTACATGATGATCGTCAAGGGCAGCAAGTTGTCTGAGTCTGGCGTGCTGCCGACCGAGCAGGAGCTGGCGGCGATGGGGAAGTACAACGATGAGCTGCAGAAGGCGGGCGTGCTGCTCGACATGTCGGGCCTGAAGCCGACGTCGAAGGCGGTCAAGGTCCAGTTCGCGAACGGCAAGCGGACGGTGATCGACGGCCCCTTCGCCGAGGCCAAGGAAGTCATCGCCGGCTACTGGGTCATCCAGGTGAAGTCACGCGAAGAGGCGATCGAGTGGGCCAAGCGGATCCCGGCCGAGGCGCAGCGCGAGTTCTCGGAGGTCGAGCTGCGCCCCTTCTACGAGCTGGAGGACTTCGCCCCCGGCGCGGCGGTCGAGGCGGCGAAGGAGCTGGGGAAGAAGCTGCCGGCCAACGCGGGCGGCAAGCGCTAACCGGAGGGCGACCCTGGCCGCGGGCATGGACGAAGCGATCCGCCGGATCGAAGCGGTCTGGCGGATCGAATCGCCCAAGCTGATCGGCGCGCTCGCGCGCCTGGTCCGCGACGTGGGCCTGGCCGAGGAGCTGGCCCAGGAGGCGCTGGTCACGGCGCTGGAGAAGTGGCCCGAGACCGGCGTCCCGGACAATCCGGGCGCCTGGCTGATGACGACGGCCAAGAACCGCGCGCTGGACGACCTGCGGCGCAACCAGATGTTGCGCGGCAAGCACAAGCAGCTCGGGCGCGAGCTCGAAGAGGAGCAGGAGGCGAGCGGCGCCGCGCTGGCGGCGCGCCTGGAACGCGAGCTGGACGACGACGTGGGAGACGACGTGCTGCGGCTGATCTTCACCGCCTGCCACCCGGTGCTGGCGCGCGACGCGCGGGTGGCGCTGACGCTGCGGTTGCTCGGCGGGCTGACCACCGCGGAGATCGCGCGGGCGTTCCTGACGCCCGAGCCGACGATCGCCCAGCGGATCGTGCGGGCCAAGAAGACGCTGGCCGAGGCGAAGGTGCCGTTCGAGGTCCCGCGCGGGGCGGAGCGGGCGGAGCGGTTGGCGTCGGTGTTGGAGGTGATTTACCTGGTCTTCAACGAAGGCTACGCCGCCACGGCCGGCGACGACTGGATGCGCCCCGAGCTGGTCGAGGACGCCTTGCGGCTCGGACGCGTGCTCGCCGGGCTGGCGGCGGAGGAGCCGGAGGCGCACGGCCTCGTGGCGCTGATGGAGATCCAGGCGTCACGCCTGCACGCCCGGACGTCGCCGTCGGGTGAGCCGATCCTGCTGCTGGACCAGGACCGCGCGCGCTGGGACCAGTTGCTGATTCGACGGGGGTTGGCCGCGCTGGAGAAAGCGGAGGCGCTCGGTGGCGCGCGGGGCCCCTACGCGCTGCAGGCCGCCCTCGCGGCGTGCCACGCGCGTGCGCGCGCCGCGGCGGAGACTGACTGGGCACGCATCGTCGGGCTCTATGGCGCGCTCAACGAGGTCACGCCGTCTCCGATCGTCGAATTGAACCGCGCGGTCGCGCTGTCGATGCTGTTTGGCCCCGAGGCAGGGTTGAAGATCGTCGACGCTCTGGCGGGCGAGGCGGCCCTTGCCAGTTACCACCTGCTCCCGAGTATCCGCGGCGACTTCCTGTTCAAGCTGGGACGCCTCGAAGCGGCGCGCGCCGAGTTCGAGCGGGCGGCCGCGATGGCGGGGAACGCGCGGGAACGGGCGCTGTTGGAGAAGAGAGCGGGGGAGTGTTTGCGTGGCGGCTCTCCCGGAACTTGAATTCAGGGGAAGACCGCGCGATTTCAGGGCGCCGCACAGGATGCCATCCGGAGCCCGCCGTCGGACGACAAGACGACGGTCCCGTCCAGTTCCCGACTCAAGCCCAGTTCTCTACGACCAGTCCCGGCACCCGCGAGAAATGGCGGGCGTCGCCGGTCACCGGTGTGTCGTCATGTGCGTCCATTTCACAACCCACCGGCGTTCCGGCGCGGCGACCGGGTAAAAAAACGCGGGAATTTCACGGGATCGTCCGCGGGATTGGCCCGCTCGCTTGGCCCGAGAATTGAATTGAAAAGCGCGCATGATCGGCGCGCGTTGGACGGGAGGCGTGGTGCGGCTCCTGGTTCTGGGCTCGATGGTGAGTGCCGCGGGATGTGCCTCGGTCGAATATCGGGTGCCGACCTGGGAGGTTCAACGGCTCACGCAAATTCCGCCCACCCTGCGGGGCGGCGAGGTGCGCGTGATCCCCGCCAACGCGGTCGTGCCCCCGCCCCCCGCGCCGGTCGCCGTCGCGCCGGCTCCGCCGCCGGACGAGGTCGCGGTCGGTCCCGGCGCCGGCGTCGACGTTGATGTCGACGTTGATGTCGACGTACCGGTCGTGGTCGCGGCGGGGCCAGGGCCGCGACCGATCGCCGTGCGGCGGCCGGTCGGCGCTCTGGCCTCGCGCCCGGCGCCGCCCGCCGGGGGCAGCTGGAGGCCTGCATCAACAAGGGGCGGCGGGTGGAGGCCTGCGGGGACGCCCGCCCGACCGAGCGCGCCGCGGGTCGGGTCGGGTGGAGGTGGCCACCACGGCGGTGGCGGCGGGGGCAGCGCGGCCGGTGCCGCTGCAGGCGTGGCGGCCGCGGTGGTTCTCGTCGCGATCGTGGCCGAGGCGGCCGCCAACGCCGCCGCCGCAGACGCCGCGCGCCGCTACGACGGATGGGTGGCCGTCGACGCTGCTCACCCGCTGCGCCTCTTTTATGGCGGCAATCAATGGAGGGTGGTGCCGCTGTGGCGACTCGCGCCCGCAGATCTGATCGGACTCCAGTACGCCGCGCTCGACGAGGGTGAGGGTCCCGTGCAACCGTTGCGGCCAGCGCCGCTGCCCCTGGCCGTTCCGCCCCGACCGCCGCCGATCGCGCCACCGCCCCCGGCGCTCGTCCCCCCCTCACCGCCGGCGGCCGTCGCGATGCAGCCGCCAGCGCCGGCGTCTCCACCAACGCCCGTGCCGCAAGCGATTGACTCCGAATCGCCGTGACGGCGCGGCCGTCGGCTATTCGACGCGCGCCGGCCGAAGTGTTCGGGTTCGAGGTGACACCGTCATCCGCAAGTGCGGCCGAGGCTAAGCGAGCTCGACGAGCTGAGCACGGACGGCGCTGCCGTCGACGACAATCTCCGCGGCCGCGATCGGAAGCTTGAAGCGCCGAGGACCGGCGCTGCCGGGGTTCAGGTAGAGGACGCCTCCCTTTTCGGTGATGGACGGTTTATGTGAGTGCCCCGACACGACGACCTGAAATCCGGCCGCGACAGGGTCGACGTCGAGCTCGGCGATGTCGTGAATGACGTAAATCGACGCGCGCTCGACCCGCAGGACCTCCGTTTCGCGCACCGATCGGGCCCAGGGGGCCCGGTCATTGTTGCCGCGCACCGCGGTCAGGGGCGCGATCGACGCCAGGTCCTTCAGGATCGCTTCGTCCCCGACGTCGCCGGCGTGGATGACGAAGTCGCTTCCGCGCAGGAAGGCCAGGGCCTGCGGGCGCAGGAGCCCGTGCGTGTCAGAGACGACGCCGATGCGCTTCGGCAAATCTCGAGCCCCCTCGGGCACGAGTATACGCTCGGACGGCTACGCGCTCGGCTCGCCGAGCCGCTGGAGCTCCAGCGCCAGCACGGTCGCGCGCACGGCGGTCTCGACGAACCGCAGCCCCAATCCGGCGGGGATGTCGACGAGGTCTTGGAACGGACGCGACCAGCGGACCTCGCCCAGGACCTCGATCGGCTCGGTGGCGCCCGGAATCGTGAAGCTCACGACCACCCAGTCGCCCACGGGGAGCAGGCGAGGCGTCGCCACGAAGAGCCCGCCGGCGCAGACGTTCCGCACCGTCCCTCGCGCGGACCCGGCCCGGCTTCGAAGTTGGACCGGGATGTCGATGTCGATGCGCCGCAGTCGGGGCGGCTTCTGTTCTGCGAGGGGCTCGGCGAGGGTCAGGGCCATTGGTCCCACTCTCCTTAGTGGCGTCGTGCCCGCCGGAGGTTAGTCGTCTTTAATCAGGAGCACGGTCGCGGCCCAGTCGACAATGTACTTGTCCCTCGAAAGGGCCTCCGCCGGTATCTCGTACTTTTCCGCTGCGACCCGCGGTTGGGCAGCACTCCGTCGCTATTCCACACCGGTGTTCGTCTCGAACCCACGGAACGTCCCGCGCCACACGTCGTATTCGATGCCCCGAAACTCATTGCCCGTCGCACGCGGACGAACTTCTTCGCGGGATCGATCCTGTGGGGCAGCAACTGAGCATTCCCGAATTGCCCTGTCGGGGACATCGCGCCAGTCCCGCTCGCGATCGAGTTCTCGAGCGGCGCGTCGCTCGACATCCGTCGCGCAGGCATCCAGGGCCTCGGCCTCGTGCAAGGTCACCTTCCCGAGGGGCACTTCACGAAAGGCGTCTTCGACCTCCTCGATGACCTGCTCGACCGAGTGCATGGCGTCCTCGCGAGTGGGTCTAACCAATAGAGTTCGCTGGAGGCAGGCTCGCACGAGCCGGCAAGCCCGTCGGTAGGACGTGCAGCAGGAATCGGCGAGGTCGCGTGGCGGCGGCCAGGCCGCTCAGACGAACCGCACCCAACCCGTCCGGTGCGCCGCCTTGTACCCGCGGTACCA
>DATNDC010000272.1:0-3805 GCA_035607055.1 Polyangia bacterium
GCAAGGGCCGGTAAGGGTGAAACGGCGCGGTAAGAGCGCACCGCCCCCTCGGTGACGAGGGGGGCACGGCAAACCCCACCTGGAGCAAGACCGGTCCGAGATCGCGGGGCAACCCGCCGGCGTGGCCCGCGCTGATTCGGTCTCGAGTTGGTCGCACGAGCCGTCCGGCAACGGGCGGCCCAGAGGAATGACCACCACCGGCGGCAACGCCGGAACAGAACCCGGCTTACGGCCGGCTCGAGCGAGGGGCTTTTTTTCCATGGCGCCGGTTGAGGTACCCTGGACGTGATGGGCGTGTTCGTGCGAGGGGCGAGAGGCGCTTGCGGATTGGCAGTGGGCCTGGCGCTGGCCGCGCTCGCCTGCGGTGGGTCGGGCGGCAACGGCGCCGCCGGCGGGAGCGGCGGTGGCGGGGCGGCGCAGGTAGGGACGGTGGGCGGCTGCCAGATCTTCCCCGCCGACAGCCCCTGGAACGAAGACGTCTCCGGGGCGTCGCTCAATGCCATGAGCGCGACCTACATCGCCAACATGGACCCCGGCAAGGGTCTCCACCCGGACTGGGGCGACTACGCGGCGCAGATGGATTACTACGGCATCCCCTTCGCGTCCGGCTCGGGCGCCGCGCTGGAGGTCGTCGACTTCACGGCCTACCCCGACCAGAGCGACCAGAACCCCTGTCCCAGCGGGGGCGGCAACTTCTGCTACCCGATTCCGCTCAACGCGCCGATCGAAGGGGGGCCGAACGCCGATCCCGGGGACGACCGCCATGTGCTCTACGTCGATACGGCGGGCGGGCCCTCCAACTGCACGCTCTACGAGCTCTACAACGCGCAGGACCCCTCGGGGAGCTGGAGCGCGGCCAACGGCGCCATCTTCCACCTGGGGTCGGACACGCTGCGGCCCGACGGGTGGACCTCGGCCGACGCGGCGGGACTGCCGGTCCTGCCGGGGCTCGTCCGGTTCGACGAGACGGTCAACAAACAGGAGATCACGCACGCCATCCGCTTCACGATGAACAGCACGCAGGAGGGGTACATCCATCCGGCCACCCACGCGGCGGGCGACAGCAACACGTCGCTGCCGCCCATGGGGCTGCGCCTGCGGCTGAAGGCGTCGTTCGATCTGAGCTCGTTTTCGGGGCCCAGCCTGGTCATCCTGACGGCGATGAAGAAGTACGGGATCATCCTGGCCGACAACGGGAGCAACTGGTACGTCACCGGCGAATCGAACGACGGCTGGCTGCCGTACATGGACGACCTCAGCTCGGACCTGGGGAGCGTCACGGGCAGCGACTTCGAGGCCGTGGACTCGGGGCCGATCTCGACCGATAATTTGTGACCGCCGGAGAGTCCCGGGGGCCGCTCTGACCCGGAACGTTTCGGCGGGTCGGGCGTCGATCCTGCTGGAGGTGACGAGCATGGACCGAAAGCTGTGGACCGAGGCGCGCGCCATCGCGGTGCGGCACGAGCGGCGCGACGCGGCCGCGGGCGAGGACCTGGCGCAGGACCTGGCGGTGGCGGCGCTGGAAGGGGGCGCAGGCACGGGCGAGCTGCGGCGGCCAGGAGCCTGGCTCGAGCGGGTCGGCCGGAACGCGGCGATCGATCGCTGGCGCGTCGAGGCCCGGCGGTCCGAGCTGGCTGAGCGGATCGATCCGCCGCCGGCGGCCTGCGATCCCGAAGCGGCGCTCCTCGGACGCGAGCGGCGCCGCCTGGTGCGGCAGGCGCTGGCTACGCTTCCGCGACCGCAGCGACGCGCGGCGCTCGCCCGGTTTCATGCCGACCTGCCCTACGACGAGGTGGCCGACCGCGTCGGCGCGCCGGCCATCACCGCCCGCACGCGCGTCCATCGCGCGCTGGCCAGCCTGCGCGCGCGGCTGGGCGCGCTGCGAGCGATGTTCGTCTTTCCCGGGGTCCAGATGAGCGCGCTCGGCGTGGCGTTCGTCGCCGCCGCGTCGCCGCGCCTGGTGCCGGCGCAGGCGCTCGCCTTGGACGAGGTGGCGCAGGTGGCGCCCGTGCGCGGACGCCACTTCGCCCGCGCGCGCGTCGTCGCGCCCGCGGCCGCCGCGCCCGAGCGGGCGCCCGCGCCGCGGACCGCGCCCGCGCCCGACGCGCCGCCTCCGCCGCAGCGGATGGTGTTCGGCGAGGAATTCGTCGATGGGAGCGTCCAGGGCCCGGAGGGGGAGATCATCCACGTCGTGCCGCCGGCACCGCAACTGTCGCTGATCGAGATCCGCCGCCAGTTTGTCGCTGAGATGGTGAAGTCGCTGGAAGATTTCTAGCCCCCGGCGTTTCCTCGACCGTCGGCGCTAAGGTCTCGGCCCTGGTCTGCCGAAAACAGCGTCTCAACCGGAAGAGGAGCTCGCATGAGGAACGGTTCCTGTGGGATGGGGGCGATCGCCGCGCTCGGCGCGTCGGTCTTGATGCTCGGGTGCGGGTCGGGCGGCGGGGGCGGCGGCAACAAGACAGACTCGGGCACGCCGCTGTCGCCGGGCGGATCGGGCGCGTTCGGCATCGTGACCGTGGGCGGCAAGCAGAAGATGTACCTGCCCCAGCCGTCCGCGTATTACACGCCGGCGGGCGACGCGACGATCGCCGTCGTGGACGTCGGGGTGGCAGGCAACGGCGTGGCGGGCGCGCCCGCGCTGCTCACGACGATCGATCTCGGCACGGCCGAGGGCGTCACCGCCACCGGCGGCACGTCGTCGGTGGTCATCGCCGCCTCCACCCAGAACAACCGCATCTACTTCATCGATCCGACCACCGACACGGTCGAAAAGTCGATCACGCTCGACGCGACCTACGGCGTCTCCTCGTTTTCGGGCGGTGGCGGCTACGTGACCGGCGTGGCGGTCGACGCCGAGAGCAACAAGGCCTATCTGTCGGTCTGGAACGGATTCGCCGTCGTGGACCTCGCCAGCGAGACGATCACCGGGACGATCCAGGTCCCGCCGTCGGAGAACTTCGGCTTCGATTCGGCGAATCACCGGATCCTGGCGCCGTTCTACGACTGCGGCTCGGCCATCAACTCCAACTCCACCAGCACGGCCTCGCTCACGTTCTGCGCCGACTACGTCGACGAGGCGGGCGATCCCATGACGGACGGCCTCAACATCATCGACCTCGCGGACAACAACACCGTCTATACCTATCAGGATCCGAGCGCCACCGACCCGACCGCGCCGCTGGGCGACGAGCCCGACTCGGCCTCCGCCGATCCGACCAGCGGCAAGATCGTGGTCCCCTCGGAGCTGCAGAGCTACGAGTACGTCCTCGATCTCTCGAAGGCGACGTTCGACAAGACGAAGAAGAGCGTGACGGCGCCGCACGTGGTCATCGACGCCACCGGCGCCGACGAGCTGACCGGGGTGGCGATCGAGCCGTCCTCACACATCGCCTTCTTCGAGTCCGAAGGGGGGGGCGACATGGGCGCCGCCGACCTCGGCACCGCCACCGCGACCATGTCGACGTACGTCCACGCGAACCTCCCGTCGCTGCCCGACGCGTCCTACTGGTTCAACATCTCCGACCCGCACGGCATCGCCGTGACCACCGCGATGGCCGGCGGCCACCCCGTCGGGTTCCTGGTGAACTCCGAGTACAACTGGGTGGCGCGCGTCGATCTGCAGAAGCTGCTGTCGTTGCCAACCACGGCGGACGTGTACGACCCGACCCAGCTCGACGTCGCGGACGCCAGCGCCGCGGTCACCTACCTCGACGCGACCAAGGCGCCGTAGCGACGCTCAGGCCGCGGTGGTGGCGCGGCCGCGGCGGATGCCGAGGAGGGGGGCCAGAAACTGGCCGGTGTACGA
>DATNDC010000213.1:0-15312 GCA_035607055.1 Polyangia bacterium
CGGCTTGGCGTTCTTCACGAGGTCGAGGAGGTAGGGCTCGAACAGCAAGCCCGCCTCGGGGGCGCCGGGGGAGGCGTCGTCGGAGGCGCAGTTCTGGTCGAAGCGCGCGGCCTTGGGATCGGCGGTGCCGTCCGACTCGCCGGGGACCTTGATCCAGAGGTAGGCGTCGACGTTCGGCGCCGGCGAGGCTTGCGGCCGCTCGCCGAGACCCGCACCCTTGATGTTGCACCAGTTGCCAGGCTCGGTGCGCACGGAGGGGACGCCGTCGCGGCCGGTGTCGATGACGAATCCCTTGCCGGTGATGCCGACGGTCGGCAACCCCTTGGCCAGGTCCGCCACGTAGCCGAGCTCGTCGTTGGGGGCGGCGGCCGGATCGCGCTTCGGCGCGGTTGGGTCCTGGGCGGGATCGTAGTTCGAGACGTCGGTGGCGAAGCCGCGGATGCGGTCGGGGCCGCCCGCCATGGCCAGCACCTCTTTGTAGACGGCGTAGCTCTTGACGATGTTGCGCGGCCAGCCGAGCCAGCCGGCGTGCGCGGCGTCGACGTAGATGAAGGCGTTCGGCAGCGAGAGCTTGGCGATGGCGTAGGCGATCGACCGCTTGTAGATCGGCTCGGCGGCGGCGCAGGTGGGCTTCTCGAGATTGGTCACCAGGTTGGCCAGCGAGTCGGGCTCCAGGATCAGCGCCGTGTTCAGCTTGGGGTGCGCCGCCAGCGCGCCGGCGATCACGTCGATGTACTCCTTCTGGTAGCGCGCCTCGCCGGTCTCGTTGGGGGGCAGCTCGCCCGCCGAGGCCGCGGCCGCGCAGTCGCGCCCCGGCATGTCGTAGACGACGAACACCGGCACCACCGGCTTGCCGCCCGCGGTCTGCTGCGCCTCGGCGTCGGAGAGGTACTGGGGCAGCTTGCTGAGGTCGGCGATCTTGCTCATCCAGATGGCGGTCGGGTAACTGCCGAGCTTCTTCAGCTTGTCGGCCGCCTCGGGGTGCTTGGCGGCCAGCCCGTCGACCGTCGCCTTGTAGTCGGGGTTCACGTACAGCGTCGCCCCTTCGAACGGGTTCTTGTCCGGGGCGTGTGGCCCGGTCGCCGGCACCACCGCCGCCGGCTTCATCGACGCGCCCGCACCGGCGCACGCCACGACACCCAAACCGAGGCCAAGAGCGAGGACCAACGAATCGAGACGGCTCATCTTCTGTGTCCCTCCGAGGGCCGCGAGCATAGACCAAGCCGGTTCCCAAGAGAAACCAGGATCAAAAATGACGCTCAACCCGCCGAAAAGGGCCCTCCCGTGCGCCGAGTCACCGGCATTCGGCCGGCGGTGAATTAAAGTTGGCCTCCCTCGCGCCGACGCTAGACTCGCCTCTTTCATGAAGATCCTCTCTTTGAAGCTCCTCTCTTTTTTCGGGGTCCTCGGCGCCCTCGGGTTCCTGCTCGCGCTCTTCACGGCCCAGCAGGGGTGCGCCAGCAACTGCGCCGAATATTGCCCGGCGACGACCGTCTACATCGGATCCCCCGACAACATGGAGCTGAACGTGGAATTCGACGTCAACGGTCCGGCCTGTCCGCCCCGCTACAGCGTCGGCTGTGAGGGCGACGAGAACACCACCGCTTGCACGCACACCACCATCACTGGCCAGCAGCCCGGCGAGTGCGACGTCCTGGTCGCCTTCAACCCCTACTCCGACGGACGCCCGTGGCAGGTCATTCACCTCGAGTTCGGCCAGCCCTATAGCGCGCCCGGGAAGTGCTGCCAGGGCTATCCAGTCATCGGACCGTCGGCGTACATCATCCCCGATTTTCCGCAGGGGGGCGGCGTCTACGGCATCAGCGGCGACGGCGGCGCGAAGGACTACGACGCCATCAGCACGCTGCACGACGCGTCGGCGGATGCGGCGCCCAGCGACGCTGGCGTCGACGCGCCCGCGGACGCCGGGGCCGACGCGGCCGCCGGTGGCTGAGGCCCGAGGCGCCGCGCAGCGCCCGGGCGCCCTCTACTTCTTCTTGCCGATCCCGAACAGGCGCTTGAGCGGATCGTAGTAGCGGTCGACGACGCGCTCCTTGAGCGGAATGATGGCGTTGTCGGTGATGGTGATGTGCTCGGGGCAGACCTTGGTGCAGCACTTGGTGATGTTGCAGTAGCCGACGCCGTAGGCCTTCTTCAGCTCGGGGACGCGGTCCTCGGTGTCGAGCGGGTGCATCTCCAGCGCCGCCGTGTGGACCAGGAAGCGCGGGCCGATGAACTCCTCGTGCTTGTGGTGATCGCGCAGCACGTGGCAGACGTCCTGGCAGAGGAAGCACTCGATGCACTTGCGGAACTCCTGCACGCGCTCGATGTCTTCCTGCTGCATGCGCCAGGTGCCGTCGGGGGCGTCGGGCTTGCGTGGCTTGAAGGGCTTGATCTGCTTCTTGACCCGGAAGTTCCAGGACACGTCGGTGACGAGATCGCGGATCGAGGGGAAGGTCTGCATCGGCTGCACCGTCACCGGCTCTGCGAGCGGGAGGGTGTCGAGGCGGGTCATGCACATCAGCTTGGGCATGCCGTTCACCTCCGCCGAGCACGACCCGCACTTGCCGGCCTTGCAGTTCCAGCGCACCGCCAGATCGTTGGCTTGCTCGGCCTGGATCTGATGGATGGCGTCGAGGACCACCATCCCCTCCGAGACCGGGGTGGTGTAGTCCTTGAACTCCCCCTGCCCCTTCTCGCCGCGCCAAACCCGGAACACAGCGGAGTCGGCCATTATTTGTTCTCCTCGATGACCAGCTTCAGATCTTCGCGCAGCGTGGGGATCGTCTCCCGCCGCAGCTCGGCCCGTCCCCCCGCCCCCTTGCGCACGACGTGGTTGAAGCTGCCGAAGCTCGGATCCTTGTCCGGGAAGTCCTCCCGGAAGTGACCGCCGCGCGACTCCTTGCGCGCGAGCGCCGCGGTGGCGATCACCTCGGCGCAGGCGAGCAGGTTGGCGAGGTCGAGCGCCGTGTGCCAGCCCGGGTTGTACTCCCGGTTGCCGTGCGCCGCGATCTTGGCGGCCCGCGCCTTGAGCGCGTGGATCCCCTCGACGGCCTTCTGCATGTCGGCCTCGTTGCGGACGATCCCGACGTTGGCCTGCATCAGGTCTTGCAGCTCGTGCTGGATCTTGTAGGGAGCCTCGGTGTCGCCACCCGCCGCCGCGCGCTCGAAGGGCGCCAGCGCCACCCGCTCGGCGGCGTCGACCGCCGTCTGGTCGATGTTCGCCGCCCCGCGCTCGCGGGCGAACTTGGCCGCGTGCTCGCCGGCGCGCTTGCCGAACACCAGGAGGTCGGAGAGCGAGTTTCCGCCCAGGCGGTTGGCGCCGTGCAGCCCGGCCGCGCACTCGCCGGCCGCGAACAGCCCCGGCACCGTCGACATCTGCGAGTCTCCGTCGACGCGGATGCCGCCCATCGTGTAGTGCGTGGTCGGCCCCACCTCCATCGGCACCTCGGTGATGTCGACGTTCGCCAGCTCCTTGAACTGGTGGTACATGCTGGGGAGCTTCTTCTTGATGTGCTCGGCGCCGCCGGGGACGCGCGCCTTGATCCAGGCGATGTCGAGGAACACGCCGCCGTGCGGGCTGCCGCGCCCCTCGCGCACCTCTTTTATGATCTTGCGCGCCACGTGGTCGCGCGTCAGCAGCTCGGGCGGCCGGCGCGAGTTCTTGTCCCCCTGGGTATACTTCCACCCTTCTTCTTCGTTGTCCGCGGTCTGCGCTTTGTAGTTGTCGGGGACGTCGTCGAACATGAAGCGCTTGCCGTCCTTGTTGCGCAGCACGCCCCCCTCGCCACGCACCCCTTCGGTCACCAGGATCCCCTTCACCGAGGGCGGCCAGACCATGCCGGTCGGGTGGAACTGGATGAACTCCATGTCCATGAGATCCGCGCCCGCGTCGTAGGCCAGCGCGTAGCCGTCGCCCGTGTACTCCCAGCTGTTGCTGGTGATCTTGAAGGCCCGCCCGACGCCGCCGGTGGCCAGCACGATCGCCTTGGCCTTGAACACCCGCAGGTTTCCCCGCTCGCGGTCGTAGCCGAACGCCCCGGCCACGCGCCCGGCGTCGACGAACAGCTTGGTGATGGTGTGCTCCATGTAGACCTTGAAGCCCTGGTGGACCCCGTGGTCTTGCAGCGTGCGGATCATCTCCAGGCCGGTGCGGTCGCCGACGTGCGCCAGGCGCGGGTAGCGGTGGCCGCCGAAGTTGCGCTGCAGGATGCGGCCGTCCTTGGTGCGGTCGAACACGGCGCCCCAGGCCTCGAGCTCGCGGACGCGCTCGGGCGCCTCCTTGGCGTGCAGCTCGGCCATCCGCCAGTTGTTCAGGTACTGGCCGCCCCGCATGGTGTCGGCAAAGTGGACCTTCCAGTTGTCGCGGTCGTCGACGTGCCCCATCGAGGCCGCCATGCCTCCCTCGGCCATGACGGTGTGGGCCTTGCCGAGCAGCGACTTGCAGACCAGGCCGACCGACAGGCCGGCCGCCGAGGCCTCGATGGCCGCGCGGAGGCCGGCGCCGCCGGCGCCGATGACCAGGACGTCGTGCTCGTGTGTCTCGTGAACGGGCATTTAGAAGATCCTCGGATCGGTGATGACGCCCGTCGCGCACAGGCGGATGTAGACGTCGGTGAGCGCCACCCAGACGAGCGAGAACCAGGCCCACTTGGGGTGGTGCCGGTTGAAGCAGCTCACGCAGTCGTAGACCTTCTTGCGCGCCGGCGACTTGGAGAAGACGTCCATCACCCCGCCCGTGAGGTGGCGGAGCGAGTGGCACCCGAAGCTGTACCCGGCGAGCAGGACGGCGTTCAGCAGGATGACCAGCGAGCCGACGCCCATCCCGAAGGTCGCGTGGCCCGTCTTGGGGTCGTTGAAGATGAACCCCTCGACCGCGCCGATGGCCAGGAAGATGTTGAAGATGAGCGCAAAGTAGAGCGCGTAGCGGTGGATGTTGTGAATGAGCAGCGGCCACTTGGCCTCGCCGCGATACTCGTCGCGCGGCTCGCCCACGGCGCAGGCCGGCGGGTCGGCCCAGAACGCCTTGTAGTAGGCGCCCCGGTAGTAGTAGCAGCTGAGGCGGAACGCCAGCGGGAAGATCAAGATCAGCATCGCCGGCGAGTACTTGATGAACGGCAGCCAGGGCCAGCGCCAGGGCCCGAACCAGGCATGCGGCGAGTTGCCGAAGATCTCCGGTTCGTAGAGCGGCGACAGGTAGTTCCCGTAGCTGTAGTTCTCCCCCTGGAGCAGCGCCCAGGTGACGTAGACGATGAACGCGGAGAACACCAGGAACGTCACCAGCGGCATGACCCACCACCCGTCCTTGCGAGCGGTGTGGCCGAAACGGACCCTCTTGAGCGGAACGTCGACGGTGGCCATGAGTGTTTCGTCGCGCAGCATAGTCGCCCGCGCGGAAGTTTCAATTGCCTTCGGGAACCTGAGAGGTTCCCGAACCCTCCCCCGACGAGCTCCCGCGAGCAGAGCTCGCCTCCGCTCACGCCATCAATTGCCTTCGGGAACCCTGAGAGGGTTCCCGAACCCTCCCCCGACGAGCTCCCGCGAGCAGAGCTCGCCTCCGCTCACGCGATCGCCTGCCGTTCCGGTTGCTAGGCGGCGGCGGTCGAGCCGGGTGAGCGCGCGGGCGGCGGGGTGGCGGCGAGAGCGAGGATGCGGGCGTTGACGGGGACCTCGTGCAGAAAGCGCTGGCGCCAGCCGAGGTCCGCGACCCGCTCGGCGCGCGCCAGGAGGTGGTCGCGCGCGGCGGCCAGGGCCGCCTCGGCCTGCACTGGCTCGCCGGCGGCCACCAGCGCCTCGGCGTAGGTGAGGCGCACCATCGAGTCGCCCTCCTCGATCTCGCCGAAGCGCTCGAGCGCCGACTGGGCCTCGCGCGCCGCGGCCAGCCCCCCCGCGAAGTCGCCGCCGCCGAGCCGCGCGCGGGCCAGCGTCCCCTGGGCGGCCACCTGCAAGGTGGGGGCGACGACCAGCACCTCGACGGCGGCGGCGGCCTCGGCGGCCGCGCGCGCGAAGGCCCCCTGCGCGATGAGGATCTCGGCCAGGTAGAACCGCGCCATCCCCTCGAGGCGCGGATCGCCCTGCCGTCGAGCGGCTTCGATCGACTCGCGCTCGAGTCGCTCCGCCTCGGCGAGCTCTGGCCCGTACCCGAGGACGCGTCCGAGGTTGTGCTGGATCGAGGCGGAGAGATCGAAGAGCCCCATCCGGTCGCAGGCGCCCAGCGCCTGCCGCAACGCGGCCTCGGCGCGCTGAAAGTCGCCGAGCTCGGAGTAGAGGTAGCCGAGGTTGGTGCGGACGGCGCAAGCATTGCGCAGGTCGCCCGCCTGCTCGAAGGCCTGCAGGGACGACTCGAGACCGCTGAGACACCGCCCGAGATCGCCGGCCACGGAGGCGCGTACGGCCCGCAACTGATGCAGGAGGCCCAACGCCTGCGGGTCGAGCGCCGCGTCGCGCTCGCCGGCCAGCGCACCGATGGCGGCGATCAGAGGATCCGCGACCGCGTGGCGCCCACCGAAGAGCAGGAAGTTGGCTCCCACGGTCAGGGCGATGATCCGCGCGCTCCGGACGGTCGGGTCGGCGGTCAAAGGCGATCCTTCGACGAGCCGGACCTGGTCTTGGACGGCCTGCAGCCGCCCGAGTTTGCCAGCGGCGACGATGGCCTGGGCGAGCGCTCGCAGCCAGGCCGGGCTCCCGGCAGGGAGATCGACGGCCGCCGCCAGCGCCCGCCGCTCGGCCTCCTCGAGCTCGCCGCGCCAGACGTGCGCCTCGGCGGCGATGAGCCCCAGCTTCCCCAGGAGCTCGCCCGTCGCGCCCCCCGCGATCCCCAGCTCGGCGCGATCGATGGCGGCGACCAGGTCGTTCGCGTTCAGGGCCTGTGCCGCGGCGCGCTCGTACCAGCGCGCTGCGCGCGCGGGCTCGCCTCCGTGGCGGAAATGCTCGGCCAGGACCATGGCGTCGGCCGCGCCCGCCTGCTCCAGCCAGTTCCCGGCCAGGCGGTGGCCGAGCAGCCGATCCTCGTCGGTGAGCATCTCGTAGGCCGCCTCGCGAACGAGCGCATGCGCGAACACCAGCTCGGTGTCGCCGTCGGGCGCCGGCACCGGCGCGCGCGCCAGAAGCTCGTGCGCCGCCAGGCGCTCGACCGCGTCGGTGACCAGGTCCGAGACGCCGCTCACCCCCGCCCCGCCGAGCAGCGCGCCCAGCCCCGCGCGCGAAAATCGTTCGCCGAACACAGCCGCCGCGCGCAGCACGCGCTTGCCGTCGGCGCCCTCGACGTCGAGGCGCGCCTGGACCATCGCCAGCACGCTGTCGGGCAGCGTGTCGACCCGCCCGGCGGCCGCCGCGCGGATCAGCTCCTCGAGGTAGAAGACGTTCCCGTCGGCGCGCCCCACCAAGCGCGCCACCAGGTCGTCTTCGATCCCGCTCAGGGCCTCGCGCACCAACTTCTCGGCGGCCCGCGAGGAGAGCGGCGCCAGGCGGATGGTCTGCCGGTGGCGCGCCGTCCAGACCTCGGGGAAGCAGGCCTCCACCTCGGGACGCGCCAGCGCCAGCACCATGAGCGGCTGGTCGTGCAGGTTACGCAGGGCGCCGTCCACGAAACTGACGGTGCCGAGGTCGCCCCAGTGGAGGTCCTCCAGGATCAGGAGCACCGGACGAGCGGCGCACTCGGCCGCCAGCCAGTCCTCGAACGCGCGGCGCATGCCGTCGCCCATCAGCTGCGGGTTGGCGCGCGCCGCGCGGAGCGTCTCGCTCCCCTCTTCGACGCGCACGTCGGCGATCTCGCCCAGAAACTCTGCGACCCGTCCCTGCGCCTGCGGATCGACGTGGCGGGCGACGCGCGCGCGCAGCTTCTCGCGCCGCGCCTCGAGCGGCTCCCCCTCGACGATCCCGGCCGCCCGCCGGATCGCGCGAGCCAGCATCGCGAACGGCGAGCCGGCGCCGACCGCGTCGACGCCGCCGAACAGCACCTCGGCCTGATCGGGCTGGCGCTGCACCCACTCGCAGAGCTCCTGCCGCAGCCGCGACTTGCCGACGCCAGCCTCGCCGATCACCAGCACCGGCGTGGCGGCCGACTCGGCGACCGTGCCGGCGTAGAGGTTGGTCAGCATCGACATCTCGCGTCCGCGGCCGACGAACGGCGTCGCCCGGCCGAGCAGCGGACGCTGGCCCCCGAAGCCGTCGCGCTCGGCGCGCAGGTAGGAGGTCGTCCCGTCGCGGCGGACCTCGAAGCGCCCGTCGAGCAGCCCGGCGGCTACGTCGTCGAGGCGAATCGCGCCCGCAGCCGTCCCGCGCAGGAGGCGCATGCCGTTGTCGATCACGGTGCCCACCGCCGACCAGGGCGAGAAGCGTCCCTGCCCAGCCGACACCACGAACGCCACGTCGGGCAGCGCGCCCCGCATCGCCAGCGCGCAGCGGGCCGCGCGGGCCGCCTGATCGGTGGCCCGCTCTTGCTCCGGCAGCGACACCACCACCGAGCCGTCGGGCAGCGGGTGAATCTGGGCACCATAGCGGCGGCCGAGCTCGTCTTCGATCGCCACCAGCCGCCGCAGCTGCCCGGCGATGACGACTTCCTCGCTCGACGCCGCGGGCGGCGGGGCTCCGCCCCAGCGGCGTTCGCCGGTGGTCGAGGGGCCGGCGATGACGACGCAGGCGATCCGTCGCTCGCGCGCGGTGAGGGCCGCGGTCGGCAGGTTCTGGCGGCCACCGCCCGCCGCCCGCGCAGCGCCGAACGGCCCCAGCGCGGCGAGCGCCGTCAGGACCGCGCCGGCATCGGGGAGCCGCCGCTCGGGATCCTTGGCCAGCATCCGGGCGACGCAGTCGTCGACGGCGGCGGGCACCTGCGGCGTCAGGCTGCGGACCCGCGGCGGCTCGACGAGGAGGATCTTGGCCAGCAGCGCCGTGGGGGCCTCGGCCTCGAACACCGGCCGGCCGGTGAGACACTCGAACATCACGCACCCCAGCGAAAACACGTCGGCGCGCGGGGTGATGTCGCGCGTCCCGCGCACGAGCTCCGGCGCCACGTACCCGGGCGTCCCGATCACAGACCCGGTGCGCGTCAGTCGGTGCGCCCCGCCGGTCAAGCGGGCGATGCCGAAGTCGAGCACCTTGAGCCGCTCGATGGCACCAGCGGGCAGGAACAGGTTGCCGGGCTTGATGTCCCGGTGGACGATCCCGAGCTGGTGCGCGTGGGCCAGCGCCTCCGCCGTCCGGCGCGCGAGCGTCACCGTCTCGGCGATGGTCGGCGGCTCGCGGTCGAGGCGCGCGGCCAGGTCCTCGCCGTCGAGCCACTCCATCGCGATGTAGCGGGCCCCGCTGTCGGCGACGCCGTGGGCGATGTAGCGGACGATCGCCGGATGGACCAGCCCGGCCAGGATGGCGCCCTCTTGATCGAACCGCTGGGCCTCGCGCGCCTCGCGGCCGGTGAGGATCTTGACCGCCACCGTGGCGCCCGTCGCCAGATCGCGCGCGCGGTAGACGGCGCCCATGCCGCCGGCGCCGGCCTGCGCGAGCAGCTGGAACCGACCGGCGAGGACCCGCTCGATCACCTCGCCTACTTCGGCAGAAAGACGGTGATGCTTTCGAAGTAGCTCTGGCCAGTACCCGAGCGCCCCGCGTCGCTGCACAGAGCGTCACCGAACACCCCCGCCTTGAGGACGCAGTCGAGAGCACACGACCCCACGACCGTCATCGGGCAATCGGCGAGCGAGTCGCCGCAGACCCGCTGGTCCTCCTTTTGGCCCGGTGCCAGGCAGAGGAAGCGCGGCTGCCCCTGCACGAACAGGTTGCCGAAGTAGGTCGCCTCGCGCTGGGTGTAATGGGAGATCTCGCCCAGCGTGGGCAGCAGCGCCGGGGCCGGGCCGCGGACGGAGATCTCGCGGTGGATGCCGGCCGCGTCGATGCGGGCGAGCACGCAGGCGGAGACCCAGCGCTGGCACGAGCCGTCGCACGATCCGTGCGACGCTCCCCACTGAGGCGCCAGGCCCAGCTCTCCAGGGAAGGTGTAGGCGGTGCCGCCGGCCGTGAACGACAGGGTCTGCTGGTCGTCGAGCGCGCAAGAGACGACGTACTGCAGGAACTGCCGCGACAGCGGATCGTCGAGGAGGTCGGCGTTGACGCCGCCCGGGGCGAGCCCGTTCATGATGAGCCCGTTCTCCGTCAGGCCGTTCATGACGAACCCGTTCATGACGAACCCGTTCAAGACGAGCCCGTTCTCCGTCAGGCCGTTCATGACGAACCCGTTCATGACGAACCCGTTCTCCGTCAGGCCGTTCTCGGTGACCGCGGCGATGTCCACCGCCGGGGGGCTCGCCGATTCATCCGGCTGAGCGCAAGCAACGGCGCCGGTCGCGAGACAGAGTAACCCAAGACCTCGGGCCACACGATTCGCCATATCTGGCGAATCGGCGACAGGCGTCTAATACTTTAGCGTAGTTACATACTTTCAGACAGTTAATTCAAGTAAGCGAAACTACGCAATTTTTCTAGACGTATCTTTGATGGCGCTCGCTGCCAGACCCCGGATCTCGTCGTCGGTGATCCCTTTCTGCCGATCGGCGAGCGCGGTGAACCGGGTGTAGAGCTCGTCGAGCTGGGGCTTGTCGAGCGCCAGCCCGAGGTCCTTGCAGCGCGCGTGGAGCGCGTGCCGGCCGCTGTGCTTTCCGAGCACGAGACGGCTCTCGGGGACGCCGACGCTCATGGGCTCGATGATCTCGTAGGTGGTCCGCTCCTTGAGGAAGCCGTCCTGGTGAATGCCCGCTTCGTGCGCGAAGGCGTTGGCTCCCACGATCGCCTTGTTCGGTTGCACGCCGACGCCGATGATCTCGGTGAGGAGCTGGCTCGCGGGATAGAGCTGCTCGCTGCGGATCCCGGTGACGTAGGGGAGACGGTCGGCGCGGGTCTTGAGGACCATCACGATCTCCTCGAGCGAGCAGTTGCCGGCGCGCTCGCCGATGCCGTTGACCGTGCACTCGACCTGGCGCGCGCCGTTCTGGATGGCGCTGAGCGAGTTGGCGACCGCCAGCCCGAGGTCGTTGTGGCAGTGCACGCTCACGATGGCCGACTTGCCGAGCGCCCCCGCCACCTGGCCGATGAGGGCGCCGTACTCCTCGGGGACGCCGTAGCCGACGGTGTCGGGGATGTTGACCGTGCCGGCGCCGGCGGCGACGACGGCGCGCGCGACGTCGATCAGGTACGCGACCGGGGTGCGGCCGCCGTCCTCGGCGGAGAACTCGACGTCGCCGACGTGCTTCTTGGCCAGGGCGACCGCGGCGGCGGCCTCGTCGAGGACCTGGGCCCGCGTCTTCTTCAGCTTGTACTTGAGGTGGACGTCGCTGGTGGCCAGAAAAACGTGGATGCGAGGCGCGACCTTGGCCCCTTCCAGCGCCTTGGCGGCGCGCTCGACGTCGAGGGTGGTGGCGCGCGCCAGCGCGGCGACCTTGACCGCCACCTCGCGGCTCACCTTCTCGACCGCCTCGAAGTCGCCGGTCGAAGCGACGGGGAACCCCGCCTCCATGATGTCGACGCCCAGCTCGGCGAGCTTGGCGGCCATGCGCAGCTTCTCGGGCGTGGTCATGCTGCACCCGGGAGCCTGCTCGCCGTCGCGCAGCGTGGTGTCGAAGATATGGACTTTCTGTGTCCCTTGCCCGGAGGTCGAGGTCGGCGTCGTCATGGGCTCAACCTTGGGTCCCGAGGCCTGATTTCGCAAATTTATAATTATTCTTCGTTCGATAAGCATTCGTTATGCTCTACCATGGCGGCCATGGAGCTCCACGCGCTGCAGGTCTTCGCCACCGTGGTCGCAGAGCGCAGCTTCTCGCGGGCCGCGGAGAAGCTGTTCCGCACGCAGCCGGCGATCTCGCTGGCGGTGCAGCGGCTCGAGAGCGAGCTCGGCGAGAAGCTGATCGACCGCGCCGCCAAGGAGCTGGTGCCGACGGACACCGGGCGCACGGTGCTCGACTTCGCGCGCCGCTTCCGCAACCTCGCGGAGGAGCTCGAGGGCGCGCTCGCCGAGCTGCGCGACAAGTCGGCGGGCCGCCTGGTCATCGGCGCCAACGAATCCTCGACGCTCTACCTTTTGCCCTACATCCAACGCTACCGGGGCCTCTTCCCCAAGATCAAGGTCCAGGTCCGGCGCGCGCAGTCGAGCCGCATCCCCGTCGAGCTGCTCGAGGGGGACCTCGAGCTCGGCGTCGCCAGCTACGATCCCGGCGACGATCGCCTCGTCGCCAAGGTCATCTACACCGACGCGCTGGCCTTCATCGTCTCGCCCCGCCACCCGCTCGCGCGCCGGCGGTCCGTCTCCATCGCCGAGCTCGGCGATGAGACCTTCATCGCGCACAACGTGCTGTCACCCTACCGCGAGGTGGTGTTGCGCGAGTTCCGGCGCCACAAGGTCCCGTTGCGGATGGACGTCGAGATGCCCACGCTGGAGACGATCCGCCGCCTGGTCCAGAACAACGAGGGAGTCGCCTTCTTGCCGCGCATGTGCGTCGGCCAGGACGTCGAGAGCGGCGTCGTGCGCGAGGTGAACGTCAAGGAGCTGCACGTCGAGCGCAAGGTGCGCCTCTTGTACGCAAAAGCCCGCACGCTGAGCCACGCCGCCCGCGCCTTCCTCGAGCTGGTGCAAAATTCGACCTAGCGGACCTGCCGGCATCGACCGATCGCGTGAGGGCGGACGAGCTTTGCTCGGCCGACCTCGTCGCGGGGGGCGCGGGACCCTTTGAGGGTCCCGACGACAACTGTAGGTGGGAGTACGCAGTGATTTTGGGCGGCCGAGGCAGCGGGCTACGGGTTATATTGAAGGTGTTCCGTGAGTGGCTCGTTCCCGACTCTGACGGCTGACGTGCCGACGACTGTCGACGACGTGGCGGCCTGGGCCGCCCGCATGGCGGCCCGCCGGGCGCACGCCACCTGGCGCCCGTCGAACGGCGCGCGCCGCTACGGGATCCAGCTTCGCCGCTTCGCCGGTCCGGCCGTCTACCGCAAGCAGGTGAGCCACCTGCGCATCGCGCACCTCACCGATCTCCACGTCGGGCGCATCACCCCCTTCGAGGTGCAGCGGACGGCGACGGAGATGACCAATGCTCAGCACCCGGACCTCATTCTTCTCTCCGGCGACTTCGTCTGCCACAGCCAGCTCTATCTCGATCAGCTGGCCGAGGTGATCCGGATGTTCAAGGCGCCCGTCATCGCGGTGCTCGGCAATCACGACTACTGGTCCGGCGCCGACGAGGTCCGCCAGGCGCTCGAGCGCGGCGGCGCCGAGGTGCTGCGCAACCGGAACACGATCATCACCCTGCGCGGGGAGCGCCTGCAGGTGGTCGGCCTCGACGACGCGTACACCGGCCACGCGCGCCGGGACGAGGCGGTCAAGGGCCTGCGCCGCGACCTGCCTTCGATCGCGCTTTCGCACATCGCCGAAGAGGCGGACGGCCTCTGGCGCCACGGCCTCCCGCTGGTTCTCTCGGGCCACACGCACGGCGGGCAGGTCACCTTGGCGCGGCTTCACGAGCTGGCGGTGGGCATGATCGCCGGCCACCGCTACGTGCACGGGCTCTACGGCTCGCGCGATCACGAGGTCGACGGCGCGGCGGGCGACGGGGTCGGCGCCGTCTACGTGGGCGCGGGCATCGGCGCGGCGGTCGTCCCGTTTCGCCTCGGCGATCGCGGCAAGCGCGAGGTGACGATGTTCGAGCTCGGGTGCGCGCCCGGCGACTTCGTCGAGCATCACGCCGAGCAGGAGCCGATGCCGGGTCGCAAGCCGACGCAGGCCACGATGGCCCGCCGCGCGGCCGCCGTCGTGCGAAAGAGCCTCCGCCGGGAAAAGCGCCGCCTCGGTTCCTAGATCCGGTCGGGCCCCCAGGGCGTCCCCCCCCAGGGCGTCCCTAAGAACAGCGCCCAAACACCTACCCGCCCCTTGCGTGGATGAGCCGCGTTGCTCATATTCGCGCCATGCCAAAGTACACCCTGCCCGACCTCAGCTACGACTACGGCGCGCTGGAGCCGCACGTCTCTGGAAAGATCATGCAGCTCCACCACGACAAGCACCACGCCGCGTACGTCACGGGCGCCAACACGGCGACCGACGGGCTGGCGGAGGCGCGCGAGAAGAACGACTTCGCCAAGGTCGCCACGCTGGAGAAAGCGCTGGCCTTCCATACCTCGGGCCACGTCCTGCACTCGCTGTTCTGGCAGAACCTGGCGCCGAAGGCGGGCGGCGAGCCGTCGGGCGCGCTCGGTGAGCAGATCAAACACGACTTCGGCAGCTTTGCCGCGTTCAAGGGGCAGCTGACCGGCGCGGCAATGACGATCATGGGCTCCGGTTGGGCGGCGCTCGCCTGGGAGCCGGTCGCCAAGCGCCTGCTGACCACGCAGATCTACGACCACCAGTCGAACATCAACCAGGGCGGCGTCCCGATCCTGGTGCTCGACGCCTGGGAGCACGCCTTCTATCTGCAGTACGGCCCCGACAAGAAGAGCTTCTTCGAGGCGGTCTGGAATATCTGGAACTGGACCGACGTCAGTCAGCGGTTCGAGAAGGTGCGCGGCCTCGACCTCGGCCTGCGCGGCGCCGTGGACGGGAAGTAGCCCGCCGGCCGCGCAAAAAGCCGCCGGTTCGGAATAACGTCGTCATGGACGTTGTTTCGAACGTCGTCTAAGCTCGGCCGCAATTTCCCAACCTTCGCAATCCAACCGCCGCTCAGGCTCCAGGAGACCCCGATGTTAAAGAAGCTTGCCGTTCCTTTGTTCTCGCTCGCGATCGCCACGTTCGGCTGCTCCAGCAGCACCACCCCGACCGGCACCGGCGGCACCTCGGGCGGCACCGGCGGCAAGAGCGGCACCGGCGGCTCCAGCGCCACAGGCGGCGCGGGCGGCCACGCCGCGACGGGCGGCGCCGGCGGCACGACGACCGCGACGGGCGGCGCGGGCGGCCACGCCGCGACGGGCGGCGCCGGCGGCGCGACGGGCGGCGCGGGCGGCGGCGCGACCGCCACCGGCGGCGCAGGCGGCGCCGCGACCGGCGGCGCGGGCGGAGCCCCAGTCGACGCCGGCCACTCGATGGCCGACTGCACCGTGACCGACATGACGGGCACCGACGCGCTCAGCGCCTCGGTGTTCTGCACGAACCTCTTTGCCTACTGCTCGAACGTCCCGGGCTTGACGCTCACCCTCCCGGCCACCGAGAAGGCGTGCGAAGACATGTACACCCAGAGCGGGCAAGAGCACTGCCGCTCGTACCACATGTGCTGGGGCGTCGAGGGCATCTCGATGGATGCTGCCACCGGGAATCCCAAGACGCATTGTCCCCACACTCTCGGGATG
>DATNDC010000238.1:0-57590 GCA_035607055.1 Polyangia bacterium
CGTCCCCGCCAGCTTGGCGACGTCGGGATCGAGGGTGCCGGGACATCCCGACAACGTCGGAACCAGGATCAGCGCCCCGATGGCGCCCGCCAACCCCAACCAACCCCGGATGCGATGGCGTGCTCGCTGCATAGGGTTTCCTTTCTATGGGAGGCTCGAACGTAAAACTTGTATGGCTTTAGTGCCCGGTCATGGTCCTCGCGTCGAGAAGTCGCGCCAACTCGTCGGGAGGGAGCACTTTTTTCTCCAAGCATAGCTCGCGCACCGTCTTGCCGGTCTTGACCGACTCTTTTGCGATGGCCGCCGCGGCGTCATAGCCGATACGGGGATTGAGGGCCGTAACCATGGCCAGGCTCTGCTCGATGAGCGCGTTGCAGCGTTCTTCGTTCGGCTCGATCCCTTCGACACAGCGCGAGGCGAACAGCCGGCAGCCGTTGGCCAGGATGGCGACGGAGTGCAGCACGTTATAGGCGATGACCGGGATCATGACGTTCAGCTCGAAGTTGCCGGCCGCGCCGCCCCACCCGACGGTGGCATCATTCCCGATAACCTGGGCACAGATCATCAGGAGCATCTCGGACATCACGGGGTTCACCTTGCCGGGCATGATCGAGCTGCCCGGCTGGAGATCCGGGAGGTGGATCTCACCGATGCCGCACCTCGGCCCCGACCCCAACCAGCGGATGTCGTTGGCCACCTTGGTCAGGCTGACCGCCGCCGAGCGCAGGGCGCCCGAGGCTTCGACGAGCCCGTCGCGCGCCGACAGCGCCTCGCAGAGGTTCGGCGCCTGTTTGAGGTGGATGCCGATCTCCTTGGAGATGATCCCTATCACTTTGGGGGCGAACTCGGGGGCGGAGCCGAGCCCGGTCCCCACGGCCGTCCCCCCCAGCGCCAGCTCGGCGACCGACGTCGTCGCGGCGCGGACCCGGCGGATGGTGTTGGTCAGCATCTGGGTGTAGCCGGCGAACTCCTGCCCGAGCCGGATCGGCACGGCGTCCATCAGGTGGGTGCGTCCGATCTTGACGATGTGATCGAAGGCGCGCGCCTTGGCGCTGAGCGCCGCCTCCAGCGCCTCCAGCGCGGGGATGAGGTCGCGCTCCATCGCCTCGGCGGCGGCGATGTGGACCGCCGTCGGGAAGACGTCGTTCGAGGACTGCCCCATGTTGACGTGGTCGTTGGGGTGGACCGGCTTCTTGCTGCCGACCACGCCGCCCAGGATCTGGATGGCGCGGTTCGAGATCACCTCGTTGGTGTTCATGTTGCTGGAGGTGCCCGAGCCGGTCTGGAAGATGTCGACCACGAAGTTGTCGTCGTGCTGGCCGGCGGCGACCTCGTGGGCGGCCTGGCAGATGGCGCCCGCCAGCTTGGCGTCGAGCTTGCCGCTGTCGCGGTTCACCTCGGCGGCGGCCTTCTTGATGAGGGCCAGCGCGCGGATCACGCGGCGGGGGAGGCGCAGCCCGCTGACCGGGAAGTTCTGGTAAGCGCGCTGGGTCTGCGCGCCGTAGAGGGCGCTCGACGGTACTTCGACGTTACCGAGTGAGTCGGTTTCGGTGCGGGTCTGGTCGGACATCGGTGGTCACTCCTCGAACATGATGTCGGCGGTCAAATCTTCTGCGCCCGCCTCCAGTCGCGCCCCCGAAAGTTCCGCCGTCGTCTTGCGCAGCCGGTCGGCCAGCACCTGGGTGAAGGCCCAGAGCAGCTTGGTCGACAGCTGCGGCTCCTTGCGAATGATTTCGTAGAACGCCTGGCGCGACAGCGAGAGCACGCGCGAGCGCTCCTCGGCGGTGGCGCTGGCCGAGCGCGGCTGCCGACGATCGACGAGCGCCATCTCGCCGATGTGCGCGCCGGGCTCGAGGTGGGTGATGAAGGCGTCGTTCTTGTGCAGCCGGATCTTCCCGCGAAGAAGAATGAACATCTCGTCGCCGGTGGTCCCCTCTTTCAGGATCTCCTCGCCGGCCGCATACTCCCGCACCTGCGTCACGTTGAGGACCCGCAGGATCTCCTTGTAGATGAGGTGCTTGAAGAGCGGCATCTTGCGGAGGACGTCGACCTTGCGGGCCAGCTCGGCGGCGCGATCGTCGACCGGCGCGCCCGCGACCACCGGCGCCCCCTCGACGCGGATGACGATGGCGGTGATGTTGTCGTGCCCGCCGCCCGCGTTGGCCAGGTCGATGAACTTCTTGGGGAGCAGCTTGACGTCGTCGCCCTTGAGCGAATCGATGATCCGCTGGTCGTTCAGATAGGCGTGCAGGCCGTCCGAGCAGAGCAGGAACTGGTCACCCGGCAGGATCTCCAGGTCGAGCGTGTCGGGCTGGACCGTCTCGTAGACGCCGACCGCCCGGGTCACGGCGTTCTTGTAGGCCTTGTAGGGAGAGGTCTCGAACCCCTCCTTGGTCACCCGGCCGCGCTTGATGAGCTCGTTGACCAGCGAGTGGTCCTCGGTGAGCTGGACCACCTGGCCGGCGCGCACCATGTAGATCCGGCTGTCGCCGACGTGGGCGATGAAGGCCCGGTCGCCGGCGATGAGCATGGCCGAGGTCGTGGTCCCCATGCCCCGCTTCTCGGGCTCGGCCTGCCCCTTCTGGTAGATGGCCTGGCCGGCGGTCTGGACCGCGTTCTCGAGCAAGGCCAGGATTTCGGGGGCGTCGACCTTCTTGTCCCCCTTGGCGTAGCGCTCGACGAGCTCCTTCCCCGTGTCGGCCGCGTTCCGGAACTCATGCACGGCCAGCTGCGACGCCACCTCGCCTGACGCATGGCCGCCCATGCCGTCGGCGACCACAAAAAGCGAGAGTTTCTTGTCGACGAGGAAGTTATCCTCGTTCGCCTCGCGCTTCTTACCGACGTCGGTGGCAGCCCAGAAGGATAGCTCCATGCGGGGTCTCCCGAGCCTTCGATCGCTATCACGAAACCTCGACCGGCGCCAAACCCGAAACGGCGTCGGATTTCACGAGCTTGACAGCCGGCCCGCGCCTCTCTAGATATGTGCGTCCCGTCCCTCCGGACGGGCCGCTCGGGGATCGTCTAATGGCAGGACGCCAGACTCTGGATCTGGCTATCAAGGTTCGAATCCTTGTCCCCGAACGACACGAAAAACTGAATAGCGGCCCCATGGTCTAGCGGTTAGGACGTCGCCCTCTCACGGCGAAATCTCGGGTTCAAGTCCCGATGGGGTCACGAAATTTCGCTGAATGCTTCGCTAGTTAGCCGAAGCGGGGGTGCTCGGGCCCACCTGGGGCCCACTTGGCGGGGCTGGCGGCGTCGGCTTCGACGGCGCGGCGGCGGAGAGCAGAGGCATGTACGCGGCCGTCTGTGAGGCCGGCCAACATCGAGCGATCGCTCCATGGCGAGGTCCATCTCGCTGCGCCGCCCGAGCTCGCGGGTGAGGATCTCCTGCGCCCGCCGGCGCATTCCCTCCCCGAGATATCTGCCATCGATCCGGAGGTCGTCGCCGTTCTTGTCGACGCCGTGGACGACGATATGGACATGCGGGTTGTCGGTGTCGTGATGATTCACCGCCGCCCAGTTGAGCTGACGCCCGGTGTCCTTCTCGACCTGACACATGAGCTCCCGAGCGAAATCCGTCAGGTCGATCTGCGCTGGGGTGAAACGATGAACCGAAACTGGCGCTGCTCGTTCGCCAGCGGTGCGCGAAATGCCTCGGCGTTGAATTCTTCATCCGCGCCGTAGAGGCGGCCGGGCGCCCCGTCGGGCTCGACGCCGTCCCGCTCCAGGTAGGCCAGGTGAACAAACAGTCGACAGATATCGTAACCCAACAACTTCTGAAAATGGCTCGTGAGTTCTTTCCTGGTCCACTCCTGAGTGGCCGGACGTAACAACGGCCTCACACACCGCCTGCCGGCAAGCTGCAGGTCTCAGTGTGGTGGAGTGCTTCGAAGACGCTCGGCATGGGCCTTCGCCAGAGGGTCTCGCGAACGCCATGCAAGGCGACGGCCGCCCGCAGCGCTGCTAACTGCGCCTCGAAGTCAGATGACGCGTCGCCGGTCATCGAAAAGAGCACAATGCGATCGGGACGAAGACGCTCTGCGCACATGCGGAGATTCGTAAAATCCTTCTCGCCGAATCCGTTGATATCGGTCTTGGCTTCAGTGAAGGGCAGGATCGGCGACAGTCGGCCACCCCACGACCTCAGACACGTCCACAGCAGCGCATCGACGTCGGCAGCTTTCGTCTGGTGCGCGTCAAGCAGGTAGGCAACCCGGAGGGGGCGTTTCCTGGCCCTGATGATGTAGGGCTGCAGTTTCCGCGGTTGCACTTCAGCAGTGTACAGGCAAGAAGCCGAGTCGTGCCCAGCGACGCCAGCAGGCCTTCGCCGAACTACGGCGGAGGTCTCGGTCCAAGTTCGGCTAGTTCTTGCCCCGAGATGCCAAAGGTTCAAGCGCGAAGACGAGAAGCTGTTCGCCCACGGCCCGCAACTTGGCTGCGTCCATTCCGTGGCCGCGAAGCAATCCTGTATCGACCGAGTGGCGCGCCTGGTCGAGCGCGTCGGGGTCGGCCAAAAGTTCCCTGAGGCCTTCACCTGCTCGGCGCGCCAGTGCGCGATGCTCGGACGAAAAGCGTTCGCGCAGCGCTGGCTCCCACAAGTTGACCCATTCCCGAAGCTCGTCGGTCGACGCGAGCCAGGCGAGCGCCAGGACGCGTCCCAGGTCCTTGGCTGCTCGCAGGATCGTTCGGCCCCCCTCGGGCTTGCCGATGGTGCCGGCGGCTCGGAGGGTCGGATGTGAGAGCAGGTTGGCCAGCGCCATCATCGCCGGTGATGCGTGGCTGATCCCGGACTCGGATACCCGGCGATCGGTCGCCGTCAGCCCCATGTAGCGGAAGCAGGGCAGCCCGTACCAGCCGTCGTCGAGTTGGCACGGTTCCCAGCGCTTGATCTCGCGTTGGTCGGTTGCGGGGAACGAAAGCAACTCGAGGAAATACGCGTCGGAGTCCTTGGGGAGGAGCCGGATAGCGCGGAGCCAGTCGTCAGTTGGACTGCCGTCGGTGGGTTTCGGCGTGGCGCGCCCGAAGCAGACATTCGTGCGCCGCCACCCCCGGGTGAGCAAGAGCTTCGCGACCCGCTCGCACTCGGCGACGGCGCCGGCGGGCTGAATCACGACGTCCGCGTCCTTGGTGTTGATGACGCCGCCGATCAGGCGATCGCGATGGTGATACGCCGCGGCCAGGCTGCCGGCGATGAGGACGTGCCGGTGCAGCTCGGTAGGGAGGTGATGAGCGATCAGATCGAAGAGGATCTTGGGGTCGATGTTTTCGCTCACCGAGGGGCCTTGTCGCTGCGAAGGTGGGCAATCATATGCTCGGCTTGGTCGGTCAGCCGCAGTTCGTAGAGGTCGAGCAATGTCTCGACTGGGTCGGCCATCCGGAGGGTCCCTTTGGTGGGCTCTATCCCGCGGAGAGATTTCACCGGGTGGACGACTAGAACAGGAGAGGGGACGGTGGGTGGCACGACGCGCATCGCCGGATCGACGTTCCGGACCCAATCGGATGGCACTTTGCCCTCGACCACGACGTCCAAGCGAGGTAGCCCGTTCAGGTCGAAGTCAGGGTCGTAGTGCCTGGCGGCGACGACTCCGCCGATAGCCAGGCCGCGAGGGGGGGCGGCCCTGAGATGCCGGAGCAGGCCGGCCGGATCGGGCGGCCGTCCGGATGCGTCGTAGTAGTGCGCCGGGCGACGAAGACTGTCGGACAACGCTAGAACTTCGCGCAACGTCGCGCGCGGAAAGCCGAGCAGCTCGATCGGCTGGTTCCTAGTCTCGGCAATCTCGCCGCGTCGGCGAAGGTGGCGGAGCGCGACGGCGACCGTGGGGATGCTGGCCGCCGAACGTCGGCTCACCTCAAGGGCGGTGAGCGGGCCCTCCCTCATGATCCAGGCGCCAAGCAGGACCTTCCAGACCTCGAAGAACTTGGGGGAAATGGTCGTCCACTGCGGCGCGGACGAGGCCGGCCGCGCCATGGTCGGGAGGAGGCGGCGCGCCTCCTTTTCCAGGTCGCCCGCGCCCCCGCTCGAGCTGGCCCAAAATCCGTCGTTCGTGAGTGCGACCAGCGAAATCAAGGCGGGGATCTTCTGGTCGACCACGCGCAAGAACCGGCGCCATTCGAACTGAATCCGACCGATCGTCATCTTGGGGATGTAGATCCAGAGGGACTTTCGCTTCTTCGTCTCGTCGACCGTAAGGGCGAGTTGAAGGAGTGCAGCGTGGAGATCGCGCGCTCCCTGGGAGCTGAAGACGAACATCCGATCGGGGTAGGCCGTGTGGTGGACCGATTCGATTCGCATCCGCCTATCGGCCCGGCGAACAGACAGGGCGCCCTCGGCAGAGCTCGGGGGACGGGCCAACCGCGATTTGGGCGCTGGCGCAGCGGCATCTCGCCTGGAGGACGCCATCCGGATTACGGTAGCAGCTTTCGAGTCGTGTTGCTACTTTCATATGATAGTAGCAACTACATGTTAAGTTGCCACTTTAATTGCCGGCGCAGCCGTCAGGGCTCCCGTGCGCCTTTGTCCCCCGGTCGGGCCACAGGTCCCGTTTGCGGGTGCGTCGTCTGGCCGTCACACGGCCGGCCGGCGCGGCTCTCAGGTCCGTGGGGTCGGTTTTGCGTTCTCTGGTGAAGCGCGCGACGCTCCAGGGCCATGAAGTCCCTGTGGACCGTCTCGATCCTCATCACCCTGACCGGGTGCCCCGCTGCGCCGTTGCCTACACCGAACTCGCCGCAGACGACCACGGCACAGAGCCTCGATCCACCCCACCGCACCGCGCAACCTGTCGATCGCGAGCAGCAGATTCTGGAGTGGACGGGCGCGGCTGAATCGAAAAACAATGTCGGGGCGGCCGTGTGGCAAAGGGGGACGTGGAACTGGCAGTTCGCGGCGACCGACAAGGCCACGGGGGATCGAGCTGATGCGCACGGGTTACGACTCAACGCACGTGCGGATCTTCGGGGATGTCCGCTTGTACATGACCATCGAGGCCCATCACTACCAGCGGCTTGAGCAGTGGTCCGCGTGTACAGTCGGCTCGTCGATTGTCGACGGAGGGTCGTCGAGAACTGGCCAGAGGGCGGAGTGCTCGACCCCGGCGAGGTGCTGACGGCGGAGATTTCGGCCGTGTGCGCGGCTGAGCCGTTCGACAGCCGACCTGTTGGCCAGTGAGGACCGTGGCGTGCCCGAGCACGAGTGCCCGGGTTTTCCCGTCGTCTAGCCAGGCTCCCGTTGCGGGGTTCGTCCGGCGCTCACCGCCGGAGCGGACCCGACGTATACTGTCCCACGATGAAGGGCGGGGCTCGGGTGTTGCTCCCTTTGGCAGCAGGCGTTCTTATCGTCGGCGGGTTTCTCTTCTGGCACGCCCGCCGCAAGGCGGCCTCGGTTTGCGCTCCCGCACATTTGGAATCGCTCCGCTATGTCCTCGATCGCTGCTCGTGTTGCCCGGTTCCAGCGGGAATGACCGTCGTCGATCAGGCGCTGAAGTCGT
This sequence comes from Polyangia bacterium, assembly GCA_035607055.1. Classification (GTDB taxonomy): domain Bacteria; phylum Myxococcota_A; class Polyangia; order Fen-1088; family Fen-1088; genus JADGRB01. The sequence goes on from DATNDC010000238.1 coordinate 7,488, forward strand.
ACGAAACTGCCAAGCGTGTCGACAACCACCAGTTGAGGTGCATTTCCGCTTACTGTGTGGCCCAGGCGTTCCTGGGACCGGCTTCGAAGGAACAGTTCCGCGGACCGACCACGACGGACCTCGACAGCTATCGCAGGTGGCAGGCGATCGCGACGGAGGAATGCGCCGCCGTTGGGATGGTGCCTTCGTCCGAGTGAACGCGCCGCCGCGTTCTTCCGGCTAGCGCGGCCGGGGCTTACGCTGTCTCGCCTTCATGCGCGCGACCACTTTGGCGCGCGTATCGACCGACTGGTTAGTCGACAACCCGATCATGTCGCCGACCTCGAACACCGCCGGGGCTCGCTCGGGGAGGGTCAGCCCGGCGAGGGGGTTCGTCCCGGGCTTTCGGACGATCCAGCGGTGGGCATTGAACGCCACGTGCCGGTTGATGACCTCGGCCTGCCGCCGCCCCATATTGGGGACTCGGGACTGCTCCGGGGCGCGATCGGGCCGGACCATGACGAGGGCGCGCTGGGGATCGAGGGGGAAGACGATCTCCGGTGCGTGCGGGAACCCGCCGGGGAGGCCGCCCGGCGTGTCGGGGTCAGCGCCGACGAGCGCGACCGGCTCGTCGGACGTCACGAGACAGGGCTCGGGGAACGCCAAAACCTGCCACGAACGCTGGTAGAACGTATCCGTTCGGCGAGTCGCGTAGCTGACGGCGGAGGGATCCAGGCGTAGTTGTCTGGGGCATGCGACGGAAGCGCGAAGCGTGGCCGCAGTTGGTGGCGCGGTGGGAGGCGAGCGGCGAGAGCGCGGCGGAGTTGGCAAGCCGTGTCGGCACGAAGGCGGCGACGATGTACCGGTGGCGGCGCGAGTTGAGGCGGGCGCCGGCGGCGAAGGCCCCCGACCTCTCGCTGGCGAAGCTGGTCGAGGTGCGGCCGCTGGTGCGCACGCCAGACGATCGGTTCGAGGTGCGGCTCGCGGATGGGCGAAGCGTGAGTGTGCCGCCGTCCTTCGACGTCGACGTGCTTGGGCGCTTGCTGCGCGTTCTGGAGGCAGCGCGATGATCCCGTCAGGGGTGCGGATCTTCGTGTGCACGGAGCCGGTCGACATGCGGTACGGGTTCGACCGCCTGGCGCAGGTGGCGCGCGAGCGGGTCGGGCAGGACCCGGTGACGGGGGGAGCGCTGTTCGTGTTTGCGGGGAAGTCGGCGACGCGTCTCAAGGTGCTCTGGTTCGACCGAAACGGGCTGTGCCTGCTCTACAAGCGTCTTCACCGGGCGGTGTTCGAGTTGCCTGCGGCGGCCGGTGGCGCGATGTCGATCCACATCGACGGCGCCGCGCTGGCTCGGCTGCTGGCCGGCGTCGCGAAAGAGGAGAAGCGACGCGCAGCCGCTTGACGGATCGATCGCAGTGTGGTGATTGGCAAGCATCGCCGTGACGGACGGTGCCGCCACCATCGAAGCCAAGCTCGCCGCGTTGAGCGCGCGCATCGACGGCCTGGCGGCGGAGCGCGAGGCGCTGGCGGCGGAGCGGGACGAGTACCGCAAGCTCTACCTGCAGATGCTGGAGAGGTGCCGCAAGCTCGAGCTGGGGCTGGCAGGCCCCAAGCGCGAGCGCTAGCCCACCAGCGCGACCTTCTTCTCGGTCGGTAGCGCGTCCAGGACGGCGATCTGGCTCCATCCTCTCGACATCGGGAGCCTCCAGGAACCCCGGGCCGGTTCTGGGCGCTCAGGCGGCCAGCGGGTTCGCGCTCTCCCACACGAGATACGACCAGGTGAGGGGACCGACGACGCCGTCGACCCTCAGCCCGTTGGCCCCCTGAAAGGCTTGCACGGCTTCGAGGACCGACTCATCGAAGGTGCCGTTCGGGGGCAGAAGCAGCTTGTTCTGGACGAACGCCACGCGCGGCCCCGAGTCGCCTTCTTTCAGCAGATTGAACCGGTCGAGGTCCGTCTTGCCCTGCACGCCCGGTGCGTTGGTGACGTCGCCGGCATACTGATGAATCCACCAATTCCCGGGGCCCCACTCGTCGGGACATTGCGGATCGAGGGGGGAGTACCGCGGGACCCACAGGGGACATCGCCCGAGTCCGGTGTTCTGCGGGTTGCCGAGATCGCCGCTCCAGACTCGTCGGCTCGTGTAGATGATCGGTGGGACCCGAAGACGAGTCTCGAACGCTTGGACGGTCGCCTGGAGGTTCCGGATAGCTTGCCCGGCCGCGACTCCGGTGGCGGCGAGGCCGTTGGGAAACTCGACGTCGATGGTGGGCGGGAAGTCGCCGGGGCCGAGCGGACCGACGGTGTCCAGGAAGCGGGCCGTCACCTGGAGGGGGTCGAGCCGCGGGTCCCAGAAGAGATAAGCGCCACGGACGAGCCCCGCGTTCTTGATGGCCGGCCAATATTGGGCGAAGCCGCGATCGGGTGTCATCTTGTAACAGCCGCGCGCGAACGCGAAGGCGCGGCCGCTCCGGGCCACCTCCGCCCAGTCGACGGTGGGCAGGTCCACGCCTGCGACATCGATCCCTTCCATGAGAGCTCCTTTCGCCGGGTCAGTGCTCGAGCGAGGTGCTGAACGAATGCAGGATGCCGATCAGAAGGCCGTGGTCCGGCAGGTGCGCGGCGATGAGGCTTCCGAGCGGCAAGAGGACGTAACCGGCGAACCGAACGGCGAGGGACCAGCTTGGTGTCACCTTGCCGGGATCGGTCTTGGCGATCCAGCTGAGGATCTGATCGCGTTCGATGCCGGCGATGACCCGAACGGCGACGAGCACCACGATGATGATCGATATCCTGGCCGCCCAGGCCAACGTGCCCGCGGGCTGGAACGGATACGCAGAGGTCGCCAGCACGGCGGCGACCGCGGCGGCGGAGCCCACGAACAACGTCGCCCGGGTGGCGTCGCACATGTAGCTCAGGGCTTCCGTCATGCGCAGCGCCAGGTAGTGCTCTCTGAGCCGGACCGCTGGGGAGGTCTGGCCCTCGCCGCTTCCCGACAGCGCGGGGGGGCGGACGCCGGGCGCGTTCCAGATCGGGGCCAGGGCGGCCAAATACTGAGAGATCAGATCCGTCGACCCCACTGCGGCCGGCGCCTGCGGGGCCGGCTCCCCTGTCGCGGGCGCCGGCAGCGGATTCTCCGCCGCCAGATGGGCGGTCATTTCGCAGCTGGCGGCGACCTCTCGACTGTCGAGGCGGCCAGGCATGGGCGTCTGGAAAGCCAAGGAGAGATGGGTCGGTATCGTCTTGAAGGCGGGAGCCCAGGGATGATCCGAGAGCGCGCGCAAAAACAGAGCCAGCATCTGCCAGAGACGGTTGGCCCTCCAGATCGAAGCGCCGGCGACCGCGAAGGTCAGCCCGAACCCGAGCGCGACCAGGAGGTCGAAGTTCCAACCTTCCAGGCTTCGGGGCCGAATCCGCGGCCAGAGAAACATCGCCAGACCGACGCTGGTCCCCATCCAGAGGATGTGGCTCAAAGAGCGGAGCGCTGATTCGGAGAACGCGCTCAATCGCTGGGACGCTTCGAAGAGGGAGTCGCCGTGCCATTGCGCCGCTTCCTCTTTGAGGCGTTGCGTTCTGCGGACGACCCGCAGTCGGAAGACGCACGCGCAGTACAGGACAGTCGCCATGATGGCGATCGGAAGCACGGGCGTCAGCCCGAGGCCGGGATGCATGAGGCGGGCGAAGAAGAAGAAGGCACGGCCATCGGACCGGGTGCCGAGATGGGTAAACCGAAAGACGGCCGTCGAGGCGGAGGCGCCGAAGGCAGCGATCAGCAAGACCTGCAGCGGCCGGTGGCTCCAGTGCCCCGAGCGGATGAACGCCTTCCAGCGGGTCGGCTGGGAACCGTCCGCCGGAGGCGCGGGGGTCGAGGCGAGCGGCGACAAGAGCAGCAGCGCGGACGAGACGAAGAGGACGGCGCCCAGGAGATCGCCGACCAGACTGTCGACCTTGAAAGCGCGATCGCGCTCGAGCAGCAGAGGGAACTCGTAAAAGCAGGCGGCGGCCAATCCCGAGACGGCGACGACCCAGGTCCCGAGCAGGATCGACGGACGAGAGTCCGCATCGCGAAGCCGGTCCCAGAAGAACAATCTCTGCCTCCTGCGTTCATCGTTGGATGGCGCCCCTGGTGCGGGATCATAGTGAAGCAAGAACGGACACCTGCGCAGCGAGGGGAACGCGCGGGCGAGCGAAAGGAGGTTCCCCAGGACGAAAGCGAGTAGACCGAAGAGGGTGAGCGTGGCGAACCCGCTTCTGACCAGGAGCGACGCGGTGGATCCGTAGCCGGTGGCGGTGCTGGCCAGGACCGCGACCTCCGGTCCCGCCGCCTGGCCTGGCGCGTTCGGCTGGCGGCCGAAGACGTACTGCTCTGATTGGTGCAAGTCGGATCGGTAGGCCGCCAGCGGCCAGACCTGTCCCCCCACGATGACGCTGATCCAGACCGGAGGCCCCGACGGCCTGTCCGGCCCGAACGGAAACGCATAGTCGCGGAGCGCACGCCGGAGGTCGTCGCCGTCGATCGCGCGAGCCTTCCAGAGCAGGGCCAGCAGCGCGTTGTAGGTCCCCTCCGCTGCGTCCGAGGTAAAATCTCGAACCTCCGGTCGTGCCGACCAGATCTGCGTGACGGGCGCGAGCGGGTACGAGGAGGCGACGAGCGTCCCGTCCATCGCTTCGTGCTGCCGGAGATCGGCGAGCGCCTGATTCGCCTCGTACACGTGCGGTCGAATATCGGCTGCTCCGGCCCGCAGCGCGGTGACCAGCGCGATCTTCTCTTCGCTCGAGGTCGCCAGGATACCGACGTCGGTGATGTCCTGCCGGCGAAGCGCTTCGATGGTGCTGGCCAGCATCTGGTCGGCTTCGGAAAGCGCCTGGCAGGTCAGCAGCGGCGTCTCGTCGACGGAGACCTCTGCGTCGCCGGATCGGGCGGGCGACGGCTTGGCGTCCGTGCACGGGCTGCTCCGGTTCGGCAGGTGGAGGGGAATGGAGACCCGAAGCGGTCGTGACCCGCCGTGGTCGACGAGCTCCTGGTTGTCCGCATGCCCGACGCCGAACGCGGTGCTCATCTCGGTGAGCTCGGCGATGTGCGCGTCCTCGATGCCCAGGGAATGGTGGAGGAACTCGTGCATCCCCGCGCTCAAGAGCGCGTCGGGATTGACCGTCGCCTGGAAGGTGACGGCCAGCCGCTTGCTGTCGGTCAAGATGGCGGCGTTGAGGGGCCGGGTCGCCGTCCCCGAGATGATGGTGGTGCTCTCGCAGCCGCCGGTGGCCGGAGGCTTGGCGGGATCTTCCGTCGATCCGCAGGACCGCTCGAGCCCGTCGCGCAGGGAGGCCGCCGTGCCCGAAAAGTAGGGACCGAGCACGAAGGCGGGCCGCCCCCGCCCGATCAGCGCGCGCTTCACCTTGATGGCGTCGTCCAGCATCGCCGGCTGAATGCCGCTGCCGAGCCGCTCGCCCACCACCAGGACCAGCAGACCTCGGTAGCGCGCGTCTTGCACTTCCTTGCGAAACAGGATCCAACCCGCCCGCCTGGCGTCGGCGCGATCGGTCATCGTCGCGCCGTCGCGGCTCCAGGGAAGCCAGTGCCGGTCGACCGTGTAGTCTTGCGTTTGAGCCGCCTGCTCGAGGGCGTCGATCCCGTTGTCGAACTCCTCGACGAACCCGGAGGTGGCGGGATCGGGCAGGGAGGCGATCACGACGTCGAAGGACTCGAGCCGCGGAGAGGGGCAGGGCGCGTTCGAAGGGCAGAAGAAGTCCCGCCTCACGAAGGCCGCCGCGTCGAACGGATCGGGTGGGCCGCCGGCGCCGGGAGGCGGGTTGGTCGCGGGTTGAGGCTGGGGACCGGTCCTGGCGACGGGCTTCGCAGGGGACTTTGGTGCTGAGTGGCTCGTCTCGGTCTTCGACGAGTCGCTCCCGGATCTGGTTCCGAGGGCGGTCTTCACGAACAGGCCGGTGACCGCTGCGCCCGCCAGTAAGTAGAGTGGAGCTTTGAAATGGGCGAGCGCCATGATGATCAGGTCCGGCGAGCGGTCCGGCCGGGTCGACTAGTGGAGCTTGGCCAAGAGTGCATTGGTGACTCCGAAGCCGAGGAAGAGCCCGCCCGTCGACCAGACCTGCGCCGTCGGGAGGCTGCCGGCCGCGCCGTCGAACGGGCTGCCGGGGCGCAGCCCTGCGCCCGGCAGAAGCTCGGTCGTCTTGTTGAGGGCCCGCCACCCGACGAGGAAGTCCAGCCCCGTCACCAGGTTGAAGGCGCCGCCGATGATCAGACTCTGGTCGAGCGACTTCGGATCGAGCGCGATGAAGAGCTCGAGCCGCTGGAGGGCGTACTTGGGAGCCACCTTTCGAAAGTCGCGGCCCAACGGGTACCACCCGAAGAACAGCAGCGAGGCGAGCCCGATGCGATCGTTGGTCTCGGTCACGGTCCCGATCGTGTCTCCGGGGAGGGTCGCCACGCCGAACGTCCGCGTCGTGGTGAGGTCCGCCCCCAGCGCGAGGCCCACCGCCAGCCGGTAGACCGGATTGACCGGGATCTGAACCGAGCTCGAGGCGGCGTTCGAGCTCGCCGCGTTGGTCTTGACGGTGACCGTCGGGCCGCTGGAGTCGCCGCCCGCGCACCGTCCGAGGTACCGCAGGATCGGCGTGCCGAGCTCGAGGGGGGCGTTCTCCGCGCCCTTGACCTGCGGCGCGGCGGGCTCACCGGAGACGCGCGCGTCGACCGGCGGCCGATTGCACCCCGAAATCGAGACGGTGACGTCCTGCATGAGGTCCTTGGTGTCGACGACGGCGACGACGATCTCGTCCGTCTCGTCGATGACCTCCGGGATGGGCCGCAAGGGCTGCGCCTGGGAGTTGAGGACCACCAGGACCTTGCCGCCCGAGGTGTACGAAAACCGGTACCCGTCCCCCTCCACCAGATCGGCGTCGCCCGCGGCGACCGCGCTCTCGAGCTTCCGCTGGACGTCCCGATCGTACGAAACGATCGGCAGGCTGGAGGGCGTTCCGGAATCCGAGGCGCTCTCGTCGGCAGGCTTGGTGGCGTTCTTGGCGGTCAAGGTCTTGGTGGCGCCGTCCAGCTTGGCCGGGGCGGCGCCGGGCGGCGAAGCGACGAGCGTGATGCCGTTCCCGGGGGTCGTTCGCTTGGCGCACGAATAGAAGCCGGTGGCGGTCGCCAGCGGGCAGTCTTCCTGCTTGGCGCGCGCCCCCGTCTTCGTCGCCGCGTACTTGAGCGCCAGCGTGGTGTTCGCGGCTGCGCCCGCCAGCTTCACGGTGAAGTCCTTGCTCGCGTCGAGCGCGTCGAGCTTGGGGCAGCTCAACGTCGGCGATTCGCCGCCGGCGATCGTGCAGCTCAGATCGGCGGCGTTTTCGGCGTGTCCCCGGCAGGGCATCGCCAGGAGCATGCAAACGAGGATGGACAGGGCGAGGGCGTTGGCGCGCGTCATGCGGGGCTGAGCCTCCAGAAGCTGTAGTGGGGGGCGACGGGCCAGGCCCACGCCGTGGCCGACGGCGCGGAGTCGGCGTCGGGACGGACGACGCCGCCGAACGAGAGGAGCGCGAGCGGGCGGCCCGCCAGATCGCAGATGAGGGAGCCGGACCACCCTGGCTCGATGTCGTCGAGGGACGGGAACTCGAAGGCGCAGAGTCCCGAGAAGTCGTCGTCTCCGAACCGGCTCTTGGTATCGAACCGCCCGCTGTGGCCGACCTCGATCAGGCGTCCCGTGGGCCAGTTGCCCATCCCCGGGATCACCAGCCGCACCGCCAGCGGCGGTGAGAGCAGCGAGGTGATCGGTCTCGGGAGCCCGGCTTTGAGCTCTCCGGCGAGCCGCGGATCGATCTGACTCGGATCGGCGGGCGCGAGCGCGACGAGCGCGACGTCCTGATTCGGGTTGAAGTGAGCTTCCCGGAGGGAGCCCCCCGCCTCCGGCTCGTCGTCGAGGTTCCAGCAGTCGATCACCGCGGGTTGGGAGCCACCGGATTGGCTCAAGGGGTACGTCCCGGGGACGGCCACGTGGCCGACGGTGAGCCCGACCATCGCGCCCCAGGCGTCCTTGGCGATGAGGCCGAGGTGGCCGTAGTCGGCGGTGTGGGCGGCGGGGGCCGCGAAGCAGCCGCTCGAGAAGCGCGCTCCGGCCGCGCCCCGCTGGACGACGTCGACGGGCACCCCGAACAGCTCGTCGGGGAGCCGCTCGCTCGCGCGGCGGGGGCCGCGCTTCCGCTGCACGTGAACCACGTAGGCGGCCTGGCCTGCGCGGAGACGCCCTCGTTTTCGCTCGAATCCGAGGCCGACGCCCACCACGCCTCGATACCGGCCGAGGATGGCCCGGGCAGCGGCCAGGTGGTCGAGCGCCCGGCGGAAGCCCGCCGTTCGGCCCGAGCCGCTGGCGCGTCTCTTCACGGCCCGTACCCTCCGTCGGGATAGCCGCTCAGGTCGTCGGCGCCATCGGTCCGCTCTCCATCGGACGAAGGTCCGTCGAGCGCGGCGTCGGCGTCCGGCGCGCCCGCCTCCACCGTCTGGGCGAGGAGATCGATCGTGACCGCTGCCGAAGCGATGGGAGCGCCGCTGCAGCTCGGGTCCGCGTAGAGAGCTCCGGCCAGGGTCACGATCTCCTCCTCACCTTGCGGCGTGTAGATCGCCAGCGTCGATCCCGCGGAGATGCCGCCCGCCGCTCTCAACGCGAAGCAGGTCCAGGCCGGATTCGAAAGGCTGCCTCGGACGCCGGCGTCTGTCGCAAGGGTCGGCGAACCGAGGCAGGGCGCCGGAAAGATGGGGCGTACCGTCCCGGGGCCGCCTGCCAGGGCGACGCAGGCCGCCTGACCGGGCGAGCCCGCTTCCGCCTGCGGAACCGCCACCGACAACTGGACCGGCATCGCCACTCCGATGTGGCGGGCCTTCGCCGGCACGAAAAGTTCGATGGAGGGGCCCGCCGACGGCGCGGCCCCCGCCTGCTTGGTCAGGAGCTTGTTGCAACCGGAGAGCGCGAGCGGCACGAGCAGAAACAGCGCGGGTGAGCTCTGCATCGGTCAATTCCGCCGGTGTCGATGGCAGGCGTGGGGGACCGGCGTTTCAATCATCGGCAGGCTCCGCCAGCGTCCGACCGATCACGATCGACGACCCTGGCCCTGCTACCAACGGCCTGCGCCATGATTTCTTTCGTGCCCGGGCCGTCGCTCGGTATCTCGGGCGACCGTGAACGCGAGCCGGGCAAACGAGCTATCGACACGGGCATGGAGATCTCCCTCGCGGAGGTCCCCCAATCTCCGACCAGTCCCAACCACCACTTCTTGGATGCTCTCCCTGGCATTTAGCGAGGACGAAGCAACGAAGTCAACCAGTATCGTTGCGTGATTGAGTTGACGCCGGTCAACGACCGAGGCGTCACCCGGCAATGGACCGGTTCGAAGCCGGTGGGAGTCCGGGCTCCGCTCAAGGGCCCCGGGTGGCGGAATAGAGGTCGTAGCCGCCCTGTCCGCCGTTTCGATCGCTGGTGAAATAGAGCGTGCAGCCGTCGGGCGACAGCCAGCGCGGGCCGTCGGCGGCGGCGCTGTTGAGCTCCGCGACGGTGGCGGGCGCCCCGAACGGGTCGCCGACGGCGGCCCGGCGGGCGATCCAGATGTCGTCGTTCCCTCGTGCGGCCGGATCGGCGCGCTTGGAGGCGAAGTAGAGCGTCAGTCCGTCCCGGCTCAGCACGGGCGACGCGTCGTCGGCGGCGCTGTTCACCGCCGTGAGGTCGATGGCGTTGCTCGCTCCGGCCGTCGAGAGATCGCCGACGTAGATGTCGTTGCCGCCCAGTCCGCCCGTACGCCCCGAGCCGAAGTAGATCTGCGTCCCGTCGCTCGACAGCCACGGGCTGACGTCCCCGGCGCTGCTGTCGAGGCCGGCGACGTCGGCGGGGGGGGCGAAGCCGCCGGTGACGCCGTTCCGCGTGGCCTCCACGATCCGGTAAGCAGACGCACCGTGGTTCGACATGAGGTAGAGGTGTTGGGCGTCGCCGCTCAGCACCGGCTGGCGCTCGTCGTCCACACTGTTCACGCCCGCCGCCGGGCTGGGCGCGGAGAACTCAGCCTGTCGATCGCTCCGCACCGCCACCCAGACGTCGTAGCCGCCCGAGCCGCCTGTCCGATCGGTCGAAAGAAGGGCGGTCAGCTGATCATCGCTCAGGAAGATCGCGTCCTCGTTGGCAGGAGTGTCGAACGCCGCGAGCGGGGCCGGCGTGCTGAAGGCCGCGGTCGGATCGCAGGCGGCCGGCGCGGAATCGGGGGCCCCGTCCGCCCCGTCCGCCCCGTCCGCCCCGTCGAGAGCGCCGTCGGATGCATCGACCGCTGGGCCCGCTTCCGCCGCCGCGCCGGCATCGGAGTGCGGGCCGCGCACGCCGCCCGCCTTCACGCTGACGTTCCCGCACGCCGCCAACCCGGCCAAGCCCACGAACACCAGGCCTGGCACCGACCGAAATCTGGAACGAGGTTGCATCCCGGGGCGTTAACGCCATTGCCGCCAACTATTCCGCCGGCGATTCAACGAACGTGGGAATGTCGGGCGCGTTTCTCGTTACAATGACGGCGAGGACGACATGACGGGGCTGCTCACATACGCGAGGCTGGGGGTCGACAGCTTGGGAGTCGGGACGGTGCTGGGTGCCACCGGCGGCGCCGCTGGCGCAGAGCTGCGCGTGGTGGCGCTCCTCGGCGGCGCGGACGCGGCGGCGACGTTGGCGGCGGGGCAGGGCGAGATGGGCGTGCTCGCGTTCGCCGTCGCGGCGCTGGTGGTGGTCGGCGCGCTCGGCGGGTTGCGCCGCCCCGGCGGTCGCGCGTTCGCGCTGCTGGCGCTCACGGGGGTGGACAACCTCGTCGCGCCCCGGCCGTGGCGCGACGGCCTGGCGGCCGGGAGCGCGAGCGCGTTCCTGGCGGGCGCCGGTCTCCTGGTCGTGGGCCCGCTGCTGGCGGCGGCCTGGCGGCGGCTCCGCGGCGCCGAGGCCCGTTCGTTGGCTCGTTCCTGAGTCGCGACGATGGGCGTTGCTTATCACGCGCACGCGCGGTTCCGAGACGGCCGCGGCCAGGAGATCACCGTGCCGGCCCCCTCCGATGCCGGGACCCCGCAAGCGCCTTGGTGGTACGACTGGATCGCCGGCAACGCCGCCGCCCTGCGGCGGGCACGCTTCACGGCGATCCTCTACCCGCCCGTCTGCAAGACCCAGAGCGGCGACGGGCCGACCGCCGACGGGTACGGCCTTTACGATCACTACGACCTCGGCGCCAAGCCCCAGTGCGGCGCCACGCCCACGCGGTTCGGGACGCGCGAGCAGCTCCAGCGGTCGGTCGCGGTCGCGCACACCTGCGGCCTCGACGTGTACGTGGACGTCGTCATGCACCAGATGAGCGGCGGTGACAACGGCATCTACAAGTACCTGGGCGCCGACGGCAAGACCCTGAACGGACGCTTCCCCAAGCACCCGGGCTGTTTCCGCGGCGCGCCCCCGCGCCGCCCCGAGGATCCGGTCCCCGTGGTCTCCGACGACTTCCAGTTCGGGGACGAGCTGGTCTACGTGCACTGCCAGCCGGCCAACTACACCATCGAACAGATGGTCGCCTTCGGCGACTGGTTGACCCGTTCGCTCGACATCCAGGGGTATCGGGTCGACGACACCAAGGGGATGGCGGTCTCGTTCGTCCATCGCTGGATGACGTCGCGCTCGATGGCGCGCGGGTACTGCGTCTCCGAGTACTTCGACGGCAACCCGCAGAACCTGGCCTGGTGGGCGCACGGAAGCGGGATGGGCGGGCGCTCGGCGGTCTTCGATTTCACGCTTCACTTCGCGCTGCAGGGGATGTGTGACGACGGTGGCTTCGACATGCGCCGGCTCGACGGCGCGGGGTACGCCGCCCTCGATCCCTCGAACGCCATGACCTTCGTCGACAACCCGGACACCGACCTTTCGCCCGGCGAGTCGATCGTCAGCAACAAGCTGCTCGCCTACGCCTTCATCCTGACGACCGAGGGTTACCCGGTCGTCTACCACAAGGATTACGCGCAGGCGGCCGGCTGCTACGGCCTCAAGCCCTGGATCGACAATCTGATCTGGATCCACGAACACCTGGCCAACGGCGCGACCAGCACCCGGTGGAACGACGACAAGACCATCGTCCTCGAGCGGCTCGGCGCGCCCGGGCTCTTGACCGCCCTCAGCACCGACCCCTGGAACGCGCGCACCGTCACCTGTCAGACGGCGTTCGGACCCAACGCCCAGCTGCACGACTACACGGGGCGGCACGGCGACCTCTGGACCGACGGCGGCGGGCGGGCGACGTTCACCATCCCCAGCAACGCCTTCGGCGGCGGCCAATCGTACCTCTGCTTTTCCCGGCCGGGCCGCGGCGGCGGATTCGAGCTTCCCGATCGGGCCACCACCCAGACCTTCTTCGGAGCGGCCGACCTCGACGTTCCGCCGGCGCCGGTGACCGGCACGGCGCCGGTCGGGAGGGTCTGGTCCGCCGTCAAGAAACCGCTCACGTTGCACGTTCACCCGGCGGCCGGGATGCCCAAGGGCGGTACGCTGACGGTGACCGTGAGCGGGCCCGACGGCAAGCCGGTCGGCAGCGCGAGCACCGAGGCGGGAGGCACGCTGCACGTCGAGACCAGGGCTTCCGGATGGCACGCGCTCCACGTCAGCGGGCGGGGCCTCGAGGAGCCGTGGCCCTACGAAGTCTCGGTCACCTACACCGCGCCGCGAGGGCTTTAGTCCAAGTCTCGAGCCCGCCGGGCGCGGGACACCGGTCCCTCAGGCGAGGCCGAGGACCAGCACGCGACCGTCGTAGGTCGGCACGATCACCTTGCCGTTGGCGGCGATCGGCCGGTTGAACTTGGGGTGCAGGAAGCTCCAGTTCCAGTCCTGGCTGTCCCAGAGGGGGACGAGCTCGCCCGAGCCGTCGGCGTAGCGGGCCAGGTTGGCGGCGTCGTACGCGATGAGGCGCCCGTTGGTGGTCGTCATGTTGGCGTCCCCGTAGGGGATCATCCCCCACACCACGCCGTCCTGGTCGGCGTTGGACGACAGCGCCAGGCTCCACCCGGGCATCCCGCCCTTGGGGCCGTTGGGGGCGGGCGACTCCTGGCAGCTCGGCGAGGCATAGGCGACGCTGCACCCGAGATAGCCGGACGATTTGTCGGCGTTGACCGTCCAGGCGCGCAGGTTGCCGTTCTCGCCGCCACAGAAGTGCATCTGCCCGTGGAGGTGACTGGCCCAGACGACCGGCGTTCCGTGCAGGTGGTGGGTGGCGTTGGCCGGGAACCAGTTGAGCGCGGTCGGGTTGGCCGGTGCCGGGTTCATGCGCGCGTCGTAGAAGGTGTAGAGGATCGGTGGCGCCGCCAGCCGCGCGTAGTTGCGGGCGGCCGCGGCCGGATCGAGGTCCGCCGGCGCGGTCTCGCCCGGGTCGGCGAGCTTGAGGGTGTAAAGGACGCCGTCCTTGCTCGACACCAGGGCGATCCCCTGCTTCTCGAGCAGCACGATCCCGCTCGCGCCCAGATCCTGGTCGCCCCAGTCGGCGTTGGTCATCTCGATGCCCGCGCGCGCGATGGCCTGCAGCTTGCGGAAGTTCGTGGCCCTGGGGAGGCTCTTCAGGAAGGCCCGCACCTCGGCGCTGCGGCCTTCGCCCTCCGGCTTCCCTCCGGTGCGGCCGTCGTCCGTCCAGGGCGTCCACCACCCGGCGACCTTGAGCGACGCCTTGGCGCCCGCGGCCGCCGGCGCGTAGCGCAGGCGCACGACGCTCTCGCCGAAGTCGACCCGGCCGTCGAAGTCGCCGTTGCCGGTCACCACCCAGATCGTCCCGTCGCTCTGGATGGCCGGTCCGGCGCCCGACATCCAGATGCCGCCCCCGGAGCCGCGCACCGTCGAGCACCAGGTGGCCGCCAGCGCCCACTTGGCCGTGTCGACGGCGATGACCCAGCCCCGCGCGGTGGTGGAGGTCTCCACGATGGTCCCGAAGCAGATGATGAGCGCGCCGTTCGCCAGGGCCAGGGCCGACCGCTGCTTGCGCTCCTGGCTGCGGAACTGCTGCACCGGCAACCCGCCGCCCGGATCGAACGTCGCCCCCTCGATCGACAGCGGCGGGTGCTTGAGCGCCCCGGTCGCCAGGTCCAGCGCGATCGCGAAGTGCTGGCCGGTCTCCCACTTGCCGCTCTTGTCGACGCTGATCCAGGCGCAGGCGTAGAGGACGCCGGCCGCCCGGTCGATGACCGGGGTCGACAAGATCCCCCAATGGACGTTGATGTTGTGGCTGTCGATGGCGTTCTCGCCCCGGATCGGCAGGCCGACGGTGGTCTTCCAGACGAGCTCGCCCGTCGCGGCGTCCCAGGCATAGACGGTGTTCCCCATCGTCGCCTGGTAGATGACGTCGTGGGTCTTCCCGTTGATCGTCATCTCCGACAGGTAGAGCGGCTGCGCCTCGAGGCGCGGGTCGTCGGGCGTGGCCAGCGTGAGCAGCGTCTTCACCCCCCGCGTCCGCACCGATCCCGGCGCCAGGATGGTCTCCTTGGTGTTGGCCCCGCTGCGCGAAAAGTCGAACGACCTGGTGGTGACGTCGATGCCCAAGACAATCCTCCTGTCGCGCTCAGAGACGGACGCCGCGCTTGAACGTCCGCGAAGTGGGGTTCTTCTTCTTGGGGATCTTGCCCTTCCGGATGGTCCCCTGGACGGAGACCCGGTACTTGGCCGCCTTGCCGGTCGGCGTCTGCTGGTGCTCGTCCGTGGAGGCGGTCCGCAGAATCACGTAACCGCCAGGGGTCATGCCGGTGCGGTCCTTGAGCAATTTCAGCCTGTCGTAGGGGCTGGGCGCGCCGGGGTCGAACGCCGCGCGCAGGAGGAAGTTGCTGATCGCCACGCCGTTCGGGGCGTCGTAGTACGCGTCCTCCACGCGATCGCAGAGCTCGAGCGCCTCTTCGTTCCCGTCGCCGCGATCGGCCCAGAAGTTGGCCGGCGGATCGCCGGCGGCCTCGCAGCACTCGTGGCTGATGGTCACGCTGAGCGCGTTGGCTCCCTGGGTGAGGTTGTCGGAGCCGTCGCGGCCCACGTAGACGACGGAGGCGCCGTTGGCGAGCCGGTCGTGGTATCCCGCCGCGCCCGGCGCGTCGGGGAGCGCGTCCTTGATCCAGATCGCCACCTCGGTCGACTGCACGTCGCTGCCGTTCGGCTGTCCCAGGCGCACGCTGTAGGTGCCGCTGCCTCCCCACTCCGCGGCGACGTCTCCGTTGAGCTGCCAGCTCACCGCCACCGCAATGTCCTGAAGAATGGAGGGCGTGAGCGTCCCGCCCTGATTCGCCGCCGTCGACTGGCTCTCGTTGACCAACACAAACCGCATGGCACCCTCCTGTCGAAACAGTCAAATGAAACGAACCGACGGATATTACACCGCGCCCAAGAACGACGTGGCGAGAAAGCTCGGCGACGCGAACGTTGCCATCGTGTAACGAGCCTGATTGGCGTCACGTCTGGGCCGGCGCGGGCTTCGGGCCGGCACCTCGGAGGTTGACGAGACGCTGCAGGAGGCCGAACCAGAAGGGCGCCCCGAACAGTGCCGAGCAGGCCGTCGCCAGCCACCCGCACAGCCCCAAGGCCGAGAGCCCGGGGCCCGCCGTCCAGCCGACGGGGAGCCGCCTCAGGTCCTCCAGCGCTTGCTCGGCGCCGCCCGGGACCCCGAGGCGGGCGATGTCCGCGGGGTGTCCCCAGAGGGCACCGCAAAGGTGGAAGGTGTCGATGTTGAGCAGGCCGGCGACGAGGAGGGCGATCAGGAAGGTGAAGAGCTGCGCTTTTCGCTTGTAGGCGCCGGAGACCCGCTCCATCGCGGCCGAGAACCAGCTGGCCAGCTGTTTTTGAATCTCTTCAATCTTCCCGTCTGCCCGCGCATACATGCCCAGCAACATCGCCTGGAGCTGCTGGTCGGGCAGGCCGTCGATCTTGGCTTTCAGCGCGCCGGCGGCTGCGGGAGCCCCCTGGATCGCTTCCAGCAACGCCGCGGCGAAGTGCATCGGATCGATGTAAGACGGCTTGGCCTTCAGCTGGCCGGCGTCCTGCGCCGTCCCCGGGTCGCGGGGATTGACCAGCGCGCTCCGATAGACGGCCTGGGCCAACCCCTTGAAGTCCTTGTCGTTCAGGAGCTGCTTGACGCCCTCGAGGAGTTGATTGGCGCGCAGTTTGAGCAGGGAGGCAACCGCCTCGTACACCGAGCTCGCGATGAGCGCGACCGCGCCCCAACAGAACGCCATCCCGAGCGCAACGTCCAGCACCGTGCTGTTCACCATCGAGATCGCTCCTCCGCCAGGTCGTTCTGACTCAACAACGGACATGAGACGACAACTTCCCTCAAAATGGCATCGGCGGCAGGAAATCGAGGCGCCAGATCTGATAGGAAGGACAGGTGACCCCGCGGATCGTGCTCAACATGATCGTGAAGAACGAGTCCGCCGTCATTGGCCGGTGTCTCGAGGCGGCGCTCCCCTTCGTCGATGGCTACGTGGTCTGCGACACCGGGTCCACCGACGCGACGGTGGCGCTGGTGGAGGAGGCGGCGGCGCGCCGCCGGGTGCCCGGGCGGGTGGTTCGCCACGGCTGGAAAGACTTCGGGCACAACCGGACCGAGGCGGCAGCGGAGGCGCGTGCCTGGGTGGAGGGGCAGGGCTGGCCGCTCGGTGACGCCTACCTGCTGTTCGTGGACGCGGACATGGTGCTGGCCGCCCGGCCCGGGTTCGACCGGGCGGCGCTGCGCGCGCCGTCGTACCAGATCGCGCAGCACAACGGCAGCCTCCACTACTACAACCTGCGCCTGGCGCGGCTGTCGCACGAGTGGCGCAGCGTCGGGGTCACGCACGAGTACTGGGAGGCGCAGCCGGGCGCGCCGCCGCCCGAGCGGCTGGAGGCGCTGTGGATCGACGACCGGGGGGACGGCGGCAGCAAGGCGGACAAGTTCGAGCGCGACATCCGCCTGCTGGAAGCGGCGCTGCGCGATGCGCCGGCCAACCCCCGCACGATGTTCTACCTGGCGCAGTCGTACCACGACGTCGGGCGCTGGGCGGACGCGCAGGCGATGTATCACCGGCGCTGGCAGGCGGGCGGCTGGGAGGAGGAGCGCTGGTACGCGCGGTTCCGCGAGGGGGTGTGCGCGCTGCGCCTGGGCGACCACGAGCGCGGCGCCGGCCTGCTGCTGCAGGCGTTCCAGGAGCGGCCGACGCGCGCCGAGCCCTTGCACGCGCTGGCCCGCCATTACCGCGAGCGCGGGCAGAGCGAGCTCGCCATGCTGGCGGCGGTGCGCGGCCTCGAGGTCCGCTATCCGTCGGCCGACGTCCTGTTCGTCGCCAAGAGCGTTTACGACTGGGAGCTGTGGGAGGAGGTGATGATCTCCGCCTTCTACACCGGCGAGCGCACCCACCCGCTCGGCATGGCCGCCTGCGAGCGCTTGCTCGCGCGGCGCGGCCACCCCGCCTGGTTCTACGAGTACGTGGCGCGCAACCAGAGTTACTACCTTCGCCCGCTCCCCGCGGCCTCGGCGCGCGGGACGTTCCGCGCCTCCGATGGCGCGCGCATGGCCGACGGCGTCGCCTACGCCGCGACCAACCCCAGCGTCGCGCTGTGGCGGGGGCGGACCTGGGTCAACCTGCGTCTGGTCAACTACGTCCAGCATGCCGGCCGCACCTACGAGGCGCCCGGCGACGGGATCGTCCGCACCCGCAACGTCACCCTCGAGCTGGCGTCGATCGACGGCCCGACGGTCACCGAGCGCGGGCCGCACGCGCCAGCGGCCTCGCGCGCCACCCCCGGTCTGCGGGTACAGGGCCTCGAGGACATGCGCTGGGTGGTGCACGAGGACCGCGTCTGGTTCACCGCCGCCGCCTTCGACGTGCCCGGGCAAGAGGGGCGCGCCCAGATGGTGCTCGGCCGCATGGCCGAGAGCATGGACGCGGTCGAGCACCTGGTGCCGCTGCGCTTCGAGGGCGCCCAGGCATGGGAGAAGAACTGGGTCCCGTGGTCGCGCGACGGCGCGCTGTACGCCATCTACGCCTACGATCCGATGGTGGTCCTGCGCGTCGACCCGGCGTCCGGCGAGACGGCGATCGCCGCGCAGTCGCAGCCGAGTTGGCAGGGGACGCAGCTGCGCGGCTCGACGTCGCCGGTCGCCATCCCGGGCGGGAGCGGGCATTGGGTCTGCCTGGTCCACGAGGTGGCGATTCCGTCGAGCGGCCGCGTTTACAGCCATCGCTTCGTCGAGATCGACGCCGAGATGCGCCTCGGGCGCCGCAGCCGCCCGTTCCTGTTCGACCACCTGGGGATCGAGTACGCCGCGGGCCTGGCCAACCTCGACGATTCGCGGCTGGCCATCACCTACGGCTTCGAGGACCGTGAGGCGCGCTTCATCGTGCTCCCCTGGGCCGAGGTGCTGCGCGCGCTCGACCGCTCGGCCTGAGGTCAGTGGATCTTCATGAGCGCGATGCGCTGCCGGCGCACGCGCAGCACCGTCCCGGTGTTGCTGTTGTTGTTGATCGCGAACTCCAGCTCGAAGGTCACGGACCCGGCGGTCAGGGTCAGCGGGATCATCCCGCTCCAATCGGAGACCTCCCCGGCCGAGTTGATCCCGGCCAGCGAACCGTCGTCGGGCATCGCCCCGTCGGCGATGTTCTCCATCGATTGGATGTACCGGATGTGCCCCACGGTGCTGCTCGAGGTGGTGTTGCGCATCCGGGCCAAGAGGCGGTTGCCGCCGCCCGTGTTGGTGCGTGCGATCTCCGCCGACCAGAACAGGAGGTAGGTGCCCCCGGTGGGGGCGGCGGTCAGCCTTCCCGGGGTCGGCGTCGCCACGAACGCGTTGTTGGCGGCGGTGCCGGTCACCCCCTGGTCCGTGTCGTTGAAGAAGGTGAACTGCTCGATGACGGCGGGGCCGCCGGTGCCGGGCGCGCCGGTGGGGCCGGTCGCGCCGGGGGCGCCGGTCACCCCGGGGGCGCCGGTGGGGCCGATCCCCGTCGGCCCCGGTAGTCCCGTGGGACCGGGCGCGCCGGTGGCGCCGGTGGGGCCGGGGGCGCCGGTGGGGCCGATCCCCGTCGGTCCCGGCGGTCCGGTGGGACCGGGTGCGCCGGTGGCGCCGACACCTGGATCGCCCTGCTGCCCGGTGGGACCGGTGGTCCCGGGGGTGCCGGTGGCGCCGGTGGGCCCGCTGGGCCCGGTGGCACCGGTCGGACCGGGCGCGCCTATCCCGGTGGCGCCGGTGGGACCGGTGGTCCCGGTGGCGCCGGTGTCGCCGGTAGGTCCGAAGCCGGTCGGACCGGTGGGACCGGTCGTGCCGGTGGGGCCGGTGGCGCCGGCGCCGGGGCCGGTGGCGCCGGTGGCGCCCGTGGGGCCGAAGAGGCCGGTGGCGCCCGTTGGGCCGGTGGTGCCGCGGCCCCCGGGATCGCCTTGCGGCCCGCGATCGCCGGTGGGACCGGTCGCGCCCGGCGGTCCCGGCAGGTTGCCTCCGGTGCCGCCGCCGATGATGCGCGTGAGCGGCCCGCCCGGCGCGATCGGGCGCGGGCAATTGGAGATGGCGGTGATCTGGGCGCCGCTCGGCTGCTGGAACCGCGCCCAGCAGACCTGGGCCAGCGCGATGATCGGAAAGCTGGTCGTGCACTCGATGTCGGCAGGGGCGAGGTCGCGCCAGCTCTCGATGAGGCACTCGCACGCCGCGATCGTCGGGTCCTCCGTGGCGCCGGTTGCCCCCGTGGCGCCCGTCGCCCCGGTCGCGCCCGTGGGTCCGGCGGCCAGGCAGGCGCGGAAGTCCTCGAAGGGATCGTCGACCGCCGGGAAGGCGTCGGCGCTGGTCACGATCAGCACCGCCTCTTGCGTCCGGGCGGGGAAGCACTGGTTGTCGGTGCACGAGGCGTCGAGGACCGCGGGCGTCGGCTCGCTGGCGGTCTCGGCGTACTGGATGCCGACGAAGGTGGTGCCCCTCAGCTGGTCGGCCAGGAACGCCGCCAGCGTGTCGGGCGGGTCGAGCACCGGCTGGCTGGGCGTGATCTGCACGAGCAGCGCGTTGATCGCCGTGATGTCGCCGCTGGTCGTGAAGGCGGCCACCTCGGCCGGCGTCATCAGGCCGCAGGCGCCGAGGTCGTTGACCAGCGTCGTCAGCCGGGCGGTGTCGAAGGTGGTCGAGCCGGTCGCGAAGCGCGCCTGCACCGCCGCGGCCAGCGACGCCGGATCGGTCGGCGGCGCCGGCAGGGTGAACGGGAAGTTGCCGGGTTGCAGCGGCTGATCGGCCACCGGCACGCAGACGGGGCTCTCGAGCAGGAGCTCGCGCCCGTCCGGATCCATCGCCAGGCCCGGCATGATGAACACGCTGGTCGGAGGGGTGGCGCCGCCGTTCAGGTTCGGCTGCACCGCGAGGCCGCGCACGGTCCCCGTGCCGAACGTCTCTCGCTGGATGAGGCGCTGCAGCCGCAGGTGAAACAGCTGCTCGGCCTCGAGATCGCGCTCGGTGAGGAGCTGCCCGAAGAAGTACCGGACGCGGGTGAGGGTGTTTCTGACCCGGTTGTTGACGTTAACGTCTGCCATTTGCGACTCTCTGTTTTGCGTTGAGTTGCGCGGCGCCCACCGCCGCCGCCCGGTGTACGCCGCGCCACGATCCGACGGCGCGCGGGAGCCGCCACGGCAGGGCCGGCCGGAAGCGGCCGATTTCCACTGGCGCCCGCTCCGGTTGGCGCGCGCGACCGTGCAGATAGAGAACGATCCGGCGCGGGACATCGCCGTACATGGCCCGCAGGTGGTAAGGGACGAAGCGGTGGTTGACCTCGAGGATGAACGGCCCGCGCGCGGAGCGAATCAGATCCACGCCGGCGATCTCGATGCCCAGGGTCCGCGCTGCCGCCACGCACAGCCGCTCTTCGTCGGAGGAGAGCTCGACCGGCTCGAGCCAGCCGCGACGGCCGTGCTGGTAGGCGGCCACCACGCCGTCGCGCGCCACGCGATCGATGGCCCAGGCGACCGCGTCGCCCAGCACCACGACGCGGGCGCACCGGCCGCCGCAGGGGATGAACTCCTGCACCACGTGCGCCCGGCGGAGCGGCCGGGGCGGCATGCCCGCAGCGGCCGTGGCGTCGACCAGACGCACGCCATTGCCGAAGCCACCCAGGTCCGGCTTGAGGATCGCCGCGCCCGCGTCGCCGGCCACCGCCGTCACGTCGTCCGCCGCCAGGGCGTCGCTCACCCGCCGCCACCGCGGGACCGGGATGCCGGCCGCAGCCAGGCGCTCGTACTGCTGGTGCTTGGAGTAGACGGCGGCGTTGATGAGCAGCGCGCGCGTCGGCCCCAGCGTCGCCAGGAGCCGCCGGCTGGCGCCGTAGGCGAACACCACGTCGCCGTCGGCGAAGGCCTGACCCCGGCCCGCGCGCAGGGGGATCCCCAGCAGGCGCGCCTGCCGCAGGAGCGCCGCGCAGGCACCCGAGCCGGGCTGCGAGGTGAGGAGATGGATCATCGCAGCTCCGCTCCCGCCGCGTCCATCGCGGCCATCTCCTCGAGCGTCTCGATCGGGATCCGTCTCTCCACCCAGTGCCAGAGGTCGGGCCGCGTGGCCACCCAGGCCTCGACGCGCCCCCGCTTGGGCGGGGCACGGCGAAGGGCGTCGCGGAAGGCGAGGGTGCCGCGCGCGCTCATCCACTTCGTGTCGGGCACCAGCGTGACCTCGATGACCGTGAAGCGCCCGTCGGGTGCCACCGTTCCGTCGACGCCGACGTGCGGGCTCTCGAACAGCGCGGCGACCTTGCGCGCCTCGGCCAGCGCCTCGGTCCAGAACGGCAGGACCAGCCCGTCGATCCGACGCCCGCCGACCTCGGCCGGCGCGTGCAGGCGGGCGAACGGGTGGTTCGTGTCCAGGCGCCCGTCGGGGTGGAAGCAGACCCCGAGCGCGCCGCGCCCGACGTTGCCGTACCCGCGCGAGCGGCGCGTGGGGATCCGACAGCGGCCCACCACCAGGTTCGTTCCCACGAAGTGCAGGCGCAGGTCGCACAGCGTCCCGTGCGGGGACAGCGCGCCGAGCTCGGGGTGCGAAAGGACGATCTCTTCGGCGAAGATCGGGCGCGGCATGCGCGCGATCCGCGCCTTCAGGTCGGCCATCGCCCAGACCCTGCCGTCCGGCTCGAGGTAGACGTCGCCGCCGTCGCCCGGCTGGCGGCGCAGCACGCAGACCTGCCGGCCCACCGACGAGACCGCCGACTTGACCACGAACTCCGCGGGCAGCGTCCCCAGCCAGCGCGGGATGATCGGGCGGCTGTCCCAGAACACCGACAGCAGGCGCGGCGTGCGCACGTCGGACAGATCGCTGATGGCGGCGCTGGTGACCAGCTTGTTGCGGGCCACGGCGCGCTCGGGCGTCACGACGGTCGCCGTCATCAGGCGGCGCGCGAGCCAATTGGAGCGGCGGAGGATGGCCATGGGAGTACCGGTTCGTCCTAGAGCGAGAAGGGACCGATCTCCTTGACCACCAGCGCGTCCTCGCGCGGGAACACCATGATCTGCGGGCTGCCGAGGCCGTTCTGCAGGAACTCGAACTGCACCAGGAAGTCCAGGGCTGCCTCGTTGGGGAGCACCTCCGGCGGGATCAGGCTGGTCAGCGAGAGCGTGAAGCTCGGCTGGAACGTCGTCGCGCCCGGGGTCAGATCGACGTGCACCCTGCGGACCAGCAGCAGGTCGGTGTTGTCGGTCGGCGTGCTGGGGACGGCGGTGCCGTTGACGAGCACCCGAAACGCGAGGTCGCTCGCCGTGGCGAAGCCGATCACCGACCCGGTGAAGTTCACGGACACCAGCACCGCGCGCGTCTTTCTGGTCCGCGTCAGGGTGACGGTGAGGGTGTCGGCCGCGCTGTCAATCTGGACGTCGGTGAAGTTGGTCCCCGCTTGGGTGGTGGCGGTCGCCTCGTCGATGGCCTGCTGCGCGAAGGGGGTGATCTCGGTGGACGGCAGGTCCGACGGCCCGGGGGCCAGGACCTGCGTGCCGAACACGCCCATCCCCTGCCAGTCACAATCGCTCATCAGGCACCTCCGCTCGCGCTCGTGTTTCGTTCATGGCTTCAACCCGCGATCTCCTGGATGACCACCGACCCGCCGTCGAACGCGCTCGGGTCGAAGACGATGACGGCTGGCGCCGGCGCGCCGGCGTCGTCCAGTTGGCCGGCGCTGGTCAGCGATACCTGGACCAGCACCTGGTGCGCCTGCCCGAGGCCGAGGATCGAGGGCGGGATGATGTTGCTGATGTCGACCTGTCGCGTTTGCGTGGCGTCGACGGTGGTGGAGAGGAACGGGATGCCGTTGGCCGCCAGCTCGATCCCGTCGACCAGCACGCGGAACTGCGCCGAGGCCACGTTGGTGGCCGCGAAGGTGGCGCCGAACGTGACCTTCAGCGACGAGGTGGCGAGCCGCGGCCGCCCGAGCTGAGCGGTCAGCGCGCTGGTGGCGATCGCGTTGATGGTGAGGAAGTCGCTGGTCTGGGCGGTGATGGTGATGGGCCCGCGGATGTTGTCCCCGGCGGTCTGCACCACGGTCAGGGCGGCGATGACCGGGCTCGAGGTCACGTTGTTGCAGATGACGTTGGGCCAGGTCTTGGTGAACCAGCCGACCTGGAAGGTCGGCTTGCGGCACGGGTAGCCGTCGCTGACGACCAGGTACTGCGGCGCGAACGGCAACCCGGCGGCCAGCGCGCCCGGCGCGCGCGTGAGCATCACGGAGCCGAGCACCACCACCGGACGCGAGCAGCAGATGCTGGCCAGCTGCCCCTGCACGTTGTCGATGAAGGCGAAGGTCTCGTCGCGGCAGACGGTGGGGTCGCCCGCGGTCCCCAGCGTCACCCCGGGCAGCGAGAAGCCGGTGGCGTCGGCGCAGCCGGTGAACTGGTAGGTGTCGGGCAACGCCGAGACGAGGCTGAGCCGCACGTCCTCGACGGTGCGGCTGAACTGGCAGCCGACGACCGGATCGCACGACCCCGGGCCGTTCACCCGCCCGACGGGGCGGGCCGGCGTCTCCATCAGCTCGGCGACGAGGAAGAACTGTGTCGCGGTGATCTGCACGGTGGGGTTCACGCATTCCGGCCCCAGCAGCTGCCCGCAGGTGGCGGTCACCAGCTGCGCCTGCGGCGTCTGGGCCGCCAGGGCGGCGATGTCGACCAGCACCGGCGCGCAGAGCACCAGCCGGTTGCCGGCGGCGTCGATGGCCGCCCCCGGCGAGACCTGCACCTGCGTGCCCGCGATGATCTGCGGGTTGTTCGAGAGCTGCGCGATGTTGCCGGTCCCCAGCTTGTTGGCGCGGAGCCCCGGGGCCGCGTCGACGCGCAGGCCGCCCAGGATCCCCCACCCCCCGAGCAGCCGGGCGAGCAGCGCGTGCTGGTTGCGCGTGTAGTCGACGACGGCGTTCATGTCCGCCGATCCGATCACCTGCCCGTCGAAGAAGGTCGGCCGCGGCAGGCAGGCGGCGGGCAGGCAGGACGCGTTCCCCAGCTGGGAGGGCGGCGTGCATACGCACGGCTGGCAGCCGCAGGTGCATAACGCGATGGCAGTGCTCATGTCGGCTCTCCCGTCACTGTTGCTCGAAGTCGAAGTTCCGGCTGGTCACGCGCCCGCCGCCGGTCGTGAGGTTGCTGTCGATCTGCAGCGTGCGCACGATGTAAGAAACGCTGAGCCGGTACGGGTGGTGGACCGCCTCCCAGATCCGGATCAGGTCCGCGGTCTCCAGGCGGTTGAAGTCGATGTGGATCTGCAGCTTGGCCTCGTCGGCGGTCAGCGCCGGCAGCAACGAGTCCGACGGCACCCAGTCGCCCAGCGTGAACGCGCCGTGGTCGTGGAACGACCGCATGGCCGCCCCCAGGATGTCGTACGTCTCGAGGAACCCGGTGTCGCTCGCGCCCGGGATGATGAGGTAGTAGAGCTCGAGGGCCAGCGGATCCTTCCGGACCAGGATGCCGTTGCCGCTCACCGGCTCGGCCTTCGGCCCGACGTTCTTGAGGAACGGGCTCTCGACGACCTGGTACAGGTAGAGCAGGAGCGTCTCCGCATCGAGCACGTCGCTGGCCGACTCCGGGCGCCCGGCCCGGATGGTGGTGGCCGGGCTGGTGGTGATCGTCGCCAGGTCGTTCCTCAGGATGCCGAGGAGCGCCTCGGTGACCTTGCGGATGATGAAGGTGCTGGCCATCTCGTCGTGTTCCGTTCAGCTGATGGTGATGATCGGGGGCGCGACCTGCGGCGGGTAAATCACCCAAGCGGCCACGCGGGCGGCGCTGCCGTCGCTCGACTGCGCCGCGCGGGCCAGGAACACGCCCCCGCTGTCGTTGGTGGTCAACTTGGTGGTGTCGGTGGGGTGCACCGTCAGCTGATCCCCGACGGAGAACGCCCGCGTGCCGGCGGCGATCAACACCTCCACCACGCCCGATGTCGCGATGGGGACGCAGTTGATGCCGCCGACGAAGGCGGCGCTGGCCGCGCTGAGCCCGACCAGCGCCTGCCTGTTGCCGGACTGGAAAAACTCGCGCACCACGGGCGCACCGTTGTTGACGTCCGCCAGCAGGGGGACGCCGGCGCGGCTGATGAACCCGGGCGATGCCGGGTGGACCTGGAACTGCACGCCGGTGAGGCCGCCCAGACCGTTGGGGATGTTGGTGGGGGCGAAGGTGCCGCCGGCGCCGCCGGCGACGACGAACACGCGCTGGTCCGCCGGCCACATCCCCGCCACCTGATTGCCCGTGGTGGTGCCGTTGGGGCCGATCAGCGTGGCCTGGACCTGGCCGCCGAACAGTTGGTCGAAGCGGGCGGTGTTGTGGAAGGTGCTGGCGTTGTTGGCCACCAGCGGCCCGTCGAGCACCAGCGGCTGGCCGACGCGGATCATCTCCGCCTGGCCGGTCTCGCCCGTCGAGCTCTCGCCCAGGAACATCACCTCGTTCCCGTTGGCGTTGCGCACCCGGCCCACCTGGACCGAGACCGCCTGCCGGAGCTGCGTCAGCGCCTGCAGTTGGCCGGGGGAGGTCATGGTGACGTGCCCCAGCGTGATGCCGCAGTCCTGGCCGGAGGCGCCCGTGTCCAGATCCTCCCAGGGGTTCACGCAGCTGGTGCCCGACACCGGGGGCTGGCTGGCGATCGGCGTCGACGGGACCAGGTTGATCACCGAGTTCTCGATCACCGACGCCGCGTTGGTGCCCGCGCATTCGGCGCCGCTCCCGGAGTCCTCGGCGAGGACCAGCCGGATGGCGACGAAGTCGCCGGTGCGCATCGCGGTTCCCAGGGAGGCCTCGATGTTGGCGACGGTGAAGGTCTGGGCGAACTCGATCACCATCAGTCGCCCGCGGCCGTCGATCCCCACGCCCGGGTTGACCGTCAGCCGGTCGCTGGTCCCCGGATTGCGCGGGAAGATCTCCAGCCCCGCCGCCACACCCTGGCTGAGCGGGCCCAGCGACAGCCGCCGCACCGTCGTGCGCAGGAAGTCGAGCGCCGTGTTCAGGCGCTCGGCCGTCAGGCGCTGGCCATTTTGGAAGATGGGTCTCACGGGCGCGGCCATTTGTCAGCTCCTTGCTCTCGTTCCTCGCGGTGTCAGTGGTCCGGGGCCAGGCCCTAGGTGACGATCGCTCCGGTTGGCGTGGTGGTGACCGTCGTGCTGGTCGTCGACGTCTTCTCCGACAGGCAGGTGAGCAGACTGATCAGCGCCGTGGCCAGCATGCGGTGCATGGCCGCGTTGGGGACCACGCGGCGGTAGGGAAAGGCGTCGTCGGTGATGGCGTAGAAGGGCTGGGTGCCCAGGACCTGCTGGACCTCGGCGGGGACGGAGGTCGCCAGCAGCACGCGCCCGAGGACCACCCCCGGGCGGGTGCAGCAGGTGTTGATGGCGATGTCGTTGATGAACTCGACCAGCTGCGGAATGAACTTGAAGCCCAGGCACCCGAACGCGTCGACGATGGCGTCGTTGGCCGTGCGGGCGGTGGCGCCGCTGGAGTTCGCCACCAGGAACTGGACGGTGTCCGAATCGGCCAGCGAGTCCTGAAGCTGGTTGATGAAGTCGGGCGTCATCTCCAGCGTCCCCACGGCCAGCGACACGAACTCGTCGAAGCAGGGAATGGCGATGGGGTCGAGGCAGCCGTGCAGAAAGTAGAGCAGCGGGAGGTCCGGCTCGAGGCGCAGCTGCACGTCCTCGAGGTTGCGGCTGAAGTCGCAGCTCGCGTCGCACGCCGACCCGGTGAACTGCGGGAGCGGACGCGTGGGCGTGTCGACGTGCTGGGCCACCACCCAGAACTGCTGGGCGGTGATGTCACCCTCGAGCGAGCCCATGAAGTCGCCGAACCACTGCTGGGCCGTCTTGGTGACCGAGGGGACGTTCATCGACTGCGCGGCCGCGGCCACGTCGATGACCTGGGGCCCCAGCAACGACATCACGTTGCCGCCGTTGTCGATCGCCGCCCCGGCGGTCACCTGGATCGACGACCCCGGGATGATCTGGGGGTTGGGGACGATCGTCGGCACGCAGCCGCTGCGGCGGGCCCCCTCGTCGACCGTCTCGTCGAACAGGTGCAGGCTGTTGCCCGACGGCGGCAAGAGCCGCATGCCGCCGAGCACACCCCAGCCGGCCACCAGCTTGGCCAGGATGGCGTCCTTGGCGCGGAAGTAGGCCATGACGGCGTTCAGGTCGTCGGCGGTGACCAGCTGGCCCGAAAAGAACGTGGGCCGCAGAGGATTGAGATCGGCGAGGCAGCCCTGGCCCGCCGGCGAGGCGCACACGCAAGGGTTACAACCGCACGCGCAGGATGTAGCCATGGGCTAGGTGCCTCCCGATTCTTCGCTGGTGCAGCCGCCGAGCACCTCGGCGAGCACGCGCGTCGCCGGGATCCCGAGCGCCAGCGGGCGCTCGCTCAGGTTGTCGATGTTGAGGATCCGGCCGCCGGCCTGCGGGTACAGGCTCCAGCTGACCACCGCCAGCGGGACGACCGGGAACACGGTGTCGCTGCAGGGATCGGTCACGCTGGCCAGGTCCCGCCACATGTCGAAGATGCAGCTGGCCAGGCGGGACTTGATGTCCGCGCAGGCCAGCGCTCCGCCCGCCGTCAGGCAGGCGCGGAACGTCTCCTGCGGATCGGCGATGGCCGGGAACGGAGTCTCGCTGACGTTGATGAGCACGCCTTCATTGGTGCGTGTCGGAAAGCAGGCCGTGCCCGCGCAGCAGGAGGCGTCCACGATCGCCGGCGACGGCTCGGTCCCGTTCTCCGCGTACTCGAGCCCGAGGTGGACGATCGACACCAGCTGGTCCTGGAAGAACGCCGGGAGGTCGGCGGGGTCGGTGGGAATCGGGGGCGGCAGCGTCGTCGGCAGCTGGGCGAGAAGGCCGCGCAACGTGGAGACCGGCGTCGGGTCCGACGCCATGATGAGGCCGGCCTCCTGCAGGTCGGCGATCAGCGTGTTGACGTGGGCGCTCGTCACCGTGCCGGCGGGCAGTCCGAACCGGGTGTTGATGTCCGTGGCCAGCACCGTGGCCGAGTCGGGCGTCGTCGAGGGGGGGAACGGCGTCGTGTTGGGCGTCAGCGGCGCGGCGGCGATCTGCAGCTGCACGTCCTTCTCGATCAGGAGCTCGCGCCCGTCGGGATCGAGGGCCAGCCCGGCCCCCACGATCACGAAGCTGTCCGCCTCGGGCGAGCCGGCCGTCGGGTGCGTGACCTCCAGGCCGGCGACGGTGCCCGTCCCCAGGATCTCGCGTTGCATGAGGCGGCGGAGCAGCACGTGGTAGGACTGCTCCGCTTGCAAGTCGCGCTGGGTCAGCAGCTGCCCCAGGAAGAAGCGCAGCCGCGAGGCGGAGTTCGTCACCGCCAGCGACGTGTCTCCGATGTTCGTTGTGGCAGCCATGTGTCAGTCGACTTCCTTTCTCGCTCGCTCTCGCTCTCGCCCGCTCTCTGCCGTTACAACCGCGTCGTGCGCCCCAACGTGGCGTCCACCCGGAACCCCGCCGGCGGCGGGGTTCCCACCAGCCGGGACCCGTGGCCCAGCGTGAACCCTTCGCCGAGCGCCTCGGGCCTGGGCGGCCCGCCCTGCACCAGGATCCCGAACGTCGCCGGATCCAGCTCGTTCCGGTCGAAGCCCTTGCTCACGCTCTGGCCGATCACCGAGTTGCCCAGCACGAACCCGATCGCCCCGGTCTGTCGGATCCGGAACGTCGTGTGGGCGGGCTTCTCGACGTTCAGGATTTGCGTGAGCAGCGCCAGGTTCTCGCTCAGGCAGACGTCGCGCGCGGCCACCAGCACGTCGAAGGCGAACGGCACCGTCCCGAACCGCCGCTCGCAATCGAGCAGGAAGGTGTCGCCCAGCACCGGCGCGTCGCCCAGCCAGGTGGGGCCGTCCTCGGCGCTGAGCATGGTCTGGCACCCCAGCGCCGGTCCCGTGAGCCCGTCGATCGTCGTGCCGAGGCCCAGCACGAACCCGGAGCCGCGCTTGAAGCTCTCGACGATCTGGATCGAGATCCCCATGTAGATCCGCACGGCCAGGATCAGGCCGTCGATCGTGCCGCGGGTCTGGGCCAGCTCGGCGGCCTGGCTAAGGGCGAACCTGAAGGCGTCCTCGTCGTCCTGGAAACGGGCCAGCTCGAGGACCTGGAGCCAGCCGGCGAGGAAGGGGAGCATCTCGGCGGGCGCCGTGCGCGGATCGAAGAGCTCCGCGTAGTCGTCCATCCGCTCGGACACCCCGTCGAAGGCGGCGTTCTCGAACAGCGCCAGCCACCGCCGCAGAAAGTCGTCCTCGGGGGTCGAGTTCTGGATGAACTTGGGGAGGAAGCGCGAGATCCCGTCGCGCGGCTGCTCCAGCTCGATGCCCGTGATGCGCGGGGTGGAGGGGCCGTTGCTCAGCAGCGTGAGGCGGAGCCAGAGGAAGCGCCCCGCCCCCGCCAGCACCATCACGGCGGCGGAGGCGGCGCGCTCGTCGCCGGGTGAGGCGACGTCCACGCGCGAGCTGGTGGTGGCCGTGACCGCCAGCGACCAGCCCGTCGGCACCAGCGGGTCGCCGGCCAGGATGTCGTCGGAGGCGCGCGTCTCCACCTTGATGGCGCACCCGGCCGGGATGTCGCCGAAGAACAAGATTCGGTGCCACTGCGAGCCGGGCAGGCCCGAGTCGAGCGGGTCGCCCCCCTGCGCGGGCCCCAGGATCGCCTGTCCCGACGGCGGGTAGGCGGTCCGGTTGCGCAGGTCCCGCAGGTCGTCGATCAGGCGGAAGAACAGCGACTCGTCGTCGGTCAGGGGCCGCGCGGCGTCGGCGCAGCAGCCGCCGCTCGCCACCAGCGACGGGTTGATCTGGTACGTGCAGTCGGTGGGGTCGAAGAAGAAGGCGCCGTTGCGGTGGCGCGCGTAGAAGCCGCGCCCGTCGAAGGAGCTCGGGGCCAGCACCTCGGACCCGTCGCGGCGGAACAGGCGCAGGTTCGGGCTGTCGCGCTCGATCACCATCAGGAAGCCCTCGTCGGAGACGCCCAGCGCGAGCGCGCGGCCGAGGCCCGTGACCAGCACGGCCGGCGTGGCGGGGCAGCCCTGGAGGTCGAAGACCCGGATCTCGGTGGCGGACAGGAGCGCGATCCGGTCGAGCCAGAAGATGGCGTCCTGGATCGGCTGCGCCACGCCGCCGCTCACGATCTGCAGCGCGGCGATGAGCCCGCCGCGGCAGCTCGGCTGGAACAGCACGGTGCTGCTGTCGCCGCCCGGGACCAGCACCCGCCCGGCCGCGTCGATCGACCAGGCGGGCGCGACGCAGCCGGCGCCGTCGACGGCCAGCAGCGGTGCCCGCGGCGTCGGCGTGGGGAACACCGTGCCCAGCGATCCGGCCGAGGTGGCGCCGGGCGTGAGCGTGATCGCGCAAGCGTCGGCCGAGAAGACGGGCGCCGGTTGCGCCCCGAGCGCGATGTCGATCGTGGCGGCGTCCTCCTCGGGCAAGGTCTGGACGGCCAGCGAGTAGAGGCCGTTGGCGAAGCCGCCCGCGATGTCGCCGGGGACCGTCCACTGGAACAGGAGCTGCTGGCGCAAGGGATCGAGCACCGTTCCGGGGATCTGCACGCTGAAGCTGTCGCCCTCGCGCTCCGAGGAGATCACCAGGACCGGGGTGAGGTCCTGGAAGACCTGCGTCTGCGACGGCGAGCAGCCCGACGTCACCGCCTGCTCGACGGGGAAGCCGGGCGTCACGGTGGCCTGGATGGTGAGCACGCCGTTCGCCGGCAGCGCGATCAGCGTGGTGCGGTTCGGCGGATCGAAGGCGGCCACGTGGACGTCGCACGGATCGGCCGCCGCCACGCCCAGCGCCTCGCGCGCGCAGCGCTGCGCGTCCAGGATCGTCGGCACCGAGACCTGGTTCGCGGTCAGCGCGAACCAGCCGTCCACCGCGCGCGGGGCCGCGGGGGGCGCGTCCGTCTTCCCGTGGAAGCGCAGGTCGGGCAGCTCGACGACGCTCATCCGGTGGTCTCCGCCTGGGCCAGCACCGTGTGCGATCCCGAGAACAGCAGCTCGCCCGCGTTGAGCGGCAGATCCTGGCAGTCGACCGGCGTGCCGTCGTCGAGCGACAGCAGCAGCTGCTCCACGCGGGACACGCCCGGCACGTTCAGCACTTGCTGGAACACCTGCGAGAAGAAGATCGTGCCGCCGAACGGCCACCCCTGGCCGTCCGTGCCGCCGACCAGCGCGTGGAAGAACGTCTGCAGCGCCAGGAGCACCGCCGAGCGCGTGTCGTTGATCTTGGCCAGCGGTTGCACCACCAGCGACACGTTGGCCGTCACCTTGCGGAACGTCGCCGGTTGCACGAAGACCTGCGTGGTGACCAGCCGCCGCTGGTCCAGGAACCGCAGGACCGCGGCCGCGATCTGGCTGGGCAACGGGATGGGCGTGGTGATCGACGACTCGAACGGCGCGAAGGGGACCAGCACCACCGTCACGGCGCCGGGGGTGGTGCCGGCGCCCGCGCCCGGCTGGGTGTTGGGCAGGGCCAGCGCGCGCTCGACCCGCACCTGCGGCGTCGCCTTGGCCAGGGCCTCGAAGTCGTCGGCGCTGACCGCGCGGAAGCGCGAGCGCACGATCGCGGGCGCGGTGGCGATGGCGTGGTCGGTGGTCTCCTCGTCGGCGCCGCCGGCCGCGGGCAGCACGTTGGTGGCCTTGAGCGCGGGGAGGGTGGCGTCGCTGGGGGTCACGTTGGTCAACGTCTGCGCGCCGACGTTGCCGACGGCGCCGCCGCCGAACTGGTAGGCCAGCGCCTGCACGTTGCCGCCCGGGGCCGTTCCGTCGTCGGGGGGCGGGATGAGGCCGTGCACGCCGTCGCCGAACAGGAGAACGCCGGTGGCCGGCAAGAGCTCATAGACCGGATCGTTCGGGCCGGCGCTGAAGAGGTCGTCGATCTCGGTGAAGGTCAGGGGGCCGCCGATGCCCCCGGGCGGGGTGACCTGCACCGTGCTGCTCCCCACGATCACGGGGGTGCGGGCCAGCTGGAACTGCTGCGACGGCTGCCCGGTGGAGGCGCCGAGCGCCTCCTTGCTCACCGTCTGGATGGCGCTGGCGGGGACGGTGTTGAGGCGGATGGTGGCGAGCGACGGCAGCCCGACGTCGTCGAACGCGTCGGGCCGCGCCAGGCGCGCGCGGATGACGAACTTGTTCTGGAACTGGGTGATGTCGTCGGTCGACGAGGCCCGCACGAACGCGAGCGCCGCGGCCTCGTCTTGGAACGTGAGCTCCAGGTAACCGCTGCGGATGAGCTCGCCCGTCGAGTCCTCGCTGGGGGTGAAGTCCGTGAAGGTGAGCACGTCGACGCCGCTCGAGCCGTCGGTGCCGCTGCCGAACGACCAGACGAGGCGCGGCCCCGCATCGGGCTCGGTGACGTCGTTGGGCGGCTCGCCCACGTCGGTCGAGCCGGCGGCGTTGACGCGCAGGCGGAACGCTCCGGCCGGCCAGGTGGCGCCCGGGACGTTGAGGTCGAGCACGAAGTAGAGCTCCTCGCCGACCCGACCCGTCGGAAACGGAGCGAACGACTCGGTGCCCGAGGCGTTGACGGCGGCGAAAGAGGTCACGTTCCGGCTGCAGTCGATGGAGATCACGTCGACCAGGTCGCCGTTGACCAGCATGAACGGGATCTGCGTCTCGAACCGGACCGGCGCCTTCTGGCCGGGCGGCGGGCCGGACGTCAGGACGGCCGTCCCGGCCGTGACGTCGAAGCTCGTGTCCGACGACGAGGAGGTGCTCTTGAGCGAGAGGGTCACGTCCGCCACCGCGGGGCTGGCCGGGTGCCGCTCGCCGCCCACCATCTTCAGGAACGTGATCAGCCCCTTCTCGGGGACCTGGTTGATCTGGAACAGCAGCTGCTCGCTCATGAAGGCGAACAGCTGGGCCAGCGTCATCCCCGGGTCGCTGTCGTTGAGGTCGGTCCACTCCGGGGTGAAGGTGGGGATGCGGCGCCGGATCTCGGTGACGATGTCCTCGAACTTTCGGTTGTCGAGATTCGGGGGCACGAACGGCATGGATTCAGGCTCCCTGGAGGTAGAAGGGGAAGACCAGGTTTCCGCGGGTGTTGGTGCGCGGGATGTCGTAGGTGATCGTCAGGTTCACCTTCGACTCCACGTCGGGGTCGACCTCGGCGCTGGCGCTCCGAACCACGATCCGCCGCTCCCAGTTGATCAGCGCCTGGCGCGCCGACTCCTCGATCTCGACCAGCGTCGAGCTGGTGATGGGAGCGAAGATCATCTGCGGCAGCGCGCTGCCGAAGTCGAAGCGCATCTGACGCTCCCCGAGCGCGGTGGAGAGGATCATCTGGATCGACTGCGCCACGTTGTCCTCGCCGTCGATCAGCGCGAACCCGCCGTCGGGACCCGGCCGCAACGGGAACCGGAGCGCGCGCCCGAGGATGTCGCCGACCGAGGCCATGTCAGCCACTCCCCTGTCCGGCCCCGGCGTCTGGCGCGGAGGCCGAGCCGTCGGCGGCCAGCGCGGTGGTGCGCCGGGCGGTGAAGGTCGTCTGGTAGCCGTTCGGCCCCAGACGGTGCGTCGCCGACTTGACGTAATAAAAGCCGGTGTAGCGGCCGACCCCTTCGATCCGCAGCGTCGTGCGCGGCCGGATGCGGGGATCGCCGATCACCTCCCCTTCGGCGTTGATGATGGAGTCGATGTTGCGCTTGAGGATGCCGGCCGCCTGGCGCTTGGCCTCGTTCGCCGTGACGGCGCGGTAGTTGGTCACCACCTCGGTCTTGTCGCCCGCCTGGCCCGCATTGGCGACGGTGTCCGTCGCCGCGTCGCCCGACGGCAGGATGAGCCCCATGTCCCTCAGGTCCTGGGCGGTCACGGTCACGTCGACCTCGTCCCCGGTGTCCGGGTCCTGGTACTTGATCTGCACCGCGGTCGGCGTGCCGACGCCGTTGAACGTCGGCTTGAACGAGGTCAGCCCGGCCCGGTACACGTAGCGGATCGCCTGGCTGGCGGCGTCGGCAGGCTTGAGCGCATAGAGCGTGTTGCCGAAGCAGAGCAGCTCCAGCGGTCCGCGCTTGGCCCGGTCGGTGACGTACTGCAGGGCGTCCTGATCCGCCGGCCGCCGGTTGGCCGTGGCGTCGGAGGTCGTGCTCTGCTGGTCCGGCGCGGCCAGGCGCAGGCCGGAGAGGCTGGCGATCTGCGCGATGACCTGCTCGACGCTGGCGTTCTTGGAGGCCTTGACGTCGACGTTCTTCTGTCCGCGCATCCGGTCGCGCTTGTCGACCGCGGTGACCGTGACGACCGACTCGCCGTCGGCCGGGAAGGACGCCTCGACGGTGGTGACGATCCCCTCGAAGAACCACTGGATGTTGGTGCCGTACCCGAACCGCAGGGCCAGCGTGTCGCCGTAGTCGACGATCGGGAAGCTGCCCGCCTGGTCCGACGAGAGGTTCGCCGGGATGTCCGTGTAGCGGTAGTACTGCCGGACGAAGTCGTAGACGTTGAGCACCTCGACCGTCACCTTGGCCAGCTGTCCGTCGTCGATGGATTCGGTGAACTCGACGGAGAGAATGTCGTCGGTGTGCTGGTCAGGCTTGTCGCCGAACGGTCCGGCCAGCGGAACCAGCTGGCTGACGCTCGGGGGCGGCGCCCCCACCGCGCCCGTCTCCTTGAAGAGGTTGGAGTCGAGACGGCTCCGCTCGTCGGCCGTCGCCTCGTCGGGGTCGATGGGCGTCGGATCGGCCGCCGGCGGCGGATCGCGCGTGAGCACGGGCTTGGCCACGTACACCTCGTAACGGGGGACGAAGCGGTCCTGGAGGGTGTCGAGGCCGTCTTGGATCTGGACGTTGGTGGCGGTCATGACGGGCTCATACGACCTTGGGGACCAGCAGCTCTTGGCCGGGGGTGAGGGCCAGCGGGTCGGCCAGTCGGTTGGCGTTGGCGATGGGCCGCCACAGCGTGGCGTCGCCGTACTCGCGGAACGCGATGGCGGGCAGCGTGTCGCCGGCGCGGATGGTGGCCACGTTCGACTTGTCCGGGCTCTGGGTCCGGCTCTCGGCGATCTGCTGCGAGGCGCTGCGGAACTCGCGCATCGTCAGGTTGGCGGTGGCGCGCACCGGCCGCCCCTTGGTGTCGAACAGCGTGTACTTCAGCGACAGCGACAGCGCCACCGCGCTGGGCATGATCGCCTCGGTTCCCCACAGGATCTGCACCGGCGGCGGCGCGTGCAGGGTCGCGTCTTGCAGCAGCAGGCGCTCGAGCGGCCGCACGAACCGTTCGCGCACGCTCTCGTCGGCGGGGACC
The DNA here is from genome assembly GCA_035607055.1 of Polyangia bacterium. GTDB lineage: Bacteria > Myxococcota_A > Polyangia > Fen-1088 > Fen-1088 > JADGRB01. The sequence continues at coordinate 43,182 of DATNDC010000238.1, forward strand.
ACCCCGTTGGTCATGCAGTCGGTGGCGTCGAGGAACAGCTCGAACGTCATCTTGTTGCCGTTGCCGCGCACGTACTGCAGCACGGGCGCGTCCAGGCCGGGGATGGCGACCTCGGAGAAGGTCGTCTCTTTGTCGAGGGAATACTCGGTCGGGTTGAACGGCACCTCGAGGCGGCCGTTGGTGAACCCGGGCACCTCCGGGCGCTGGCGCCCGTTGATGCTCGGCAGGATCACGATGGCCAGCTTGGAGAGCGGGACCTCGACGGTGGCCATGGCCTTACGACCCTCCGCCCGTCTGCGGCGCGCCGGCCGCCGCCGGATCGGCGGGGTCGGGCCGCTTCATCTGGCCCGTCCGCTTCGCGTTCTTGGCGTTTAGCTCGATCTCCTTCTGGATCAGCTTCCGAATCCGCGATTCGTCGCGGACCTGGAACGAGGTGGAGAGCTGCTCGATCACGACAGGCATCTGGTCCGCTCCTAGATCACCGGTGGTACGCCGCCGGCACCGAACGCGCCGGCCGGGATGAGCGTCAGCCCCTCGTGCGCGACCTCCAGCGACTCGATCGCCGTGCTGCTCTGGTTGGAGTTCCAGGCCGGTCCGGTGTACTTCGCCGGCAGCGCCCGCGAGACGTACCAGATGAGCGCCGCCTGTCCGCTGGCGTCGAGGTGGGTGATGGTGATGGCCCGGCGCGCGCCGAAGCTCCCCTGCCGGACGGTGAGGAACCAGGCCCAGAGGTCGGGCACCAGCGCCACCCCGCGCTTGAAGGTGATGTTGCCGAAGTTGACGTTGGTGGCGAACTTGCGCGTGTGATCGTTGAGGCCGCCCTCCTTGTAGTCGTGGATCTCGATGCTCGACTCGAGGCCGGTCACCTCCTGGAACCCAGCCACCAGCTCGGTGACGCCGCCGGCCGCGATGGCGCACGCCGGCTGCTCCGTGGCGCCGAAGCTGACGGCGAAGGTGAAGCCAGGGAGCGGATTGGACGGGGTGAGCGGCGGGGAGATCATTGCTTGATGGGCTCCTCGGTGACCCTGGCGATCCCGTTGTCCACGCTGAGGCGAACCAGCAGGAACTCGAGCGGCACCGTCGGCGCGATGGCGATCAGCGCGGTGAGCACGCCGTTGTCTCGCTGGTCCGGGGGATTGACCTCCGCGTCGATCTTCACGAAGAACGCGTCCTGCGGCACCTGCCCGGCCAAACCGCCGGCGACGAAGAGGTCGTTCAGCAGCCGCTCGATGTCCCGGCGCAGGAGGATCCAGGTGCGCGGGCTGTTCGGCTCGAACACGTACGACAGGCCGATGGGGAGGAGGGCCCGATGCAGGAAATTGAACAGCCGGCGCGTCGACAGGAACCGCCACGGCTGGCGATCGGGCCAGGACAATGAACGCACGCCCCCGATCGTCGCCCCGCCCGGCAGCTCCATGTCGAGCGGGTTGATGCCGACATCCTGCAGCGCCTCCTGATCGGCGAGGGACAGCGTCTGGCCCAGGCCGACCACGTTTTCCAAGGTCACGTTGCCGGTGGCGTGCCAGGGGCCGAGCTCACGCGCCACGAGGGCCATCTTCCCGGCCACGAACATCGAAGGGGGCACGAGCAACGTCGTGTCGCCACGGAAGACCCCGGCGGCCACGATCCGCGTCCACGGCGTGTAGCTGGCGGCGAAGTCGCGCGCGGCCAGCAAGACGGACTGGCGCTGCTGCCGCCAGGTCTCGAGCTCGGTGACCGTCATCGGCCGCACGCCGCCGTTGCCATCGTCGACCAGCGGCGGGTCGAGGATCACCACGCGATCCAGGGTTCGCGCCGCGCTCTGCACCATCTCGTCGGCGAGCGCGATTGCGTCGTCCGGGGCCAGCGTCAGCGTGTCGATCCCCTTGGTGCTGAAGATGCTGTTCCAGAGATCCGGCGCCACCACCACGTCGGGGAGGTCGGACAGCTCCAGCGCCGCGATGGCGCGCCCGAAGGACATCGCCAGCAGACCCTGCTGCGCGGGGTTGTCGGCCATCCCCAGGTTGCCGCCGGTCAGCGCGACCGGCGGGCCGGGCAGCGGCAGGTCCGGTCTGGGGATCGCCGCGGAGACCGAGTCGAGCACGACGGTGGTCGAGGCCAGCGCGGTGGCCATGTCGGTGGGAGCGGTGACGTCCAGCCCGGGAACGAAGACGTCGAGGCGCCCGGTCTCCTCGATCCGGAGCGTGAACGTGCGCTCGTAGAGCTCGACCAGCATGGGCGCCGAGCTGGGGGTGGTGCCGGGGATGCTGCCCGAGAGCACGATGGTCTGCACGCCCCCGGACAGCGCGTTCACGGTGGCCAGCTCCCTCCAGGCCTCGGTGACGCCGCCGCCGAACTGACCCACCAGCCGGACCGGCAGGCCCACGTCCGCCGCCAGGAACACCGGCGCGGTGAGCGGGCCGATGTCCAGGCCGTTCGTCACCGTGGTCGAGCGGACCGCTTTCGCCCGCTTGCGCACGTCCAGCAGCGCGCTCACCGAGATGGCGTTGCCGAAGTCGCCCACGTCGCGGGTCCGAAGGTTCAGCGTCGCGCCGACCACGCCGCTGGCGCCGGCCAGCGGCAGGCTCCCGGTCGCCGGCGCGGCGGCCTGAGGCGCGAACCGGGTCACCACCAGGTCCTGGCCGCCGTTATCGAAGTAGGACTTGGCCAAAAGTGGCGTCAGCATGCCGTCCACGGGATCGCCGAACTGCTCGACGAACTCGTCGTAGCTCTCCACCAGCACCGGGGTCTCCGTCGGGCCGCGTTGGGTCAGGCCGATGACGGCCGTTCGATCGCTGCGCAGCACCGGGCTGGGCTGCGCCCTCACGATCTCGAACGACAACCCCGGCAACGCCATTGGCCCGCTCGCCCTCCGTCGTTACGCGATCGACAGCAGCTCGTGGCAGATCTCGAGCGACTCGATGGCGACGGCGCTCGAATCGCCCTTGAGGCTCGGCCCCGTGTACTTGCAGGCCCAGCCGCGCTTGAACGACCAGCGCAGCACCGGGTTGCGCGCCTCGTCGCGCAGGATGATGGCCCCGTCGCGGCGGTCGACGGAGCCTCCCATCGTGTTCTGGATCCAGGTGAACATATCGAGGTCGCCGATGATTCCGCGCTTGAGGACGATGTTCGGGAACTTCTTGAGGCCCGGCAGCTTGCGGGCCACGATGTCCTCATCGCCGTTGCGGTACGAGATGGGCTCGACCTCCGCGTCGAGGCCGCTGACCTCGTTGAAGCCGGCGGTGGTCAGCCCGCTGATCTGGATCAAGTACGTGAACCCGACGTACGGGTCGTCGCGATGTTGGGCCATGTTGGTTCTCCTTGGAGGTGACTACCCGGACCTGGAGGTGACTAGCTGGACTGCTCGGCGACGATGACGCTGTTGGGAGCTTGGCCAATCTGGAAGACGATGAACTCGGCCGGCTTCACCGGAGCGATTCCGACGATGATGTTCACGCGGCCGTTGTCGCGGTCGTCCTGGGTGGTGGTGGTGTCGTCGACCTTGACGAAGAACGCCTGCGCGGCCGTGGCCCCGAACAGCGCGCCGGCGCGCCACTCGGTGGTGAGGAAGTTGGTGACCGCGTCGCGGATGTTCGCCCACAGGATCTCGTCGTTCGGCTCGAACACCGCGAACCGGGTCCCCTTGACGATCGACTGCTCGAGGAAGATGAACAGTCGCCGCACCGATACGTACTTCCAGAGCCCCTCGGCCGAGATGGTGCGCGCGCCCCAGATGACGTTGCCGAGACCATCGAAGGTGCGCAGGACGTTGACGCCGGCCGGGTTCAGCAGGTCCTGCTCGCCGTCGACCACGACGCGGGAGAACCCGCTGATCCCCTGGACGACCACGTTGGCCGGCGCCTTGAACACCCCGCGGTCGTTGTCGGTCCGGGCGTAGCAGCCGATGACGTGACCGGCCGGCGGCTGCGCGATGGTGGTGTTGGTGGCGGGATCCAGCACCCGAACCCAGGGGTGGTACATCGCCGCGAAGCGCGAGTTGAACTGGCCGCGGACGGCCAGCACCTGGGTGATGTCCTGCTGGTTGCTGCTCTCGAACACCGCGAAGCGATCCAGCCGGCGCTCCGCCTGCCCGATCAGCTCGCCGACCACGTTGACGTCGGTCTGGCCGGGCGCCGCGATGATGTTGATTGCGTCCGTCGCCTCCAGCGCCTTGAGGCCGGTCCGCTGGCCCGCCTGGTCGATGCCGATGAAGTCGCTGTCGCTAATCGTGCCGTCGCTGCCGTTGCTGAGAAAGGCGGCCTGACCGTTCACGAAGAGGGGGAAGGTGACGGCCAGCGTCCCATTGACAGGCATGATGGCGACTGAGGGCGCGTCGTCGATGGTCACCCACTGGGACTGGCTGTCGACGGCCTGGGGCAGCCCGCTGCCGTCGGGGGCGTCGTTCACCGACGAGATGTTGTTGATCGTCTCCACCAGCGCGCCGTCGAAGAACGTGTCCAGGCGCCAGCCCGTGACCCGGATGGTGTCGCCGGCCGCGACGCCGGTGCCGTCGTTGAGCGTGATGGTGCCGGTGGACTGGGTGACGGCGGTAATATTCGGGTACACGCGCGCGCCGGTACCGGAATCCTCCACCTCGACGGTCTGACCGACGCTGAACGGCGCGATCTGGGTGACCACGAACGACTTCGGATCGGCGGCGACCGTGTTGGCGATGGTGGTGTTGGCGATGTACACGGGCGTCAGCAAGACCTGCAGCCGGTTGTTGGCGAAGAATCCGGGGTCGCGCGCCCTGAACGTGATGAGGGCCGCCCCGGGCGACTCTTGGGTCGTGTACTGGACGGCGAACGTGGTGGGCTTGACCGCCGTCAGGTTCGCGATGACGACGTTGATCTCGAGCGAGCCAGCGGTCGCGTTGATGCTCTGGATGACCCCACTGATGGGTGCGGCAGAACCGTTGGTCGAGACCAGGTTCACCGGTTGTCCCTTCTGCGCCCCGACCACGCTGGCCACGCGAATGACGGAGTTGGCGGGTATCGAGCCGGGTTGGGGCGCCGCCAGGATCTGCACCTGATAGCCGGAGCCCGGGGCGACGAGTGCTTTTTGGGCGGTGCTTGCGCCGTCGGCGACGCTGGTGGCCGCAGCTCGCACGATGAACGCGCGCTTGCCGCCGTTGTCGAAGAAGCCCCGCACAGCCAGCGGCAGGGGCTTGCCCACCAGGAAGCCGCCGAACTGTCGCTGGTAGTCGGAGAAGCTCGTGATGAGGGTGGGCTGTCCCACCGGCCCGCGCTCGGTCTCGCCGACGAAACCCGCCGTACTGGTGGAGACCCCCTCGATCGGCTGGGGGCCGAAGTTGACCTCCTGAATGAATACTCCGGGTGTCAGCAGCTCTGGCATCTTGTCCTCCTGGCGGGATCGAGCGCTCCGCACGCTCGGCGAACGATGAAGCTCAACTCAGCGCAATGGTCACTCCATTGACGGTTTGCAGGACCAGCGGTTGGTCGGACAGGCTCCCCGTGTGGCTTCCCGAGGTCACCGCCACGTCGAACGCGATCGCCGTCGGGTGATCTTGGGTGATGTCGGGGAACAACCAGGCCACGAACTGACCGTCGTCGGAGGTCAACGTTTCGAAGGGCGTACCGGGAACGGTGGCGGTGGGATCGCTCGGGTCCTCGAAGCGTGGCGTCACCGCGACCGAAGCGCCGACCACCGGCGCGCCCGCCAGCAGGACGCTGCCCGCCACCCGCGTCAGCGCTCCCGGGAACGCATAACCGGTTCGGGGCCGCAGACGGACCTGGACCAGGCTCGGCGGCGCCGCCACCGACGGGACCGTGATGCCGCCGGGGTCGGCGAGCGTGGGGACCGTCTGGTTCGTCTCCAGCGTCTCGGCGAAATAGCCGTCGGCCCGGATGGCCAGTGTGACCTCGTCGGTCGTGCTGAGGTTCTCGAACACCCAGCGCGAGCGGCCGACCAGGAACATGGTCGGCGAGATGACCAAACCTGGGACGCTGATCAGTGAAACGGTCACGCTGCTCGTGCCGGCCAATGAGCCGTTGGTCAGCTCGTCAACGAGCTCGAGCCCAAGGCTTGCGCTTCGAACTACCGGTTCGCCGCCGACGCTCATGCTTCCCAGAACGAGATATCCTCAATCCGCGAAGCCTGTCAATACGGAAAACGTCCGAATCGTTGATTAATAAAGCAAGCAAATCAAGTGCGGCTGGCGGCAACGATGGATGCGATCATTCGCCAACGAAAATGACGCGAGGGCAGGTGTGTCCGGTCAAGCGGACACAAAAACGCGAAGCGGACCATTGACAGGCTGCGCGCGTTCCCGCACCGTCGCCAATGAGGGGTCTTCGCGGAAAGCCGATGTATTTTCGGCAGGAAATAGCGTGAGCGGCACCGGTTCCCTGCACCGGGAACGGCCGCTTCTGCATCGGTGGGCGCCGCTGGTCGCCGAGGCGCTCGGTCGTCGGGCCAGCCTGGCCCGGGTGCTCGACCGCTGGTGCGCGGCGCGCGTGCGGCTCGGCCTCGGTCCGTCGGCGCAGCAGGCGGGGGCGCTGCTGCTCGCTGTCCAGGTCGATGAGCCCGCATGTCGCGCGCTGGTCCGGCCGCCGCGGCGCAATCCCACCCGCGGCGATCTCCTGACCGCGCTCGCCGGCGTGCTGGACGAGGAAGAGGCCGCGCAGGCGTTGCTGCAGCTCGAGGAGCGCGGCGTCGCGCGTCCCCACGACGACGGCGGGGGTCCCTGGTTCGACGCCGAGCTCGCGCTGGAGCCACGGGTTCGCTCGTACTGCCTGGCCCTCGGACAACCGGCGTTCGATCCGCTTCCGGCCGCGGCGCTGGCGCCGCCGCAACAGGAGCTGGCGGCGCAGGTGCGCGAGCTGCTCGGTCGTGGCGCCGGCGGCGATCTCTTGATTGCCGTCCGCGGCGCCGCCGGCACCGGCCGCGACACGCTGGTGCGCGCGCTCCTCGCGATGGCCGGCACGCCGGCGCTCCGCAAGACCTGCTACGAGCTGCGGGGCGGCGCCGATCGCCTGGAGCCGGAGCTGGGCGGCTTCGCGGCGGTCTGGGACGCGCGCCAGGGGGATCCGAGCCCCGACGACATGCACCTCGCGTCCACTTGGTTGGAGCGGAGCCCGACGCTGGCGGTGGCGGTGCTCGATCGGCACCAGGACGCGCCCGAGATCCCCGGGCGGCAGCTGGTGCTGCTGGAGACCGACGCGGGCGCGCTGCCCGCGCGCACCCACGCCTGGTCGCAGGTGCTGCACGAGCGCGGAGCAGCGCCGGGGGTGGCGGGGGCGGCTGCCGAGCTGCTCGCGCGTCGCAGTCGCGCCGGCATCGGGCTGGCCACGCGGGCGGCGCAGATGCAACGGCCGCCGCTGCCGGACCAGGCGGGCGAGCTGGTGCTGGCGATCGAGGAGTCGCTGGGGGCGCTGGCCCGCCCGTCGAGCACGCGCGGCATCGTCGTCGAGCGGCCCGAGGTGCCGTTCGCGCGGCTGGTGGTGTCGGACACGGTCGGCGCGGCGCTCGAGCAGCTGATGGCGCTGGCCCGCCTGCACCCCGAGCTCGACGCCACGTCGGGCCGTCGCGGCGTGAAGGCGTTGTTCGCCGGTCCCTCGGGGACGGGCAAGACGATGGCGGCGCGGGCCATGGCTTCGGAGCTGTGCCTGCCCCTGTACCGCGTCGACCTCTCGGCGGTGGTGTCCAAGTGGGTGGGCGAGACGGAGAAGAACCTGCGCCACGCGCTGGAGGCCGCGGAGGCCGCGGGCGCGGTGCTGCTGTTCGACGAGGGCGACGCGCTGATGTCGAAGCGGGGCGAGGTCACGCGCGGGACCGATCGCTACGCCAACCTCGAGGTCTCGTACCTGCTCCAGGCGATCGAGACGCACGACGGGATCGTCGTCGTCACCACGAACTTGCGCGCCAACCTGGACAACGCCTTCCTGCGCCGGTTCGACGTGAACGTCGACTTCGCTCCGCCCACGCGTCAGGGCCGCGCGGTGCTGTGGCGGCAGGAGCTCGGGGTCGCAGCCGGCGCGGGGCTGTCCGACCGGTTCGTCCAGGAGCTCGCCGGCCCCGAGCTCACCGGCGGCAACATCGCCTCCGCGGCGCGGCTGGCGCTGGCGCTGGCGCGGCAGGGCGGCGGCGAGCGGGTAAGCGAGTTCAACGCGTGCACGGCGGTGGCGGCGGAGCTCGTGAAGCTGTCGGCGATGGTGCAGGCGGCGCAGTGGCTAGCGCTGGCGAAGGCCCATGCTCGATAGGTTGGAGCGGCCGCGGCTGACCCCGCCGGCTTCACGCGAGCCGGCGACGCCGAGCCCTGAACCGCCGTCCCCACGGTCGTGGGCGCCCTCCGCTGGGGTGGCGGCGGACGCGGAGGCGCCGCCGAGCGCGTCGCGCACGCCCGTCCAGCAAGCGCGCGCGCAGCGCTTGACGCCGGGTTACCGCTCGAGCCCGACGGTCGCCGGCGGGCGCCCCCCACCGCTGGCGGCCGTGCAGCGCGCGCCCGTCGGTGAACGCCGGGACGCGAGCGAGCCCGCGCGAGCGCCGGAGCGATCGCGGGCCTCGGGCGCTGCGGGCAATCCGCAGCCGGTCGCCGGCGGGGGTCGTGGACCAGGCTCTGCGCCCGAGCGTCCGTCCCCCGCCGGGGGTTACCAGTTGATGCGCGGTGCCGCGACGTCGCCGCCCGTCGCGCCGCCCGCCCGCGCGCCGGTCCGCCGGGGGCCGCCGACGACGCGCGGGGCGTCGCTCGGCCCGGTCGCCGCCGCGCCCGCGCTGCCCATTCAACGCCAGCCGGCCGCCGGGCGCGCGGGGTACAGAGTCTCTGCGGGGCCGTCGCTGGCGCCGGGCGCCGGGCGCCGGGCGCCGACGCCGCTGGCGCCGCTGCTGGCGGTGCTGCCCGTCCAGGCGAAGGTGGAGATCGGCGCCACCAACGATCCGCTGGAGCACGAGGCCGATCGCGTCGCCGATACGGTCGTCTCGTCGCCGCCGACGGCCACCGGCGCGTCCGCCCACCAGAGCCACGCGACGTCGATCGCGGCGCCGGCGGATCGAGCGGACGGCGGCGGCCCGGCCGCGACCTGCGCGTGCGGCAGCTGCCTCGCGTGCGCCTCGAAGGCCGGTGCTGGTGGCGGCGCCTCGATCCAGCGCAAGCCCGCGCCCGGCGCCAGCGGCGCCGAGGTGGGTGGCGCGGCCGCGGCGCACGGGGGCGTCGAGATGGGCGAGCCGCTGGCGGCCGACGTGCGCGAGCGCGTCGAGCCGGTCCTGGGCGCGGATCTCGGCGGCGTGCGGGTGCACTCCGGGGCCGGCGCCTCCGCCGCGGCCGGCTCGATCGGCGCCCGCGCGTTCACGCACGGCAACGACATCTGGCTGGGGGCCGGCGAGTCCGCGCGCGATCACCGGCTCCTCGCCCACGAGGCGACCCACGTCGTGCAGCAGGCCGGCGGCGCACCGGCGTCCGTCCAGCGCGACGGCGGCGACGACAGCTTCTTCGGCCAGGTGGCCGGCGCGGTCAGCAGCGTGGCCGGCGCGGTCGGCAGCGCGGTCGGCGGCGCTGTCTCCTCCGTCGAGGAGATGGGCGCCGACGCGATCATCGGACTCGTCCGCAGCGTCTCGCCGCTGGTCGCTGACCTGATCACCGATGGGCCGGGTCCGCTCATCAAGAAGGCGATCAGCAGCGCCGTGCAGAGCTTCCTCGGCTCGCTCGGACTCAGCGGCGTTGACCTCGGCGGCGCCTGGAGCACCATCACCACGGCCTTCAGCGCCGACACGATCGCCGGCCTGTTCGCCAACAAGGGCGCCTCGTGCGACGCCTTCATCGCGGGCATCAACGCTCTCCGCGATCTGGGCTCGCGCTTCATGAACAGCCCCGCCGTCAAGGGCATCGAGGCGTTCTTCTCGACGGTGAACGACATCATCACCAAGGTCGGGACCTTCGTCTTCGCCCCGGCGTTCGACGCGCTGAAGTCGATCCTGGGCGGCGCCTGGGACGTCATCTCGTCGGTCGGCAAGACGATCTGGGACGGCCTGAAGGCGATCAAGGACGCCGCCGGCCAGGCGTTCGACTGGGTCGCCAAGAAGCTCGGCTTCTCGGGCGCCACCGGCGAGGGCGGCCTCACCGACTGGCTCAGCCAGAAGGCCTCCGACATCTGGGAGTCGATCAAGTCGACCATCCAGCCGATCATCGGCCCGCTCAAGATCGTGGGCGGCGCCATCGCCATGCTCACCGGCGTCGGCGAGATCTACCTCATCATCAAGTACGCGCCCAAGGTCGTGCAGGCGGTGCAGTGGCTGTGGGCGCACCGGAACGACCCCGACATCGTCAAGAGCGCGCACCAGGAGATGGGCGACACCATCCTGCCGCAGCTGCTCGAGTCGGGGCAGGGCATCGCCAGCACGCTGGAGACGGCGTTCACCGGCTTCCTCGCCAAGCTGACCGCGCTCGGCAAGGGGCTGCTCGATCTGGCCGGCGCCGTGACGGGCGTGCCGCTCTTGTCGATGGTGCAGGGGTTCATCCAGTCCGTCTCCGGCAAGGTCCAGGGCGCGATCACCTGGGCCAGCGCGTTCGTCAACAACGCCGTCAGCGCGATCAAGACCGGCGTGCAGAAGCTCTACGCGTTCGTCAAGCCGTACATTCCGGTGCTGCTGTCGCTCGCCGCGGCGATCCTCAACCCGCCGATGATCCCGGTCATCCTCGCTGGCTGGGCCTGGAAGGCGCTGCCCGACTGCGTGAAGCCGCCGATCATCGATCTGCTGCTCGACGCGGTCATCTCGATCCTCTCGAAGACGCCCGACCTGGCGCTGCTGGGGCTGCTGTGGCCGATCGTGAAGGCCGGGGTGCTCGGGTTCCTGCAGAAGGTCCGCGCGCTCAAGCCCGAAGAGAAGATCACGATCACCAACAAGCTCGCGACGATCATGACCGGCAGCGACCCCAAGTTCCTGGTCGGCTTCGTGGTCGGCCTACTCGAGGGGATCTGGACGCTGGTCGCGCAACCGTTCCAGCTCGTCTGGCAGCTGGCCTCGGGCGCCGTGAAGTTGGCCGACTGGCTGGGCGGCACCGTCTCCGACTTCTTCACGCCCGCGAAGGACAAGAAGAAGGCGCCGGCGGCCGGCGCCTCGGCGACGGCCGGCGCGGCTGGGCCGACCGCCGCCAAGCCGCCGGTGGCCACGCCGCCCGCGCCACAGGGAACGGCTGCCGCGCCCGCCCCGGCGCCGAAGGCGACGCCCGCTGCCGCCGGCGCCGCCGAGGTTGGCCCGAAGGCGAAGCCCGCCGCCGTGCCCGCGCCGATGAAGCCCGACGAGGCGCTGCTCGACGCGCGCAAGCGAAACTCCGAATCGGTGGCCGGCGCGGCCGCCTCCGACATGACGGCCGACAACGCTCAGGCCACCGTCGCCGGCGTCGCCGCGACGCTGAAGGCCGGCCGCGCGAGCGAGCCGCCCGCGACGGTCGGCGAGGCGCGCGAGCGAGCGAAGGACAGCCCGTCGAGCACCAAGCCGGCGCCGGACACCGCCGCCGCGGTCTCGGCCAGCATGGCCGCAGGCGGTGCCGCGGCCGCGGGCGCGCCCACTCCGCAGCCGACGCCGACGGCGAAGCCGCCGGTGGCCGCCCCCGGATCGACCAAGGCCAAGCCTTCCACCGGCGCCAAGCCGGCCGAGGGGGGCTTCGGCGCCAAGGTCGGCAAGATGGCCGAAAAGCTCAAGGCGCCCGCCTCGAAGGTGGCCGGCGGCATCTTGCCCGCCGTCCAACAGTTCTTCCAAGGCGGCGGCAAGAGCATGTCGCTCGGCGATCTGGTCGGCTACCTCGGCAAGCTCTGGCACTCCGTCCTCGACGCCATGCAGAGCGCGGGCGCGAAGATCGCCGACATGGTGAGCAAGCTGTTCCTCGGCGAGGAGGCCGAGGACACGCTCGGCAACGCCGTCGGCCAGGGCGTGGCCATGATCGCCGGTCAGGCCATCCTCGACTTCTTCACCGGTGGCCTTTTCGAGGCGGTGCCGATCCTCGAGGAGATCCTCGAAGCGCCGGCCGAGATGATGGAGGAGGTGTTCGGCCTCCTCAAGGAGCTCGGCACCTACGTCGTCGAGGGGGTGAAGGACATCGGCTCGATGGTCTCCGAGGCGGGCGGGGCGCTCGGCGAGATGATGGGCTCGCTGTCCGAGATCGGCGAGGACCTGATCAAGTTCGGCGAGGAGCTGCTCGAGGACCTCGGCCTCGTCAGCAAGGAGGCGGCGGCCGGCGAGTCGGCGGTTGCCGAGGCGGGCGCGGCGGCCACCGCGGTCGAGACCGGCGCCGCGGAGATGTCAGCGGCCGAGAAGGCGGCGGCGGAGGTCCAGGCCGGCGAGGAGGCTGCGGCCGCCGAGGCGAAGGCGGCGCAGGAGGCCGAGGAGGCGGAGAAGCAAGCGGCGAACGAAGCCGAGGAGAAGGCGGAGCAGAAGGAGGCGGAGAAAGCCGAGGCAGAGGCGGAAGCGGAGGCCATCACGCACGCCGAGGACGCGGCACACGTCTCCGTTCCCGTCGCGTTGGCGGCGCTCGACGAGCTCAAGGCGCAGTTCGACTGGATTGATCACTTCGAAGCCGAGGCCGCCGGTCCGGGCGTCAGCGAACTCTTCCTGGTCGCCTCGCCGAAGACGCCCGTCGGGACGATTCACGAGGCGCGTCCCGCGGAGGACGAGGCGACCGAGAAGCCGAATCCATCGGGAATGACGAAGGATGAGTTCGTCGCCCGGTACAAGGAGCTCAATCCGACGACTAAGTACTCGGAGGAGGAACTCGAAGCCATCTACGACCAAAATCGCTACGTAATCAACGAGCGCACAGGTTTGTTGAACGATACGGAGGCGGGCAAGTACGGCCTTCCCGAAAACCGCGCCCAGTACGTCGAGACCGAAGCCGGCGAGACCGCCGTCCAGGAGATCGAGCAGGAGGCGGTTCCGGCCGAAATCGCCAAGGAAACAGAGGTGGCCGCGGCGCAACGGCAGCAGAGTCTGGAGGCAGCGAGGGCAGCCGAGGAGGCCGGCGACGAAGCGGCCGCCAACGCGGCGAGACAGCAGGCCAGAGAAGCCAGTGAGGAGCTCGGGAAGCAGGCAGGACTCGCGTACGGCGAGGATCTGAAGGCTCAAGGCTACGACAGGGTGATGACGGGCGAGGGGGCACGAACTTTCGATCAGGTCTACGTCAGGCCACCAGACGAGGTCGTTATCCTCGAGACGAAGGGTGGAACAAGCGGCCTGGGTACGAGATTCGGTGAAGGTAGCGCCCGCGTCGAGCAGGGGACCTCAGAGTATATTGGTGCCGTGACTGGAGATCTCGAGAAGACGAATGCTGCGCTGGCAGATCAGATTCGCGCGGCCTTGGAAGACGGCAAACTGAGGTACCTCGAAGTGCGCCAGCCCTTCACCGCGGAAGGCGCTCTCGAGGCAATCGAGGTCAAGGAGTTCGCACTATGAGCCGAGTCGTCTCGCGGCCCGACCTGGGAAGTGAGGGCGATCAGCATCGAGAGTTCTTCTTCACACGGAGCATCCAGGGGTTACAGCGCGCGATAGGGCTCCGTCCCGTGACCGCGGCCTCTCTCGTCGGCGTCATCGACCGGAGCCGGCGGATACCCGCCTACGCGTCCTGGTTCGCCAAGGGAAGTCGCCTCCTGCTCGATGGCTGCCGAGTGCACGGCGAGGCGTGCCTAGCCTACGCACTCTTGGCCTCGGGCGAGGCCGGAGCAGAGGTCAGCGTGATGCTGGAAGGCACGACCGTGAACGTGCAGCGCCAACCCAAGGTCAATGCCCCGATGGTGATCCAGTCGGTGGGAGGCTGGTGCGCTGCCCTCGGCGCGCGTGACGACGCTACGCTGGACGGCCTGGCGAGCATCTCCGATGCCCTGTACCGCCGCGCGCCGGCGAGTCTCGATGAGTATCAATATGGTCTCAAGCGCGCGTTGTTCGCCTTGCGCCGAGACCCAGCGGGCGTAGCGGAGGCGCTCGCTCAGGGGCGAGCGCTGTGGCAGAGGCGCAAGGTCGCGCAAGAGGGTGCCGCAGCGATCGATGGCAAGCTGTTCGATGTGGTCGACGCGCTGGCCAGGAACGATGCGCGCGCGTTCAACGACGCGCTCTACGAGGCGCTCCTGGCTCACCAGGTGTTCTGGTCGCAGGGGACGGAATACCTGAACCCGCTCGGTTGGGTCGCCCTCAGGCACGTTGGGCTTGCTTGCTGGGCGCACGATCGGGGAATCACCGTCGAGGTCGAGTCGGACTACCTTCCGAGAGCGCTCATCGAGCGTCGATTCTCGGACGAGCCTGGTCTGGAGCTGGCTCCGCCCGACACGGCGCCGGCGGCCTCGCCGCCGGCCTCGGTTTCACGGCCCGCGGAGCTGCGCGCGGAGGCGGCGGCGCTCACCCGGAAGATCGCCCTCGCGGCCGGTGAAACCTTCGGGCGGCTCAAGCTCGAACCGGAGGGCTACAAGCGCGTGACCATCGATCGCAAGC
>DATNDC010000243.1:0-2968 GCA_035607055.1 Polyangia bacterium
GGCTTGACCGAGTTGTTGGGGGTACAGGCGGCGCCGGCAGCCAACGCGGCGGCGAGGCCCAGCACCTCAAACCGAGGAAACGGCCGTTTCATAAAGGCTCCTTGTGAGCGGTGGGGTCGACGCGAGCGAGCAGGACGGACCATACGGTGGGCGCATCGTATCAGTGATGTAACAGCCTGTGAATTCGGCGGACTCCGTGGTTTCTTGACCCACATCGGGGGGAGCCCCAGTCGAGCGCCTCGGTTGGCGCGCTTTTTTCACGTGTCTTTCGCGGCGCGGAGGGCGCCAGTTGACGAGAACCGCCACAGTTGACGGAATCTCGTCAGCGATCGTCCTTGGTGACGATTCCCAGCGTCCGCGCGCCGGCCCCTTTGCAGACGTCCATGACCCGCACCGCGCGCCCGTAGTTGGCGTCGTCCGAGATCTTGAAGAAGACGACCTTTTGACGATCGTGGGCCAGGCGCTCGGCCACCTTGGCCCCCAGCGCCTCCGGCGCGACCGCTTCGCCGTTGAGCGCCAGCTGATCGTGGGCGTCGAGCTCGACCACGATCGCCGATTCGCCCGGCGGCAGCGGGACGTTCTCGGTTTGCTTCTGGGGGACCTTGGCCACCAGCTCCTTGAGCATCACCGGCGTCATCACCATGAAGATGATCAAGAGGACCAGCACGACGTCGATGAGCGGGGTGACGTTGATGTCGGCCTGGGGGCCGCGCTTGCCGGTCCCGACCGAGAATGCCATCAGCGGGTCCCCTCGGCGGCCGTCCTCTGTTCTTCGGTGCCGAGCTGCACGTCCTCGATTCCCGCGCGGTGGACCGCCTCCATCACCTCGCGCGCGGTGCCGTAACGAATCCGGCGGTCGGCTTTGACGAAGACCCCCTTGTCGGGATAGCGGCGCCGCTCCTCGGCGACCGCGGCGGTCAACCCGCCCGGCGGCACCTTGTCGGCGTCGAGGTAGACGTCCCCGCGCGCGTTGACGGAGACGATCAGGTCCTTGTTGTCGTCGTTCTTGCGATCGTGATGGCTGGTGAGCGGCAGATCGACGCTGACCCCGCGGACGATCATGGGGGTCACCACCATGAAGATGATGAGCAGCACGAGCGTGACGTCGACCAGCGGGGTCACGTTGATCTCCGCCCGCACCTGCCCCTTGGGGTGACGCTTCACCAAGAGGCGCCGGCGGCGCGGCGGTGCCGCAGGGATCCCGGGCTCGCTCACTCCGTGCCCCCGCGCAGGATGGTGTCGACCAGCTCGGAGGCGGTCTCGTCGATGTCGATGGTCAGGTCGTCGAGCCGGGCCGTGAAGTAGTTGTAGAACCAGACGGCGATGATGGCGACGCCGAGGCCGACCGCGGTGGTGATGAGCGCCTCGGCGATGCCGGCCGAGACGGTCCCGATCCCGCCGCCCCCCTTGGTCGGATCGGCCAGCTTCTGGAACGCGGTGATGATGCCGCCGACGGTGCCGAACAGGCCCACGAACGGCGCCGAGGAGGCGACCGTGGCCAGCACCGGCATCCCGCGCCGCAGCCCGGCCAGCTCGCGTTCCTTGCTGCGCTCCATGGCCCGGTTGACGATCTCGGCCACGTCGAACGAGGAGGGACCCGCGCCGGCGGGACGGTCGAGACCGCGCGCGTACTCATGCAGGCCGGCGCCGATCACCTTGGCCACCGGACTGCCGACGAACCTCTTCTCCAGGCCGACCGCCTCGCGCAGCCGGCCGGCCGCCTCGACCAGCGGCGCCAGCGCCTCGACGTAGCCCCGCGACAGCCGCCGCCCGTTGCGAAAGGCGAACAGCCGATCGCCCGCGATGGCCAGCGCGTAGAGCGACATGACGATCAACACCACCACGACGGCGCGGGCGGTGAAGCCCATCTCGTTCCAGAGGCCAACCAGCGTGAAGTCCATTTCTTGTCCCCTTTATTCGCCCTTGAAGTTGAACAGCGCCCACGTGCACCAAGGAATCTGCGTGGTGCCGGCAAGGACCGGCGGGAAATGCCAGGCCTTCACTGCTTTCAGGACGTTGTCGTCCAACAGCGGGTCGGCCCCCTTGAGCAGCGTGACGCTCTCGACGGAGCCGCCGGGCGTCACGCAGTATTTGATCCGAACGGCGTAGACGACGCCCGCTCGGCGCAGAGAAGGCGGGAAGGAGGGCGGTTCACCGATGGGCGCGGGGGTTGCGCCGGGTGGTATGAACTTGGGCTTGGCCCCCACCGTGCCGCCGACCGTGCCGCCGATGATGCCCCCTTTGACGCCGCCGATCTGGCCCCCGATCGTCCCGCCGATGGTGCCGCCGATCGTCCCGCCGGTGACGCCGCCCTTCACCCCGCCGTGCTCGCCGGGCCCGTCGGAGGGGTCGGTGCTGGTCTCCCTCGGGGTCTCCTCGGGCGGCGTCTCGCGCGGCTGGACCAGGTCGGGGACCTTCGCCGTCTTCGGCTTCTGCGCGACCTTCTTGCGGGCGGCGCCGCCCCCACCGGCGGGCGGAGGCGGCGGGGGCGGGGGCGGGGCGGACGACAGGAACGTCACCTTCACCGACGGCGGCGTCAGCTCGTCGACGTGCCAGAACGAATAGGCGACCCCGGCCGTCAGCAACAGCGCGTGGAACGCGACGGACACCGCGACCATCAACCGCCCGCGCCGCGGGCGGGCCTGAGACTCCGCGCGAAAGGCCTCGAACGCCACCGCTCACAAGCTCCCGGCGCTCACCTGGAGCTCAGCCTGCCGGCGTCGCGGCTGGGAGGAGTTGTTGATGATCTCGCCGGCCTTCTGTTGCCAGCTGTCGGCTTCGTCGACGGCGCCCTGCCAGGCGATCGGATCGCCGAAGAAGGCAAAAGATTTCTGCCGCCAGAGCAGCGCCAGGTAGGTCATCGCCTCGGGGTAGCGCGGCCGGCGGGCGAGCGCCTTCTGCAGATAGGCGATCCCCTGATCGGCCAGCGCCACGCGCGCCTCGCCGGTGACGTCGTCGGCCGCGTTCG
>DATNDC010000252.1:0-10626 GCA_035607055.1 Polyangia bacterium
GCATAGACGTTGCCGCTCACGGTCGCGCCCGCGAACGAGGTATCGATGGCCATGCTGGCCGCTGCCGTCTGCGTGAGCGCGGCGTCGATGTAGAGACCGTCGCGCGCCAGATCGTTGTGGTGCTGCAGCACCGAGACGTGCGCGGCGCTGGTGCCGCCGGTTCCGGTGGTGCCACCGGTTCCCGTCGTCCCGCCCGTCGCGCTGCCGCCGGTGCCGGTCGTCCCGCCGGTCGCCTTCGCGCCGCCCGCGCCGCCGGTGCCGGTCGTCCCGCCCGTCGCGGTGCCACCGGTCCCCGTCGAACCGCCCGTCGCTTTCACGCCGCCCGCGCCGCCGGTTCCCGTCGTCCCACCGGTCGCGCTCGACCCGCCGGTCCCGGTCGCGCCGCCGGTGGCGCTCGAACCGCCGGTGGCGCTCGACCCGCCGGTCGCGCTCGACCCGCCGGTCGCGCTCGACCCGCCCTTGCCGGTCGTCCCGCCGCTGGCGCTCGAACCGCCGGTCGCGCTCGACCCGCCGGTCCCGTTGTCGCTGCCGCTGCCGTTGGAGCAGGCGAGCGGAAGAAGGAGGAGTCCAATCAGGAGACGGCGATGCATGGGCTTGCCTCTCTGCCCCCGGAAGCGATCCGGCCGTCGGACCGGCTCGGGGGGCGGGTTGGTGACGCTATCATTTTCGCTAGTGGGGTGACCAGGAGCAGAGATTCCCGCCGCCCGCGACCACGATCCGTCCATTGACCGCGATCGGGGAAGTCCAGTGCTGCACGTTGGCGCAGCTGTTGGTGCTGGTGAAGACCGACGCGCCGGTGTCCCCGTCGACGCCGGTGAGCTTGCCGTTGTTGATGAACCAGACGACCACGTTGCTGGTTCCGTCGGTCGTGGTGCTGATCGGCCCGGGCGTGTTCGAAGCGCTGGCGCACCAAACCACCGAAGGCTTCGGCGGGGCGCCGGCGGGGATGAGCACCGACATGACGACCGCCCCGCCCGGGCTGCCCGACGGGCAGTTGGCGCTGCTGTTGGTGGAGAAGATCACGTGCAGGCCTTGCGCCGTCGTGTAGCTCGCCGGAACGGTGTGGATCAGCATGCCTTCGTTCCCCGCCGCGCCGGCCACCTGAAAGTCGACCTTCTGGCCACCCTTGCCGCCGAGATTCCCGGCGTCGAGCAGATAGAGGTGCCCGTTCTTCGAAATCGCCACGACCATCTTCGACGGCGTCGCGCCCGGCACCTCGACGTAAAGGGGATTGTTCGCGCCCAGGTCCGCGTCGCTGGAGTCCATGGCCTGCCAATCTGAGGAATAGAACGAATCGGCCAGCGTTCCGAGCCCGGTGATGCGCACGGCCTCTTCGCTGTCCATGTGGGTCGTCGTCCCAGTCGTGCTGTTGCTGGTGAGCGCGAAGACGCCGTTGCCGTCCGAGGCCATTCCGCCCGGGGCCCAGATCCCCTCGCCCTGTCCCGCGGTTGCCCAGGCGCCCATCATCGCGGGGTTGCTGGTGTCGACGCCGATGACCCAGCCGTGGTACGGCCCGCAGTCACCGTCGTGCCCGCCGTAGGCGACGTAGAGCGTCCCGTTCACCAGCGACAGCGCGCTGCGCTGGTTCTGCGGCGCCGGCGTGAAGGTGAGGTTCCCGGAGGTCGCCTTGAGCGCGGAGACCGGCCAACCCGACTTCTCCATGCCGTCGTCGACCGAGAGCGCATGGATCTGGTGGTCCATGATGGAGCTGGTCCCCGTCGCGCCCGCGACGTAGATGACGCGCGCGTTGGCGTCGATGACGGGCGTGCTGATGGAGCCGATCGGATTGATGAACCCGCAGCTCACGCCCGTCTTGGACGGCGCGCTGCCGATGCCCTTGCTCCAGATCGTCGCGCCGGTCGTCTCGTCCAGCGCGTAGACGGTGTTGGAATCCGTCACCGTGAAGAACGCGCCCTTCCCGTTGGGGCCGTTTTGCATGTAGAGCAGCGAGGCGTAAACGTCGCCCGTGAACGTCGCCCCGCTGTTGAAGGTCGTGTCCGCCGCCAGCGTCGCGGCGGCCGCCTTGGTCAGCGTCGGCTGCAGGAAATTTCCATCGCGGTTCGGGTGCTTGTTCCGCTCCAAGACCGACTGGTCGCTGCTGCTGCCGCCCGTCCCGGTGGCGCCGCCGGTCGCGCTCGAGCCGCCCGTCGCGCTCGAGCCCCCCGTCGCGCTCGAGCCCCCCGTCGCGCCGGAGCCCCCCGTCGCGCTCGATCCCCCTGTCCCCGTCGTCTTGTTGCCGCCCATGCCGCCGCCATCACCCGAGCTGCTCTTCGACGATCCACATCCGAAGGAGATCACCGCGAGCGCAGTCAAAAGGAGCGGTCTCGTCATGGCGTTGCCTTTCTTAAGTGGGACTTCGCGGCGAAATTCTTCAGTTCATCGGCGCGGCGCGCCAGGATGTCCGAGCCCCGCGATGTTATTCCAATCCCGGATTTTGTCGCCCGGGAAACGTCCGCGGGCCGGGCTCCGGGCCCGCGCTCAGCCGCGGCTCCAGTGGCTGGTCCCCGCCGGGGCCTTGTCGATCACGGCCAAGAGCTCGCGCCGGTGGTCGAGGTTGCCGACGAAGTCGATCTCCGAGGCGTTCACCACCAGGAGCGGCCCCTCGTTGTAAGCGAAGAAGAACTCGGCGTAGGCGCGCGCGACCTCCTCGACGTACTCGGCGCGGATCGGACGCTCCTCCGCGCGCCCGCGCTTGCGGATGCGGTCGAGCAGCACGTCGGTGCGGGCCTGCAGGTAGACGACCAGGTCGGGCGTCACCGTGCGGGGCTTGAGCATCTGGTAGATGCGGTCATAGAGCGCCAGCTCGTCGTCCGACAGGTTGAGCACCGCGAACAATCGATCCTTGGCGAACAGGTAGTCCGACACGACGCCGCCGCGCGAGAACAGATCCCCCTGCGCCAGCTCCCCCTGCTGCGCGTACCGCTGCAAGAGAAAGAAGAGCTGCGCCGACATCGCGTTCCGGCGCCGGTCCCTGTAGAAAGGCCCGAGGAACGGGTTCTCCTCCGGGCTCTCGCGGATGATCCGCGCCGAGAGCGCTTCGCTCAGGATCTCCGCCAGGCTCGACTTCCCGGCGCCGATGGGCCCCTCGATGGCGATGTACCGTGGCCTGCCGCTTCGCACCGCCCCCCACCTATACCTCGGTCACTGCGGCGAGGGGAAGCCGACCAGGATCTCGGTGCGGGCGCGCGTCGGACGGGCGGCGGGCGGCAGGCGCAGGCGCGCGATCACCACCCGCTCGAGGCAGCGCGCGAGCTCCGCGTCCCCCGGCGGCGGGAGCTTGACGGCGGCGGCGGTCACCCGGCCGCGCGCATCGATCTCCATCTCGACGGCGATCCGCAGCGGAGCGCGCGCCGGGATCGGATCGGGCGCGGCGGCCAGGCAACCGTCGAGGATCGCCGCCTGGTTGCGCCAGGCGGCGTCGATGAGCGGCGCCGCCGCGCCCCCGGTCGCCAGCACGGTCCCCACCGCCAGCACGTGCGGCGCCGGACCGCGCGCGCCCGGGCCGGCGGCGCCCCGCGCGAGGGCCTCGAGGTGGGCCCGCGCCCGGCCGGCCCAGCGGCTGGCGGGCGCGGCTTCGAGAAAATCGTGGAACGCCTCGGCAGCCTCCGACCGCCGGCCCGCCACGGCCCGCGCCAGCCCGACGTAGTAGTAGATGTCGCCGGCCGGCACGAAGAAGAGGTTCTCGTTGGGCGTGGTGGCGACCGCCAGGACGCCCGCCGTGGCGTCGAGCGCCAACGCCCGTCGCATCGTCTCCTCGGCTGCGTGGCTCTGCCCGTCGCGATCGAGCGCCACCGCCAGTCCCAGCAGGGCGAGCGAGAGATCCTGCGCGCGCTCCCGCAGATCATCGAAGCGCGTCGCGAACGAGGTGGACCGTTCGGAGGCGGTGGCTGCCGCGATGGCGTCCCGGTAGGCCGCCTCCGCCGCGGACAGCCGGCCGTCGGCCATCAGCACCTCGCCCAGGTTGGCGTAAAGGGACGGCTCGGTGCCGCCCGCCGCCAGCGCCTCGCCGTACGCGGCGGCCGCCTCGGCGTAGCGCCCGGCGGTGGTCCGCTCGACCGCCAGCGCGAACCAGCCGGCGAGCGCGTCCCCGGCGCGCTTCGCCTCGCGCTCGCCCGCTGCCGCGCGGCGCCAGAAGCTCCCGGTCGGCTCGGGGGGCGGGGAGGCCGCCACGACGCCGCGCGAAAGCGACGCTGCCAGGAGGGTGACCGCCAGCGGCAGGGCCCAGGCCGGCGCCCGCGGCGCAAAACGAGGCCGGGCCATGGTTTTTCAGTATAGCGCCCCTTTTTCTGGACTTGCGGTAGTCTGCCGCTCGTGCCGCCCGGCGAACATTCGGGCCCCTCGGCCTCGGGAGCGATCGCGCTCGATCCGGACGAGAGCGGTGCATTCGCCGTCGCGCCGCTCGTGCCGGCGATCGACCGGGCGCTCCATGACAAATTTGAAGCGGGGCTCGATGGGCAGAGCCGCCTCCGGCGCGACGCCGAGGAGATCGCGCTCATCGCCCGCTGTGTGGCGGGCGACGTCGAGGCGTTCCGGCCGCTCGTCCAGCGCTACCAGCGCCTGGCGTTCTCGGTGGCGTTCCGCATGCTGGGGACCCGCGCCGACGCGGAGGACATCGTTCAACAGGCGTTCGTCGACGCCTTCAACGCCCTCGATCGCTTCCGCGGTGAGGGGCGCGCGCACGCTTTTTCGACCTGGCTCCTGCGCATCGCCGTCAACCGCTCGAAGGACGTGCTCAAGTCCAAGCGGCGGACCGAGGAGCCGCTCGAGCGCGACGTGCACGGCGGCGAGGCGGCGTTTGCCTACGACCCACCGACGCCGGAGGCGAACGCGGCGCACGGCGAGCGGCGCGCCCACCTGGGCGCCGCGCTGCTCAAGCTGCCGACCAAGTACCGCGAGGTCCTGATCCTGCGCGACGCCGAGGATCTCTCCTACGAGGAGATCCGCGGCGTCCTGCGGCTGCCGATCACCACGCTCAAGATCCGGGTGGTGCGCGGGCGTGCCATGCTGCGCGATCTGGTCGAGCGCACGGGGGTGACGTCGTGAACGGCGTCGACCAGCCGCGGGCGGCCGGCGGGCGGATCCCCGAGCTGCGCCGCCTGCGCGACGAGGCCACGCCCCCGCCCGATCTGGTCGCCCGGGTCATGACCCGCGTCTCCGAGCCGCGGCTGCCGTCGATCTGGCAGTGGCTGCGCCGGCCGATCCTGGTCGAGCTGCGGCTGTCGCCCCTGATCCTGATCGGGCTGGCGCTGGCGCTGGGCGCCGCGTTCATCTACGTCGGCGCCACCATCAAGTAGCCGCGCGGCAGCCGCTGCGCCGCGCTCAGGCGCGGACGTCGACGCAGAGGACGAACGTGCGGCCGCTGGCGGCGTCACGGAAGCAGGTGCTGATCGTGCGGCAGAGCTGCCCGCCGGCCAGCGAGACGTACGGGTCGGTGGTGTACTTGGGGAGCTCGACGTCCATGAGGACGTAGAAGTACTCCTTGAGCGAGTGGTCGGTCCCGCGTGGCGCCGGCCGGAACATCGTTCCACCGGCGCGGGCCGTCAGCCCGGGGCCGCAGATGGTCTCGGTCAGCTGCACGCCCGCGTCATCGAGGACGTAGAGGCAGTCGATCTTGACGTCCCCCCCGATCTGCCGCGCCAGGATGCCGTCGAACGCCGCCGGGGCCGCGCCCGCGAGCTCGCTCAAGATCCGGTTCAAGATCTCGCCCACGCGCCGGTACTCCAGCTTGCGCGCGTTGATCTGGCCGATCATGTGGCGCTTGAAGGCGCGCGCCAGGGGTTCGACGCAGCCAGCCGCGCGCTCGAAGCTGCTGTCGTCGTCGAAGGCGGCGGCGGCGCTGGGACGGCCGAGGAAGAAACCCTGCAAGAGATCGGCCCCGAGCTCGAGCACGGTCACCGCCTCCGCCTCGGTCTCGATCCCTTCGGCGACCACCAGCGCGCCGATCCGTCGCGCCAGGCCGACCAGGCTCTTGAACGTCTCCTGCTTGTAGAAGTCGCCGTCGACGCCGGTGATGAGGCTGCGGTCGATCTTGATGACGTCCGGCCGAAACAGCGGGATCCGATCGAGGTTGGAGTGGCCGGCGCCCACGTCGTCGAGGACGACCAGAAAGCCGCGCCCGCGCAGCGCCGAGGCCACCTCGCCGAAGCGGCCCACGTCGTCCAGGCGCGACTCGAGGAACTCCACCCCGACGCTCCGTGGATCGAGACCACGGTCGCGGATGAGCGCCTCCAGCTCGGCCGACAGCGCCGGCGGGTTGGTCATGCTCGCCAGATCGAGGTTCAGGAAGAGCAGCAGCTCGTCGGGGCGACCGCGCAGGCGCTGGAAGTTTCGCACCGCGCTCTGGCGGCAGAGATCTTCGACCGCGCCCGCGATCCCCTCGGCCGCCGCCAGCTTGAACAGCGTGACGGGCGGGATCAGGTCGCCGCGCGGCCCGACGCCGCGCGAGAGCGCCTCGAGACCGACCACGCGCTGGCGGCGGACGGAAAAGATCGGCTGGAAGTGCGTGGTGACCCGGCGCGCCTCGAGCGCCGAATGGAGCGGCGCGCGGCGTTGTTGATCAGTCTCGAGCAACATCGAAGACCCCATGTAGTTGTTTGTGGTGGGGTCATCGGCACGCTTCTCGTGCACCTGAGCCGTCGACTGACGAATTGACCGACCTGAAACAAATCTCCGACGGTGTGCGCCAACGGCGCGCGTCTAAAAGCCTCAGAGATCGAGGTCGGCCTGGGCCGCGCGCTCCATGATGAACTTGAAGCGGGCCTCGACGTCCTTCCCCATCAGCTCCGTCAGAACTCTGTCGGTCTCGGCAGCGTCGTCGATCTTCACCCGCAGGAGCCGCCGGGTGGACGGATCGAGCGTGGTGCGCCGCAGCTCCTCGGGCTGCATCTCGCCGAGACCCTTGAACCGCATGATGTCGGGGCGCGCGTTCTTGGGGAGCTGCCCCACGATGCGCTCCCGGTCGGCCTCGTCCAGCGCCCAGAACGTCTCCTTGCCGTGGTCGACGCGGAAGAGCGGCGGCTGCGCCAGGTAGACGAACCCCTCGCTGATGAGCGGCTGCAAATGGCGGTAGAAGAAGGTGAGGAGCAGCGTCGCGATGTGGTGGCCGTCGGAGTCGGCGTCCATCAAGAGGATGATCTTGTGGTAGCGGAGGCGCTCGATCTTGAAGTCGGCCCCCACGCCGCAGCCGAGCGCCGAGACGAGGTCCTGCAATTCCTTGTTCGAGAGGACTTTCTGCAAGGAGGCCTGCTCGGCGTTGAGCACCTTCCCGCGCAGCGGCAAGATGGCCTGCGTCTTGCGCTCGCGGCCCTGCTTCGCAGAGCCACCGGCCGAGTCCCCCTCCACGATGAACAGCTCGCTCTTGCCCGGATCGGTCGACGCGCAGTCGGCCAGCTTGCCGGGGAGGTTCAGCCGGTGGGAGACCGCCGTCTTGCGCGAGACCGCCTGGGCGGCCGCGCGCGAGGCCTCGCGCGCCTTGGCGGCCAGCGCGATCCGCTCGACGATCTGCGCGCCGGCCGTCTTGTTGCCGAGCAGGAACGTCTCCAGCGCGGGACGCACCGCGCCGTCCACCTGCGCCTGCGCCTCCGGGCTGCCGAGCCTCTCCTTGGTCTGCCCCTGGAACTGGGGGTCCTGCATGTAGATCGAGAGGACGCCGACGACTCCCTCCCGGACGTCCTCGGCGGTCAGCGTGACCCCCTTGGGGGCCAGGTTCGAGGTCTCGATGAAGGCGCGCACCGCCTTGACGATGGCGGCGCGAAAACCCTGCTCGTGCGTCCCCCCCTGCGTGGTCGGGATGCCGTTGACGTAGGAGCGGATGGTCTCCTCGTGCGACTCCGTCCACTGCAGCGCCGCCTCGATCCGGAACCCGCCTTCTCCGGGACGCTCGAAGTAAAAGGCCTGCGGCGCGGTGGGCGCCTTGCCGCGATCGGCGACCAGCTTGGCCAGGAAGTCGGCGATGCCGCCGGCGTGCTCGAACGTCTCCCTCGTCTTTTGGGCCTCGTCCTTGAAGACGATCTGCAGCCCCTTGTGCAGAAAGGCCTTGGCGTCGAGCCGGAAGCGGATCGTCTCGGCGGAGAAGGCTTGCTTGCCGAAGATCTCCGGATCGGGCTTGAAGGTGATCGAGGTGCCGGTGCCGCGCGCCGCGCCGACCTTGCGCAGCTTGCTCACCGCCTTGCCCCGCGCGTAGGTCTGCTCCCAGAGCGCGCCGTCGCGCCGGACCTGCGCGGTCATCTCTTCGGAGAGGGCGTTCACCACCGACGAGCCGACACCGTGCAGGCCGCCCGAGAACTGGTACTGGCCCGAGGAGAACTTGCCGCCGGCGTGCAGCGTGGTCAGCACCAGCTCCAGCGCCGACTTCTTGAACTGCTTCTTGATGTCGACCGGGATGCCGCGCCCGTTGTCGTCGACGGTCATCGATTTGCCGTCGGCGTGGAGCGTCACCTCGATCTTCGTCCCGTAGCCGTTGATCACCTCGTCGACGGAGTTGTCGACGATCTCCCACAGCAGGTGGTGGTACCCCTTGCTGTCGGTGCCGCCGATGTACATGCCGGGCCGCTTGCGGACCGGCTCCAGCCCTTCGAGCACGGTGATGTCGTCGGAGGTGTAGCTCATCGAGCTCACGTCAGTTCAGGAGCGCCGGCGGTGGCGCGGGCAGCGGGGTGGTGACGCGGACGATCTTGGTCTTGCGCTTGAGCGCGTGGCCCTTGCCGCCGCGCCCGGTGACGCTGAAGCGCCCCGGGCCGACCGGCAGCTCCTTGCCGTCGTCGGTCTCGGCGACGATGACGTCCTTGTCCTTGGGGCCGCCCACGCCGAAGCCGACCACCGCCGCGTCGCCCGCCTTGATCACGATGACGCCACGGCCCGGGTTGGCGAGCACCGGCACCTCGGCGGCCTTGCAGAGCAGCGCGCGCGCGTCGCTGGTGACCAGGCAGAGGATGTCCTTGTCGGCGGCCGGCGCCGCGCCGACAATCTCGTCGCCGTCGGCGGGCTTGGCGAAGCGGCGCCCGGCCCGCGTCGAGAGCTCGCGGTGGGGGGCGAGGTCGAAGCGCAGGCCGAAGCCGTTCTTGCTGACCGCCGCCGCCAGCGTCCCCTTGGGCGCGTCCTTCTCGCTGACGCTCATGGCGCCCACCACCCGCTCGCCGTCGCGGAAATTGAAGAGCTTCTGCACCGGCTCGCCATACCCGGTCGAGGCCGGCACGTCGTTGATGCGGATGACGTAGGCGTAGCCCTGGCTCGAGAAGATGACCATCGGCTCCTTGGTCGAGCCGCGAATGACCGCCAGGATGGCGTCCCCTTCGCGCAGCCGCGTGGCCGACAGGTCCTTCACCTCGCGGACGCGCTTGAGCCAGCCGTCGCGCGAGAGGATGACCGTCACCTCCTCGTCGACGATGAAGTCCTCGGCGACGAACTCGGTCTCTTCGCCGCCGGCGCCGCCGATCTTGGTGCGCCGCTTGTCCGGAAACCGCGCCGCGACCTCGGCGATCTCGTTTCGCACGACGCGCAGGAGCTTCCGCTTGTCCGCCAGAATCGCCCGGATCTCCTTGGCCGCCGCGCGCTTCTCCTTCAGCTCGTTGACGATGGCGTCGATCTCCAGGCGCGCCAGCTTGTAGAGCTTCAGCTCGAGAATCGCCTCGGTCTGCGCCTCCGACAGCTCGAAGCGCTTGGCCAGCTTGACCGCCGCGTCGGCCTTGCCGTCCGACTTGCGAATGATCCGGATCGCCTCGTCGAGCGCGTCGAAGATGATCGCGAACCCCTCGAGGATGTGGATCCGGCGCTCCAGCTCGGCGAGCTCGAACTCGAATCGCCGCCGGACCGTCTCCTCGCGGAAGGTGAGGAACTCGCCCAGCATCGCCGCCAGGTTGACCCGCAGGGGGGCGGCGACCTCCTTGTTGTCCGTGGGGAAGAGGCAGGTGAGGTTGACGTGGAACCCGGTCTCGAGCGGCGTGTGCTTGTAGAGATAGGCCATCACCAGGTTCGGATCGGCCCCCTGCTTCAGCTCCAGCACGATGCGGACGTCGTCGGTCGATTCGTCGCGCACGTCGACCAGCATCGGCAGCTTCTTGTTGATGATCACCTCGGCGATCTGCTCGACCACGCTCGCCTTGGTGAGCGCGTAGGGGATCGAGGTGATGACGATGTGGTCGCCGCTTTTGCCGCCCGACTCGGCCTTCCATTCGCCGCGCACCCGGACGCCCCCCTGCCCCGTCTCGTAGATGTCGCGCAGCTCTTTCTTGCTGTTGATGATCTGGCCGCCGGTGGGGAAGTCCGGCCCCTTGATGTACTTGAGGAGGTCCTTCGTCTCGAGCTTTCGGTCGTCGATCATCGCCACCGCCGCCGCGCAGACCTCGCCCAGGTTGTGGGGCGGGATGTTGGTGGCCATCCCCACGGCGATCCCGGTGCATCCGTTGATCAAGAGCTGCGGCACCTTGGCCGGCAGGACGATAGGCTCCTCGGTCGTGCCGTCGTAGTTGGGGCGAAAGTCGACGGTCCCCTGCTTGATCTCGTCGAGCAGGTCCATCGCCAGCGGCGCCAGGCGGGCCTCCGTGTAGCGGTGCGCCGCCGGCGCGTCCCCGTCGAGCGAGCCGAAGTTGCCGTGCCCCTCGACCAGCGTGACGCGCATCGAGAACGGCT
>DATNDC010000277.1:0-13310 GCA_035607055.1 Polyangia bacterium
TCCGGATTCGAACACGGACCCGCAAGGGGGAGTGTGCACGGAGTGCTTCAACGACTTCGGGGCGAACCTCAACCTGACGACGGAGTGGAAGCAGTTCAGCTACACCTGGAAGCAGCTCAAGCAGCTGCCGGACTGGGGCGCGCCGCACAAGCCGCACATCACGCCCGCCAAGCTCTACGGCATCCAGTTCCAGGTCAACATCCCCCGCTCCAACTACGACATCTCCGTCGACGACCTGAAGTTCATCTGCGAGTAGCGTTCGCCCGCCGCCCGACGAGGCGTAATCGATCGCCTGGACGCAGCCGCGCTCAGCCCGGCTGCGTCCGTCGCGGGAGGGATGGGGACCCTCTCAGGGTTCCCAATCTGAAACTGGCGGGCAGGTGCAGAAGAGCTTGCGGTCGCCGAGGACGTTGTTGAGGCGCCCGACGGGCGGCCAGAACTTCGCCGCCCGCACGAACGGCAGCGGGTAGGCCGCGCGGTCGCGCGGGTAGGGGTGCGGCCACTCCGCGGCCAGCAGCGCGGCGGCGGTGTGCGGCGCGTTCTTCAACAAATTTCCGGCGCGCGGTGCGGCGCCGCCCTCGATCTCGCCCACCTCCTCGCGGATGGCGATCAGCGCGTCGCAGAGGCGATCGAGCTCGCCCTTCGTCTCGCTCTCCGTCGGCTCGATCATCAACGTGCCGGGGATGGGGAAGGACATCGTCGGCGCGTGGAAGCCGTAGTCCATGAGGCGCTTGGCGACGTCGTCGACCTCGACGCCGGCCAGCTTCTTGAGGTGCCGCGCGTCGACGATGCACTCGTGCGCCACGCGCCCCTTCTCCCCCTTGTAGACGACGGGGTAGTGGGCGTCGAGCCGGTGGGCGACGTAGTTGGCGTTCAGGATGGCGATCTTCGTGGCCCGCGCGAGGCCCCCCGCGCCCATCATCCGGATGTAGGCCCAGGAAATGAGCAGGATGCTGGCGCTTCCCCAGGGCGCCGCCGAGACGGCACCGGCGCCGCCGGCCTGCGCGTCCGCCAGCGGGTGTCGGGGCAGGAACGGCGCCAGGTGCGCGGCGACGCAGATAGGTCCCATGCCGGGGCCGCCGCCGCCGTGCGGGATGCAGAAGGTCTTGTGCAGGTTGATGTGGCAGACGTCGGCGCCGACGTCGCCGGGGCGGCAGAGGCCGACCTGCGCGTTCAGGTTGGCGCCGTCCATGTAGACCTGGCCGCCGTGCTCGTGGACGATGGCGCTGATCTTCTTGATCCCCGGTTCGAACACGCCGTGCGTCGACGGGTAGGTCACCATCAGGGCGGCGAGTCGATCGCGGTGCTCGGTCGCCTTGGCCCCGAGGTCCCCGAGATCGACGTTGCCCCCGTCGTCGCAGGCGACGACCACCACGCGGTAGCCGGCCATCACCGCCGAGGCGGGATTGGTGCCGTGCGCCGAGGAGGGAATCAGGCAGACGTCGCGCTGCGCCTGACCGCGGCTCTCGTGAAAGGCGCGGATGGCGAGCAGGCCGGCGTACTCGCCCTGCGATCCGGCGTTGGGCTGCAGCGAGCAGGCGGAAAAGCCGGTGATGGCGCAGAGCATCCGCTCGAGGTCGGCGAAGAGCGCGCGGTACCCCTCGGCCTGCGCGGGCGGCGCGAACGGGTGGAGGTTCCCCCACTCGGGCCAGGTGACTGGCATCATTTCGGTCGTCGCGTTCAGCTTCATCGTGCAAGAGCCGAGCGGGATCATCGACGAGGTGAGCGAGAGGTCGCGCGCCTCGAGCCGCCGCATGTAGCGCAGCATCTCGGTCTCGGAGTGGTGCGTGTTGAAGATGGGGTGGGTCAGGTAGGCGCTGGTGCGCGCCGCCGTCCCCCAGGGGAGCGACACCTCCCGCGCCAGCGCGTCGACGGAGAGCGTGGCCCGGACCTTGTCGTTGGGCGCGAACACATCCCACAAGCGTTCGACGTCCGCCGCGGTCGTCGTCTCGTCGAGCGCGACGGTGAGCGATTCGTTCGTGAGCCGCCGGAGGTTCATGCGGCGCGCAGCGGCGGCCTGCATCCAGCCGGCGATCTCCGCCGCGCTGCCGTCGACGCGGACGGTGTCGAAGAAGGTCCTGTGCCCGACGCGCAGGCCGAGCTTCTCGAGCCCGCGCGCCAGCACGGCGGCGAAGCCCCCCACGCGGTCGGCGATCGTCTTGAGCCCGCGCGGGCCGTGATAGACCGCGTACATCCCCGACATCACCGCCAGCAGGACCTGCGCCGTGCAGATGTTGCTGGTCGCCTTCTCGCGCCGGATGTGCTGCTCGCGCGTCTGCAGCGCCATTCGCAGCGCGCGGTTGCCGTGCGCGTCCTCGGAGACGCCGATGAGCCGGCCGGGGAGCTTGCGTGTCCACTCGGCGCGCGTGGCGAAGAAGGCGGCGTGCGGCCCACCGTAGCCGAGCGGCACGCCGAACCGCTGCGCGCTGCCGACGGCGACGTCGGCGCCGATCTCGCCGGGCGGCGCCAGCACCGTCAGGGCCAGCAGATCGGTGGCCATCGCCACCAGCGTGCCGGCCTCGTGCGCCTTGGCGCAGAGCCCGCGGAGGTCGGGGAGCGCGCCGTCGGTGGCGGGATACTGCACCAGCACGCCGAACGCCTTCTCGGCGGCGAAGTCGAACGACGCCGGGTCACCGACCTTCACCTCGATGCCGAGCGGACGCGCCCGCGTGCGCACCACCTCGATCGTCTGCGGGTGGCAATTGCTCGCCACCAGGAACTTGCCGCCGCCACCACTGTCGGCCGTCGCGTCGCTGAGGGCGTGCAGCATGTGCATCGCCTCGGCGGCGGCGGTCGCCTCGTCGAGCAGCGAGGCGTTGGCGATCGGCAGCCCCGTCAGGTCGGCCACCATCGTCTGGAAGTTGAGCAGCGCCTCCAGGCGCCCCTGCGAGATCTCCGCCTGATAGGCGGTGTACTGCGTGTACCAGCCGGGGTTCTCCAGGATGTTGCGCTGGATGACCGGCGGCGTGAAGCAGTCCGAGTAGCCCATCCCGATGAACGACTTCCAGACCTGGTTCTTGGCCGCCAGCGCGCGCAGCTCGGCCAGCACCTCCGCCTCCGAGACGGCGGAGGGAAGCTCGAGCGTCCCCGCGAAGCGGATGTCGGCCGGGACCGTCTCGGCGACGAGCGCGTCGAGGCTCGCCGCCCCGAGCGCGCGCAGCATCTCCGCCTCCTCGGCCGCGTCGGGGCCGACGTGGCGATCGACGAACCGGTCACCCTGGCCGAGATCGACCGCCACCCGTCACTCCCCCTGTTCGCGCACGAAGGCCTGGTAGGCGGCCGCGTCCAGCAGGCCGTCCAGCTCCTTGCTGTCACCGACGGCGACCTGGATCATCCACCCCTCGTCGTAGGGATCCTCGTTGACGTACTCGGGCGAGTCGGCGAGCGGCGAGTTCACCTTGACGACCTTGCCCGACAGCGGCGCGAACAGATCGGAGACCGCCTTGACCGACTCGACGGAGCCGAACACCTCGGCCTGCTTCACCGTCTCGCCCTCCTTCGGCAGATCGACCTGCGTGACGTCGCCCAGCTGATCGACGGCGAAGCGGGTCACCCCGATCGTCGCCAGCTTCTGGCCGTCGCGCTCTTCCAGCCGCGCCCACTCGTGGTCCTTCGTGTAAAAGAGGTCGTCCGGATACAGTTGCTGCGCGCTCATTCTCTCCCTCGCTTTTTGATCAGGGAACCCTGGGAGGGTTCCCTCCCTCTCCCGCGACGGGCTTCGCCGGGCTGAGCCCGGCTCCGCCCACGCGTTTGTAGAAAGCACCCTGAACCACTTCGGCGTCGACGCGCTTGCCGCGGCAGTCGACCGAGATTTTTGCGCCGGCGCGATCGAGCGCCACCGGTAGGTAGCCGAGGCCCACGTTCTTCCCCACGGTCGGCGCCGGGCCGCCCGAGGTGGTCGTGCCGATCGCCGCCGCGCCCTCGGGGGCGAAGATCGGGTAGCCGTGGCGGGCGATCCCGCGGCCGGTCATCACGAAGCCGCAGAGCTTGCGCTTGAGGCCCGCCTGCTTCTGGCCCCGGAGCGCCTCCCGACCAATGAAGTCCGCGCCGTCGAGCTTCACCACCCAGCCGAGCCCCGCTTCGAGCGGGGTGGTGGTCTCGTCGAGGTCGTTGCCGTAGAGCGGCAACCGCGCCTCGAGCCGGAGCGTGTCGCGCGCGCCCAGGCCGACCGGCTTGCCGCCGATGGCGGCCGCCGCCTCGAGCAGCCGATCCCAGAGCGCCGGCGCGTCTTGGGCGGCGCAGAAGATCTCGAAGCCGTCCTCGCCCGTGTAGCCGGTGCGGGCGACCGAGGCCGGCAGGCCCGCGATCTCGCAGCGATCGAGATAGCCAAAGCGCGGGAGCTCCCCGAGCGCCACCTTGGTGAGCGGCTGCAGCGCGTGCTTGGCCCCGGGCCCCTGAAAGGCGATGAGCCCCGTCTCCGCCGAGGCGTCGGTCACCTCGCAGAGCGGCCGGGCGTGCTCGAAGAACCAGGCGCGGTCCTTCTCCAGCGTCGAGGCGTTGACGACGGTCAGGTAGTGATCGGCGGCGATGCGGTAGACGATCAGATCGTCGATGATGCCGCCGGTCGGCAGGCAGGCGACCGTGTAGAGCGCGCGCCCGTCGCCGAGCCGCCCCAGATCGTTGGTGACGAGGCGCTGGACCGCCTCCGCCGCGCGGCTGCCGCGGAAGTGGATCTCGCCCATGTGGCAGACGTCGAAGATCCCCACCGCCTGGCGCGTGGCGCGGTGCTCGTCGATGATGCCGCCCGGATAGCTGACCGGCATCGCCCAGCCACCAAAGTCGACCATCTTCGCGCCGAGGCGAAGGTGCGCGTCGTAGAGCGGCGTGCGTTGCATGGGGGCGACATCCTGGAAGAAACGTGGCGCGAATTCAAGCGAGCCCCCGCCGCGCCGCCGCGCCGTCGGGAGCGCCGCCGGAAGCCGCCGGGCGGGCCGAAAAAACGAGCCCCACCTTGACAAGCAAATTATACAAGGCTTAACTTTGAAAATAGCTCAACCGACCCAAAGGAGATCCCATGGCTATCGCTCTCATCCTGTTCGCCGTCGCCGCGCTGGGCGGCCTCATCATGGCCAGCATTCGATTGCGCGGGAGCAACCCGCCGCTGGCTCTGGCGCTGGTCCACGGCACCGTCGCCGCGGCCGGGCTGATCGCGCTCATCGTCGCCCTGCTGCACGCCTCGGCGTCGCTGCCCAAGATCGCGCTGGTCCTGTTCATCATCGCCGCCCTGGGCGGTTTCGTGCTCTTTGCCACCCACCTGCGCAAGAAGAACATTCCCGTGCCTCTGATGCTGATTCACGCGGTCGTGGCGGTGGGCGGCTTCGTGGTCCTGCTCATCGGCTCAGGCGTCCTCGGCTGAGGCGCGCGCGATGCCGTCCAGGCGCGGGCTGCGGCTCTTCGGGCATCCGGTGCACCCCATGCTGGTGCACCTGCCGATGGGCCTGCTCATCACCGCGCCGCTCTGGGATCTGCTGTGCTTCGTTCGGCCGAGCGGCGCGGGGACCTGGTCGGCGGTCGGCGGCTGGACGGTGGTGGTCGGGTGCCTCGGGGGCCTCGCCGCCGCGGTCGCTGGCATGCTGGACTTCGCGGCTCTGCCGGCCGGGCATCCCGCCGGTCGCGCCGCGAACTTCCACCTCTATTTGATTCTGGCGGCGCTCGGCCTCTACGGGACCAGCGCGCTCGTGCGGCACGGCCACCACGCGGCCGGCGTGACGGCCGGGATCTTCGGGCTCGACCTTTTGGGCTTTGTCCTGCTGGCGGCGGGCGGCTACTTCGGGGCGGAGATGGTCTACCGCCACGGTGTGGGGCAAGAAACGGCCGCGACGCCCTCCCCGGGCGCCGGTTATCATGAAAAGGGGCCGTGACGCTGAACATCGACCAGATCAGCCCGACCCGGCGCGCGCTGCTCGACGTGTTCAAGCAGCGCGGGCCCTCGACGATCGCCGAGCTGGCCGAGCGGCTCGAGATGAGCGGCGAGGCGATTCGCCAGCAGCTGGTGCAGCTGCAGCGCGAAGGATGGGTGGAGGCCGTCGTGGAGCGCGCCGAGACGAGCGCCGCCGGCCGCCCCCCGGCCCGGTTCCGCCTCACCGCATCGGGCGACCACCTGTTTCCCAAGAACTACGACGCGCTGGCGGTCATGCTGCTCGACGCCGTCGCGGGCGAGCTCGGCAAGCCGGCCTTCGAAAAGGTGCTGGCCGCCATCGCCGACGGGCGCGTCCGCGACTGGGAGCCGCGTATGCGGGGGCTCACGCTCGCCGAGCGCGTGCAGGCGCTCAAGGCGGTCTACGGCACCGGCGATCCCTACATGGAGGTGGAGAAGGTGCGGGGCGGCTTCCGACTCATCGAACGGAACTGTCCCTTCCTCAACATCGCCCTGCAACGTCCCGCGCTCTGCAGCGTGACAGTCTCCGCGCTGTCGCGGCTGCTCGGCGTGCGCGTGGTGCGCGAGGAGCGCTTTCAACACGGCCACGGCCGCTGCGTCTTTCGCGTCGTCAGCAACGAGGCCGCCGATCCGAAGCAGGGATTCGCGCTCGAGCCCGAGCCGGCGCGCGAGCCGGCCAAATAGCGCGAACAGGTAAGGCGAAGTAACGAACAAAGCGCGGCGCCGAAAGGTCCCGGAAACATTCCTTCCCTAGACTGTTCCGTGAGAGGGACGAGAAACGGAGACGGGAGAGGGAATGGAGGACCGGGCGCGGAACGGCGGGGGCGTCGCTCCGCGCCCGGTCGGGGTTACTCGGTAATTTCAACTGATGCTCGATCGCGTGATCCGCGGGAATTTTTTTCGCTAGAATGGCTGTTGGTAAGGGTGAGCATCACCGGGGAGGGCACGATGCAGCTGCGTCACATCAGTCCGCGTTCGATTGATTGGATGGATGCGATGGACGAGGGGGCTGGGGGGCGAGGTTGGGAGAAGCTGGCGCCGGAAGAGCGCGCCAAGCTGCTCCGCGACCGGCAGGGCGGGCGTCAGGTGGCGGGGCAGGCGGCAGAGCAAGAGGCGGGAAGCGACGGTTGGGGCTTCTCGGCGGAACGGCGGCCGGCGCGCGCGGCCGGCTACTTCGCGACGGCGTCGCCTTCCAAGTAGGCGACCAGGATCTCCGCCGCGCGATCCTGCACGTGGCGCGCGTCGTTCGGGTTCCCGACGTCGTTGACGAGGATCGAGAACACGAGCGGCAGGTGTCCGGGCGAGCCGGCGAATCCCGACAAGCAGCTCACGTTGGCCAGCGTGCCGGTTTTGGCGCGGACGTAGCGCTCTGCCAGGGTGGCGCCCATCCGGTGCGCGATCGTGCCGTCGGTGCCGGCCACGGCCAGCGAGGCCAAAAACTCGGCGGAGATCCGGAAGTCGTGCGCCGCCGCGCGCAGGATGGTGGCGATCTCTGCCGCCGAGAAGCGGTTCGAGTCGTAGAGCCCGGAGCCGTTCTTCATCTGGTAGCTGTCGGGCTTGATGCCGATGCCGGCCAGGTATCGGGCGACGGCCTTCAGCCCCTTGTCCCAATTTCCAGGATGTCCGCCGATCTCGGCGCCCACGGTACGGAGGAGCTGCTCGGCCGCGAAGTTGTTCGAGCGCTTGTTGAGATCCTGCACCACCACCGCCAGCGGGGCCGAGTCGTGGGTGGCGATGACCCGCAGCCCCTGCGCCGGCGAGGCGCCGACGCGCACGTTCCCCACCGAGATCCCGCGCCGCTCGAGCAGCTGGCGCAACGTCTGCCCCAGGAACAGCGACGGCTGCGCGACCCGCCGGTAGATCGTGCGCGGGTCGGCGCCCAGCTTGATGCGCCCCGCGACGTTGACGCGCGTCTTTGGCCCCTCTTCCTTGGTGTCGACGCTGGGGGAGGCCGGTCCATTGGCTGAGGTGACCACCCGCCCGGCCACGGTGAAGTAGGGCGACGCCGGGTCGACGACGACGCGCGCTTGGGCGCCGGCCGCCACGCCGGGGATGATGGTGACAGCCACCACGTTGCCGTCGAGCGAGGCCGCCGACGACGGCGCGCGCGAGGCGGTCGAGTCGTTCTTCTGATCGTAGGCCGGCGGGATGTAGCCGCCGTCGAACAGGCTGTCGTCGATGACCAATGACCCGCGCACCTTGTGGAGGCCCAGCGAGGCGAGATCGCTCACCAGGGCCGCCAGATCCTCGGTGGAGAGCGTCGGATCGCCGGAGCCGCGCAGGTAGAGATCGCCGCCCACCTCGCCGCCCGCGGGGAGCGGCGGGCCGCTCGGCGGGCCGTTCACCGCCAGCGTGGTCCGCCAGCGGTACTCGGGGCCGAGCAGCGACAGCGCCGCCGCCGAGGTGACGATCTTGACGTTGGAGGCGGCGTTGAGCAGCGCCTTGTCGTCGTGCGCGTAGAGCGTGCGGCCGCTGTCGGCCTCCACGACGATCGCCGAGACCTTCGCCTTGCCGAGCGGCGGCGCCCTGAACAGAGCGTCGAGCTGCCCGGCCAGCCAGGCCCGGCGCTCGGCCGGATCGTGCGGCGGCTTGGGGAGCTCGGGCGAGGCGCCCGGACGCGGCGCCAGGCCCATGAGCGGCCGCGGACCCCCCTTGCCGGTGGTGGCCGGTTCGGCCTCGCTGGCGGGCGGCGGCTGCGGGTTCGGCGCCGGCGCGGCCGTCGGCTCGGGCTCGGGCGTCTTGGCGCGCGCGCTCGGGCTCGCGACCGCGGCGCCGAGGCCGAGGTAGAGCATCCAGCGGAGGGGGAGCGGCGGCCGCAACGTCCCGACCCTAACATTCGCGCCGGGGTTGTTCTAGCTCGTGGGCAGACCGGATCGCACTCCACTTTTCGTTTGACGCCACTCTGTCGACCGTCGGGTCGTTGTCTTCGACTCAGGCGGTCACGCTCTGCGACTGGACGAACGCCAAGCAGGGCGGCTACGGGCGCTCCGTCACCTGTGCTGACGGCGCCACGCGAACCACCGATCCGAGCCAGTCGGAGTGCGTCGCGGGCGTCAGCGGCTTTCAGACAAACTGTCCGACGCTGACCGTGGCGAACGTCGAGGACTGCACGAACGCGATCGGCAGCAACCTCTGCGAGATCACGACCGCCTCGGCCTGCGCGCCCGTGGCGACCTGCCTCCACTACTGACTAGGCCGGGGCACCAGCTCGCATCGGGCGGGGCGGCCGGCGCAGATCCCAGACCAGGCCTGCCGCCGCCAGCAGCTCGAGGACGTAGTAGGTCACGTCGATCTCCCACCAGCGGAATCCCTGCCGGGCCGAGCTCTGGTAGTGGTGGTGGTTGTTGTGCCACCCCTCGCCGGTGGTGATGAGCGCCAGCGCCAGGTTGTTGCGTGAGTCGTCGCCGGTCGCGAAGCGCCGTCGCCCCCAGAGGTGCGCCAGCGAGTTGATCGAGAAGGTGCCGTGCCAGAGCAGCACCGTCGAGACGAAGAACCCCCAGACGAGGCCGTGCCAGCCGCCGAGGAGGAGGCAGGCGAGCGCCAGCGCCACGGTCGGGAGCTGACTGACCGACCCGCGATCGAGAAAGCGCAGCTCGGGGTACTTGGTCAGGTCGCCGATCGCTTTCCGGTCAGTCTTGTCCCAGGACGGACGGAGGATCCAGCCGACGTGCGCGTACCAGAAGCCCTTGCGTTTAGCCGAGTGGACGTCGTTCGGCTGGTCCGAATACTTGTGATGCCAGCGGTGGTGGCTCGCCCACCAGAGGACGCCTTTTTGTCCGGAGGTCTGGGCGGCGATCGCCAGCAGGAACTGAAACCAGCGCGAGGTCTTGAACGACCGGTGCGAGAAGTAGCGGTGGTAGGCCGCGGTCACGATCACCATGCGGGCGAAGTACATCCCGAGCGCCAGCGCGACGCCGTGCCACGAGAACCCGAGCAGGATGACGCCCACCACCGCCGCCAGGTGCACCCCCCCGAATGCGATCGTGGTCGGCCGGAGATAGCGGGTCCAAGACCGCATCGGCGGCGACGACGGAACAGCTCCGTCGACGGAACTTTGCATCGTCGAAAAACGTACCGGGCATTCGGCGGCCAGGCGAAGGCAATCGCGCATGAGGCGCGTCGTTTCGAGCGCCCGCTATGGCCCGGCCGTCGCCGTGT
The DNA here is from genome assembly GCA_035607055.1 of Polyangia bacterium. Lineage (GTDB taxonomy): Bacteria > Myxococcota_A > Polyangia > Fen-1088 > Fen-1088 > JADGRB01. Next base: position 10,037 of record DATNDC010000277.1, read on the forward strand.
AGCGAGTGAAGCCGTAGTTGCCGTTGGTCCCCACACAGGTCGGATCGCCGGTCTCGAGGTTCATTCCCATGCCTGGGTTGCCCGTCGCGTAGGTGGCGTCGGTGGCGGTGCCGACCTCCACGCCGTCGATGGAGGCGGTGATGACGTCGCCGGCGATCGTCGCCTTGACGACATCGCCCTCGGTCACGCCGTACTGGGCGCCCGACACATTGAGCAGGTAGCTGAAGTCGCCGACCGCGCCGTTCCAGCGCACGATGATCAGGTAGGCGCCCGAGGTCTTGGTCGCCTTGAACGAGATCTCGTAGCCCGTACAGCTGTGAGGCGCGAGCGCGCTGCGGAGCCGCAGCTCGACCTCCTGATAGCAGTCGTCCTGCGGACTGCTGGCGTGCACGACGGCCTCGGCGGTCTGGGTCGGTCCCCAGCTCCCCGTGAGCAGCGCCGTCCCGTCGGTGTACGAGGAGCCGCTCTGGTGACCGATGGCCAGACCGGGCGTCGTCGACATGTCATGCCAGTCGAGCCCGTCGGTCTGCCCGTCGATCCAGTTGCCCCCTTCGGAGATCGGGTTCTCCGTGAGCGGGAACGTCGTGGTGTAAGAGCGCGTGGCCCCGGGCCCGGCATCGCTGCCGCCCGCGCCACCGCCGGAACCGGCGTCGCTCCGGCCGGCGCCGCCGCCGCAGCCGGCCACCAACAACAGCAGAATCGCGGCCGGCGGTGGAGCGCGCATCGTCCCGATTGTAGCTATAGTCCCGGGCATGGTCACCGGCGCGGCGGTGTACGAGCTCTACTACTGGCCCTCGATCCAGGGGCGCGGCGAGTTCGTCCGGCTCGCGCTGGAGGCGGCGGGGGCGCCGTACCGCGACGTCGCCCGGCTGCCCGCCGAGGAGGGGGGCGGCGTCGGTGCGTTGACGGCGCTGCTGGCGGAGACCACCGGCTGTGGGCCGTATTTCGCCCCACCAGTCCTCCGTCACGGCGCCGTCACGCTGTCGCAGACCGCCGCGATCTTGCAGTACCTCGGCCCGCGCCTGGGCCTCTGCTCCGACGACGAGGCGGGGCGTCTCAAGGCCAACCAGCTTCAGCTGACGATCGCCGACTTCGTGCTCGAAGCGCACGACACGCACCACCCGATCGGCGCCGGCCTCTATTATCACGATCAAAAGCCGGAGGCGGCGCGGCGGGCGGAGCTGTTCGTCAAGAACCGCATCCCCAAGTACCTCGGCTACTTCGAGCGCGTCCTCGAGGCCAACGCTGGCGCCGGCGGCCGTTACGCGGTCGGCACCGCGCTGTCGTACGTCGATCTCTCGCTGTTCCAGATCATGACCGGGCTCGGCTACGCGTTCCCGCGCGCGCTGTCGCGCCTGGCGAGCGCGCTCCCCCGGCTCGAGGCGCTGCGCCGGCACGTCGCCGCCGAGCCGCGGATCGCCGCCTACCTGGCCTCGCCGCGGCGAATCCCGTTCAACGAGCACGGCATCTTCCGCCACTACCCCGAGCTCGACGCGCGCTAAACTGCGCGGCGATGGATCTCTTCGCGGCCGCGGCGAGCAAGGACCGGCGGGGGCAGCCGCTGGCCGAGCGGATGCGGCCGCGCACGCTGGCCGAGCTGGTCGGGCAGGGGCACCTGCTCGGGCCGGGGAAGCTCCTCCGGCGCGCGCTCGAGTCGAAGGACCTGCCGTCCATCATTCTTTGGGGCCCGCCCGGCACCGGGAAGACGACGCTGGGGCGCCTGCTGGCGGCCGAGGCGCACGCGCGGTTCGTCCCGCTCTCGGCGGTGATGGCCGGCGTCAAGGAGCTGCGCGAGGCGGTCGCCGAGGCGGCTACGCGGCGCGACCAGCAGGGGGAGCGGACGGTGCTGTTCGTCGACGAGATTCACCGCTTCAACAAGGGGCAGCAGGACGCGCTCCTGCCGCACGTCGAGGCGGGGACGGTGGTCCTCGTCGGCGCCACCACCGAGAACCCGTCGTTCGAGGTGAACGCCGCGCTGCTCTCGCGGGCCAAGGTGGTGGTGCTGCAGGCGCTGTCCGACGCCGATCTGCGGACGCTGGTCGATCGCGCGCTCGCCGACAAGGAGCGCGGCCTCGGCGGGCGCGACCTGGTGGTCGCCGACGAGGTGCGCGACCTCATCGTGCGCGAGGCGCGCGGCGACGCGCGGCGGGCGCTGGCCACGCTGGAGGCGGCGGCCGCAGTGGCGGCGCCCGACGCGGCTGGGCGCGCGACGATCACCGTGCCGGTCGTCGAGGAGGCGGCGCAGAAGAAGACGCTGCTCTACGACAAGGCCGGGGACGAGCACTACGGCGTGGTGAGCGCCTTCATCAAGAGCCTGCGGGGCAGCGATCCCGACGCGGCCGTCTACTGGATGGCGCGCATGCTGGAGGCGGGCGAGGACCCGCTGTTCGTGCTGCGCCGCCTGGTGATCTTCGCGGCCGAGGACATCGGCGTCGCCGACGCCCGCGCGCTCTCGGTCGCCACCGCCGCGCTGGACGCCTTCCGCTTCGTGGGGCTCCCCGAGGGGATCCTGCCCATGACCGAGGCGGCCATTTATCTCGCGACGGCGCCCAAGTCGAACACCGCGCTCACCACCTACGCCGCCGCCAAGGCCGACGTCGACGCGCACGGGGCGCTGCCGGTGCCGGCGCACCTGCGCAACGCCTCGAGCGGCATGGCCAAGGCGCTCGGCTGGGGCGCGGCCTATCGCTATCCGCACGACTTCGCCGGGCACCACGTGCGCGAGGAGTACCTGCCCGAGGCGCTCCGGGGGCAGCGCTACTACCAGCCGTCGGATTCGGGCGACGAGCGGGAGATCGCGGCGCGGCAGGCCCGCCTCGCTGAGGCGGCGAAGACCTCGGGCGAGAAGAAGTAGGAGCGACCCGATGTCGAGCTACGTGGCGATGCTGCGCGGGATCAACGTCAGTGGCAGCAAGCCGCTCAAGATGCAGGCGCTCCGCGCGTCGTTCGAGGCGCTCGGGTTCACCAACGTCCGCACCTACGTTCAAAGCGGGAACGTCGTCTTCGCCGCCCAGGACCGTACGGCGGCGCCGCTGGCGTCGAAGATCGCGGCGCGCATCAAGCGCGAGTACGGCTACGACGTCCCGACCCTGGTGCTGGGCGCCGCCGAGCTCGCCCGCGTCGTCGACGAGAACCCCTTCCTGGCGAAGAAGGACGCCGATCCGACCCAGCTGCACGTGACCTTTCTGGCCACCGCGCCCGCCGCCGCCGGCCTGAAGAAGATGGAGGGCGTCGCCTCGGGCCGCGACGAGTTCCGCTGCCTCCGGACGTCGAT
>DATNDC010000003.1:0-20599 GCA_035607055.1 Polyangia bacterium
GGCTCAGACGCCGCGGCTCGCCAGCTCGGCCCGGCAGCGGCGCATCACCTCGGTGACGATCCGATCGCAGCGCTGGCCGAGGAAGCCGAACGCGGCCTGCATGACGCTCCCCACGCGCTTCTGGACGTCCTTCTCCAGCATCTCGCGCGCGCGGTGGAGCCGCTGCCGCACCGCCGCTTCGCCCATCCCCAGCACCTCCGCCGTCTGGGCGGTGTCGAGCGCGTCGACCATTCGCAGCATCAACACCTGCCGGTAGTCGTCGGGCAGGCGATCGATCGCCGCCTCGACCACCGCGACGATTTCGTGGTTCCCCACCTGCTGCTCGGGTGTACGCACGGGGTCCTGCTCCGTCATGGTCGAAGTCGCGGCTTGCTCGCCGGAGAGGTCGTCGAGCGCGACCAGCCGCACCCGCCGACGCAGGCGCGCGCGCGCCTCGTTGATGCCGATCTTGAGCAGCCAGGTTCCGAACTGGGCCCGCCCCTCGAACTGATCGATGTGCTTGAGCGCCGCGAAATACGCGTCCTGCATGGCGTCCTCGACCTCTTCGCCCGTGCGCAGCACCGAGCGGACGGCGCGGTAGAGCCGCTGGTTGTGGCGTCTCACCAGGAGCTCGAAGGCCGAGAGATCCCCCTCCTTGACCCGGCCGACCAGGCGCGCATCGCTCTCCTGGGCTTCGTTCTCCTCGACCTCGTTGGCGGCCGCCGACACCTGGACGTCTCCCGACATGATCTTCATGATGATTCTGCTCGGCGATTGGCTACAAGGATTTGAGGTACTCGACCAGGTCGGACGACTGGGCGGCCGTCAACCCCAGCGACTTTTTGCCGTTGTACATGGCGACCACGTCGTCCAGCGTGGCGGCCGTGCCGTTGTGGAAGTAGGGGGGGTGCTGGGAGACGCCCGCCAGGGGCGCGGTGCGGTACTTCTTGGTCGCGCTGCGCGAGGCGTAGCTGGGCTCGCCGTTCGGCTCGGGCTCGCTGACCACCTCGCTGGGGTCGTGGAGCGTCGTGTTGGCGTCGGTGAAGAGCGGGCCGCTGTGGCAGGTGGCGCACTGCCCCTGCCCCTCGAACACCATCTTGCCGCGCGCGGCGGCGGCGGCGTCGAAGGTGCCCGGGGCGGGCGCCGGCAGCGAGTACTGGTAGGTCTGCAGGTCGGGGAGCTTGTCGCTGATCAGATCGTCGGTGCCGTTGGTGACGCTGACGCCGGTGCGCGGCTCGGTGAACGTGCCGTGGCCGCCCATCTGCGTGATTCCCACGTAGCGGTTCCAGTACTCGAGGTCGGTGCCGTCGCCCGTCACCGTGTCGCTGTGAATGCCGTTGAGGCCGTAGGCGGGCGGGATGACCACCGGACCGTTCATGCCGTCGAGGTTGTAGCGGGGGTCGTACATGCCGGGGCCCCAGGAGTTGTAGACCGCCTTCTGAGCGGCGGTGACCGCCGGCGACAGCGCGATGATCGCGCCCGGATTCAGATCGCGGTTGGGATAGCCATCGAGGCGCGCCCCGATGCCCTTGGAGAACGAGTCGTCGACGGTGGAGTGGCAGAGCGCGCAGGTGATCCCCACCTTTGTCAACGTATCGTTGCCGCTCGCGTCGGTGGTGACCGTCCCCTGGACGCCGACCACCGCGTTGAGCTTCAGCAAGGCGACGGTCGTCGCCGGGCTGGTGAGGCTGATGGTGCCGTCCTGGATCCCTTGCACCACCGAGGCGGGGAGCGCCGTGGCGTCGACCTTGAGGCCCACCGAGAGCGCCGTCGTCGGGTCGACGGCCGTCGAGATGACCGTCTGCATCTGCAACACGTCGGTCCACAGGCTCTCGTCGCCGAAGGTGTCGAAGCGAAAGGTCTGCTGGCCGGCCGCCACCTTGGCCGGGTCCTTGGTCGGATCGGGCGTGCCGCTCGAGTCGCTGCCGCAGCCGGCGGCGCAGAGCGGCGCCAGGGTCAACGCCAGTAAAGAAACGCTACGCATCGTCATGGTCGCTCCCCTCCGTGGGTGCTTTCAACGCTTTCACTTGCACGGATGGAGCGGACGACGGCGCCGTGACAGAAAACATTTCCTGTAACGGATGCGCCGGGCGGGCATCCACGGCCCGTTCCGTTTCGGTTACGCGGGCGTCGTGTCGTCCGAGAAGGCGAACGCCCCCACCTGCCTGAGACCCGTGAACCGCCCGGCCTACGTTTTCTGCAGCGTCGAGTTGGTGACGGTGATGCTCTGCGCGTTCACGCCGACGGCCGTTCCGGCGTCGGTCACGCTGCCGCTCTTGACCGTGGTCCAGTGGCCGCCCGTGTTGCCGGTCATCGTGGTGTCGGTGATGGTCAAGACGCCCGCGAAGTTGTCGCTGGTGAAGAAGAGGCCACCGCCGAAGGCGTTGGCGCCCGCGGCGTTGTTCAACACGGCGTCGCCGCACAAGGTGATGTTGAAGTCGTTGCCGTCGCCGTAGATGGCGCCGCCGTTTCCGCCCGACCCGATCTCGTACTGGCCGTTGTTCATGACCGTGCACATGGTCATCGAGGTGTCGTTGTTGTTGGCGTCGTGCCCGGTCGCCGTGTTGCCCTGAAACAGCGAGTTGTAGAGGTCGAGCTCGGCGTAGAGCGAACCGACGGCGCCGGCGTTGGCGCCGCTGTTGTTGGTGAAGGTGCTCCCCACGATCACGGCGCCGTGCTTGCTGCCGGTGATGTAGATGGCGCCGCCGCCCGTGTCGGGGCCCAGCTGCGCCGCCTGGTTGCCGGTGAAGATGCAGTCGACGACCGTCAGGTTGCCGTCGCGCATGTAGAGCGCGCCCCCCTCGCCGTCGTCATACCCCTGCGAGCAGGCCGTCTCTCCGGCGGGCGCGGCAGGGATCATGTCGGTGGGGTTCGTCTTCCCGTTGGCCAGCGTGAGGTGCTGCAGCGTCAGGCGCGTCTCGGTGACCTGCCAGTTCCCGGTGTCGTAGTTGAGGATCTGCACGGCGTGGCCGCCGTCGAGGGTCACCTTGTTGCCGCCGTCGATGACGGTGTCCTTGGTGGTCGAGAGGTTCATCGTCGCGGTGACGGGAATCGTGATCGGGGCATCGCCGCAGTTGAAGGTGATGGCTCCCGCGTTGGCCACCGCCGCGTTGAGGGCCGCGAACGTGCAGCTCGCCGGGGTCCCCGTTCCCACCGCCGTCGAGTTGGAGACGTCGGCGGGCTTTCCGTTGGAAGGGACGCCCGCGCTGCACGAACCGTTGGGGTTTCCGGCCGTGGTCATCGATCCGCCGGAGCCACCCGTGCCGACGGTGGCGCCGGATCCGCCCGATCCGCCGGTCGACGACGTCCCGGAGCTCGAACCGCAGCCGACGGTCAAGAGAAGCGGCAGGAGCAAGGCCAGCGAAGCGCGCATGTCAACCTCCCTGGGTGGAGTAACGCAGAAGCGCGTTCTTTTCAGGATACGCCCGGGGACCCCCGGAGCGGAAGCGCCCGGTGTGCGTCAGAAGAAGAGGGCCAACGCAGAGAGGCCCAACGGCCAAACGGCTTCGGCCGAGCTTGCGGCGCCCGCTCGGCTCTCGAACAATGTGGGGCCGCCCGCCGCCGTCGTGGTCGAGCTCGGCGGTGAAGTCGGATGTCCGAAAGAAGTCAGCTCACGCGCCGCGCCGCCTTGAAGGTGGGCCTCGGCGTGGGGGCGATGGCCGCCGGCCTCGACGCCTGCGGCTCGGCGGCTGACCGCTGCCCCGCTGGCCCGCTGCCGCCCGCGGTCTCCGGCGGCGGGAGCGCCACCGCCGCGCAAAAGCTGCTGTCGGGGATCGACACCCTCGTCGTGGTGATGATGGAGAATCGATCGTTCGACCACCTCGTCGGCAGCCTGGAGACCGACGCCGGCTATCCCGGCGCCAGCGCCATCGACGGTCTCACGGGGACCGAGCGCAACCTCGACGCCGGCGGCCTGCCGGTGATGGTCAACCTGGCGCCGGCGGAGACGTCGAAGCTCGATCCGAAGCACGACTGGAATTCGTCCCACCAGGCCTGGAACGGCGGGCGCAACGACCAGTTCGCGACCGTCAACCCCGGCGCCAACCAGGCGGAGGTGATGAGCTACCACCAGCGCGCCACGGCGCCGTTTCTTTACAGCCTCTGCGATCAGTATGCGGTCTGTGACCGCTGGTTCGCCTCCGTGATGGGTCCCACCTGGCCCAACCGCTATTACCTGCACGCCGCGACCGCCGCCGGGCACAAGACCAACCTGCCGATGGGCCTCAACCCGCCGCCCACGGTCTGGCAGCGGCTCGCCGACCGCTGCATCCCCGCCGGCTACTACTACGCGGGGAGCATCCCCTGGTACAGCGTCACCTTCCCGGCCAACAGCTTCTCGGGCAACGACGCCGTTTCGCCGCAGACCATCGATCACTTTTTCGCCGACGCCGCCCGGGGCGCGCTCCCCGCCTTCTCGATCATCGACCCCGACTTCGGCGTCAACGACGGCCACCCCCCGTACGACTTCGGCCTCGCCGAGGCGTTCCTGAGCAGCATCCACCGCGCCCTGGCCGCCAGCGTCCATTGGCCGCGCGCGCTGCTGGTCATCGTCTTCGACGAGCACGGTGGCTACTTCGACCACGTCCCGCCGCCGACGGTCACCGATCCCAACCCCGACTTTCGCCAGATCGGCTTTCGCGTCCCGGCGGTGGTGGTGGGGCCGCAGGTGCGCCCGGGCGCGGTGGTCTCCACCCCCTACGATCACGTCTCCATCCTGGCGACGCTGGCGACCAGGTTCGGGATCGCCAGCCTGGGCCCGCGCATGGACGCCGCCGCCGATCTCTCCGCTTGCATCGATCCCGATCGCGCGGCGGTGATGGTGCCGTCGGCGCTGTTGCCGCCCACCGTGGAGGTCCCCGCCTCGGTGATCCGCAGCGCGCCGTTCCGACCCACCAGCCAGCCGGAGCTGGAGGCGCTGGCCCGAGCGGGCGGCGTCCCCGCCCTCCACGTCGACCGGCGCGATCCCGAGCGGCGCTTCGCGGCCTGGTTGCGCTGGGCGCAGGCGCTGGAAGCGGTCCGGGTGGTCGGGTGATCGCGCTCCTCCTCTCGCTGCTCTCGCTGACGGGCGCCGCCGATCTCGGGGGGGCCCCGGCCGTCGTGCAGGCGGCGGCGCCGGCGCCCGAACCGGAGCACCCGGGGTTGAACCGGCTGGAGGTCAAAGTGCAGCCCTTTCTCGGGTTGACGGGGAACAGCTGGGGGAGCCTGGGCGAGGCGCGCTTCGAGCACGACTTTTCGTTCCCGCTCACCCTCGGCGTCGAGCTGGCGCCGTTCGCGCTGGCGTCGGGCGCCGACGGGACCGGCGCGCTGGCGGAGGCCCGTGCCACCGCGGCCTTCTCCACCCGATACATCGCCGTCGGGCTCGGCGTGGGCGGGCAGCTGCAGCGCTACGGCCGCAACGGTCTGTCGCTGGCGCCGACCCTGCGCCTCGGCCGCCGCGATGGGCTCAACCTGTTCGTCGAGTATGCCTACTCGGTCGCGCCCAACCAGTACACCGGCCAGCGCACGATAGGGTTTTCGAACATCGTCGGAACGCTGCGCGTTCCACTCACCGAACGGCTGGCGTTGCAGCTCGACGGCGGGTTGAACCTGCAGGCCTGGGCCTTCACCACCGTCGGGCTGCGCCAGCGGTTGATTGGCGACGGCGGTCCGGGAACCTGGTTCGTCAGCGGCGGCCTGGGCGCCGCCTGGGTCAGCCAGCAGTCGGGCTGCAACTACGAGGCGGATATCCCCTGCGGCCCCTCGGCGATGTCCTTCGGGCCCACCGTCGGGTTCGGCCTCGAGCGCAGGTTCTGAAGCCGCTCGCTGCGGGTGGTGTCGACCAGCGCCCGGTAGCCGAGCCCGCCCAGCGCCCCGCCGAGCAATGGCGCGAACCAGAACAGCCAGAGCTGCTGGAGCGCCCAGGGGCCGGGGTAGAAGGCAACGGCGGTGCTGCGCGCCGGATTCACCGAGGCGTTGGTGACCGGAATGCTGACCAGCTGAATCAGCGTCAGCGCCAGACCGATGGAGATCGGCGCCAAGCTGGCCGTCGCGCGCGCCGGATCGGTCGCCCCCATGATCACCAGCACGAACCCGGCGGTCAGCACCACCTCGCACAGGGCGGCCGCCGGCAGCGCGTAATGCCCCGGTGAGTGCGCGCCGTACCCGTTGGCGGCGAAGCCGGCCCGCGCGTCGAAGCCGGGCGCGCTGTCGGCGATGAGGAACAGGACGGCGCCCGCGATGAGCCCACCCGCGACCTGCGCCACGACATACGCCGGGACGTCGCGCCCCGCGAACCGGCCGCCCGCCCACAGGCCGACGGAGACGGCGGGGTTGAAGTGTCCACCCGAAATGGGGCCCAGCGCGGCGACCATGGTCAGCACGGTCAATCCGAACGCCAGCGCGACGCCGGTGAACCCGATGCCGAGCGCCGGGAAACCGGCGGCCAGCACGGCGCTGCCGCAGCCGCCGAACACCAGCCAGAAGGTCCCCACGAATTCTGCCGTCGACCGCCGCAACAACGACATGCGCTGAACCTAGGCAGCGGGTGCAGGCGACGAAGGGCGCGCGGGCTGAATGCGCCGGCGCCTGACTTTCTCGGCCCTGCCCGCGGACCAACACTGCGAGCCGCCCCAACGAGCTGGAAGTCTCCGCCGTGTCCCTCTCCCTTGCGCCGCTCTCGCCCCTCGCGCTCTCGTTGCTGGCGGTCCTTGCGCCGGCGGAGGCCGCTCCTCCCGGCGCGGTGGAGAGCGGTTACGCGCCCGACCAGGGGTTCTTTCTCGCCTCGCCCGACGGGGGCTACAAGCTGCGGATCGGCTTCGTGGGCGGCTACAAGATCGAACCCGAGTTCAACGCTGGTACGGCCCAGGATCGGAACGAATTCTTCGTCCTGCGCCCGTTCTTCGAGGGGCACGTCTTTCGGCCCTGGATCACCTTCAAGACGGAGCTCGAGCTGGTGGGCAATCCGCCCTATCTCCTCGACGCCTACTTCGACGTGCGGCCCATCCTCCAGTTCGGCGTGCGCGGCGGCCTGCAGACGACGCCGCTGTCGCGGCACAAGTCGTTCGAGCCGAACGAGATCCTCTTCCCGGACTGGGCCGTGACCGCCGAGTACTTCTGGGCCGGGCACGACAAGGGGGCCACGCTCATGTCGCTCACCTTCGACGAGAAGGTCGAGAGCTACCTCGGGCTCTACAGCGGCACGCCGTTGCGGCAATTTACCGCGGTGGCCGGCAACTACGTCGTCCTCGGGCGCGTCACCGTCAGTCCGCTGGGCAAGATCGGCAAGACCGAGTACCCCTACATCACCGAGTCGCCGGCGCCGTTCCGGATCTCGTTCACCGCGCAAGGGTTCTACGGAAAGATCACCGCCGGAACGGAGAACTTCGACACCGACAGCTTCCAGTTCACGTTCACGCCGGACACCAGCCCGTCGCGCAAGGCGACCGCGGGGGGCGACGTCTTCCTGCAAGGGAGTCGGTTCATGGCCTTCGGCGAGGGGTACTTCCGGCGCACGGAGCCGAGCAGCGGCGCGGCGAGGTACGACGCCTGGGGGGTCTGGGCGCAGGCGGGCGTGCTGCTGCTCCCCCGCCGGGTCGACTTCGCCGTGCGGGGCAACTGGATCGATCCCAGCACCAGCCTCTCCAGCGTCCGCACGCTGATCGGCGAGGCGCAGGTGGCGTATTACGTTCATGCGCCGGTCCTGGTGCTGAAGCTCCGTTACGGCATCGCCGATCAGCAGACGCCCGGGATGGCGGCGCTCGGCTCGGTGTCGCTCCCCCTCACGGCGGGGCGATCGCAGGTCCTCACCTTGCAGCTCAACCTGGCGTATTGAATCAGCCGCCGGCCCACGGCGCGGAGCGGACGACGAGGCCAGATCCTGATCATGCGCTCCGCGATCCAAGATGTATTTCGGTGGCTGCTCTTGGTCCTCATTCCCTTGGTGTCGTTCACCACCGGCCTGGAGGCGCCCCGGGCGGGCGGCAAGCGACTCTGGCGGCGGCCCCAGGAGCTCATCCGCGGCCTGCTGGCGGTGATGATCTTCGTGCCGCTCTGGGTGCTCTTGCTGGTCGAGGTGATGCCTTTGCCGATGGTGGTCCGGGCCGGGATGCTCATCGGCGTGCTGGCCGTCGGAATCGGCCCCGTCGCCGGGATGAAGCGCATGTCCAAGGGCCCTCGCGCCTCCGACGCGCTCGATCTGAACCTGGTGGTGTTGATCCTGGCCATCGTCTTCGTGCCGCTCGCCTTCGCGCTGTTCGCGGCGGCGATGGGGCGCGACCTGCGGCTCGGATATTGGCCGGTGGCCAAGGTGATCCTCGGGCGGGCGCTGGTGCCCCTCCTGATCGGCATCGGCGTGGCCCGCGTCGCGCCCCGGTTCGCGGAAAGGGCGGGACCGCGGCTGGCCCGCATCCTCGACGGCAGTCTGCTCGTCCTCTTGGCCCTCGCGCTGGCCGCCACCTGGCGTGATCTGTCGGTCGTGGGCGGCCTTGGCTGGATCGCCTGTGTCCTCGCCGCGCTCGGGTCGGTCGTCATCGGGCACCTCCTCGGCGGGCCCGAGCCCGAGATGCGGGCGGTCGACGCGGTGGCGGCCACCATGCGCTTCCCCGCGCTCGCGCTGGTGCTGGCGGCGGCCGTGCCGAACGGGCATCGGGTCATCCCGGTCGTCGTGGCGTACGTCGTCGCCTCGCTGCTGGCGGTGGCGGTCTACGGTCTGGTGATGAAGCGCCGGGAGAAGCGGCGCCCGCGCCTGGTGACGTCGACCCGGGCGCGCGCGACCTAGGCCTCGGCTTCGCGATCGTCGCCCGCGCCCAGTCCCGGCCCGGGCGTTCGGGCGGAGTGGAGCATCCCCAGGTTGGCCGCCAGGCGGACCAACTCGGCCATGTTGCGCAGCCCCAGCTTGCGGTTGATCCGATTGAGGTGGCTGTCGACCGTCTTGCGCGCGATGCAGAGCTCGCGCGCCATGTCGCGCGCGATCACGCACTCGGAGGCCAGTCGAAACACCTCGCGCTCGCGCGGCGAGAGGATCCCCAGGACGTCGTTGGCGTTGCGCCGTCGCGCCTCGAACGCCGCCAGCCGCGGGGCCAGGGTGGGGGCGACGTAGCGATGTCCCTTGGCGACCGCCTGGATGGCCTCCACCAACGTCTCCGGGCCGTCGCTCTTGAGCGCGTACCCGGCGGCGCCCGCGTCGAGCGCGTCGAAGACGTCGTTGACCTGATCGTGCGCGCTCACGATGAGGACGCGCGCGCGGGGGGCCCGGCGGCCGATCTCCCGGGTGGCCAGCACGCCGTCCATTCCCGGCAGCGCGATGTCCATCAGGACCAGGTCGGGGACCGTGGCGTCGATGAGGCGAAAGGCGCTGCGGGCGGTGCTCGCTTCTCCGATGACTTCGAAGCCGGGCGGCGTCGCCAGGACGTGGCGCACGCCGACTCGGAACAGCGAATGATCGTCGACCAGGACAATTTTCATGTCACGGGGCTCCAGGGCGAACTGTCAAATGGGAGGCCACTTTATAGCCAAGCAGTAGCCGTTTGGCTTGGGCTCTGCAAAAGATCAGGCAATCCCTTACAGGGGTTTTGAAGCGCCCATTCTGTCCGTTGGCGCCGATTTGAGCCGCCGGCTGATGTGCGGTGCGACGGGCCGGCAGCATGGTTTCTCCGAAGGGGCTCGGGCGCGTTTGGTGCGCCGAGCGGAGAAAGTGAGGCATCCATGGGGCACGCAACAGTCAGGTGGACGACGCTGATTGCGACGTTGCTCGCCGCCGGCGGCGCCGCCCGCGCCGCCGAGACTGCTGACGGTCTTCCGAAATTGAACTACCAGACGGCGTACACGGTGGGCGCCAACACGCTCCAGCTTGGCCTCCTGGCTTTCAACTACGGCCTCAATGGCCACCTCGACATCGGCGTCGACCCGCCCTACTGGCTGGCACGCTCGGTGATTCCGGTGCTCATCCCCAACCTCCACGTCAAGGAGACGGTCCTCGATCAGGGCCCGGTCACGTTGTCCGTGCAGGTCTCGGGCTATTGGGCCCTGCTCCAGACCACCAGCGCCGATTCGGCGTCGCTGATCGCGGCCCCGCTCGCGTTGTTTGCCTCATTCCGGCTGCTCGACCGGCTCTGGCTGCACGGAGAGGGGGACTACGTCTACGCGCGGGCGTTCGGCTCCGGAGACTTCAACAAGCTTCACCTCGGGGGGGCCGTCGCCAGCCAGACGGTACAGGTCGGCGCCAAGCTCGAGTGGCGCCTGGCACGCATCTTCTCGCTCACCGCCACCGGCCGCTATCAGGTCTACACCGCCGACCTGGCCTTCCAGGCCTCCAGCAACGTCGACCCTTACACGACCGCCAGCGTGGACGGGCGGGCCATGGCGATGGTCTCCCACCCCTGGGAGGCGATCGGCGGGGTGGCGTTCCTCTGGGAGCACGTCCACCTGATTCTCGGAGCCGGTTACGGCTATTACTTCGTCCCGGGGGTGGCCATCGCCTATCCCAAACGGACGTTCGTCCCCGACGGCAACCTTGCGGTGGTGATACAGCTATGAAACGTTTTCTCTGTGTCGTGGGTGGGATTTCCTTCGTGCTCGGGGGCGCCGGCTGCATCGAGAACCTCTCGATCCCGACGCCGCCCATGCAGTCCGAGACGCAGGCGATTGCCGCCAGCTATGACATGCCGGCCGGCAGCCTGGACGTGAGCAACGTCCAGGGGACGCTGGACACCATCAACGCGACGATTCCGAACCTCGCCCTGGATTGGTTGCCGAGCTACGCCGAGGGGCTGCTGTCCGATCTCGACAGCCGCATCAAGGACAGCGGGCTCCCCGACAATCCCGACGCTTCCAGGGAGACGCACGGGTTCGTCTTGAGCGCGGTCGTCAACGTGAACCGCGTCTGCATGGGTTGGGACGACCCGCCCGGTCCCCCCGACGCCGTCCAGAACGGCACCATCGTCCTGACCGCCGTCGTGCAGAGCGGGCGGCTGGTCCCCGAGTCTTGGGGCACGGCGACCGCCTGCAAGCTCAACCTGACGGTGCTCAACGGGGCGATCACCGGCAACGCGACGCTCGACGGAACCGTGATCCTCTATCTGCTCGGCCCGTTGCCGACCGGTTCGTCGGACGCGCGTTTCCTGCTCACCTTCAACGGTACGCTGACGGTCGGCAATCAGACGCTGAACAGCTCGATCGACTTCCGCGTCTTCGACGGGGTCCTCGCCTTCAGGCTCCCCGTGACCGGCGGAGACATCGTGGTCGAGGTCGGCACCGGATCTTCGGTCACGTTGCGGGGCAGCAACGGGACCTTTTTGTGCGACCTCAAGGCCCGCTCCTGCCAATAGCGAGATGGGAGCGCACCGCCGGGCGCCTTGGCGCCGCCGATGGCCACCGCGCCGAACCGGGCGGCCTGCGATTGGTCGCGCAGGAAGACGGTGAACGTGGCGCCACGCCCCTTCCGGCTCTCCAGCGTGACCCAGCCGCCGTGGGCGGTGGCGAGCTCCCGCACCAGCCACAGCCCGAGGCCCAGCCCGCCGCCCTGCGCGGGCGAGGCGTGCGCGTGCCGCTCGAAGATCCACTCCTGATCGGCCGCCGCGATGCCGATGCCGTGATCGCGAACCGCGATCGTGACGCCGTCGCCGGCCGGCTTGACCTCGACGCGCACGGGACGTTCCTGACCGAACTTCAAGGCGTTGGAGAGGAGATTTCCGACGATCTGTTCGACCTTGGGCCGATCCCACCACCCGCGCAGATCGCCCAGCGTCACGACGCGCACCTGACCGGGAGCACGGAGCGCCACCATCCGTTTGATGGTGGTCCGGACCGTCTCGCCAATGTCGATCGAGCGCGGCTTGAGCGTTGCGTAACCGACACATTCGAGCTCGGTCAGCGTGTCGATCAGCGTCTTGAGGCGTTGCACCTCCGACTTCGCCACCCGTAATGCGGATTTCACAATCCCCTCCGGGAGTCCGGCCGCCGAGCCCTCCGCGATGCCGATGTAGAGCAGCGCCGTTGCCAGCGGTGTGTTGAGCTCGTGTCGGATCAACCTCACGAGGTCGCGGTTCTGTCCCGTTTCGTTCCGCATTCAACCACCCTCCATCCCCTGGCCCTGGCCCTTGCCCTCACCCTCGCCCTCGCCGCCGAGCGGCTCGACGCTGTTGCCGACGATCTCGCGGGTCGCCCCCCGCCGTACCAGACCCAGATTGCAGGCCAGCCTGACCAGCTCCGCGGACGTCCTCAACCCCAACTTGCGATGAATGCGATAAAGGTGGGTGTCGACCGTCTTTCGCGAGATACAGAGCTCACGCGCGATCTCCCTGGTCAGGAGACAATCGGCCGCCAGCCGGAACACCTCGCGTTCACGCAACGAGAGGATCGAGAGCGCGTCGAGCGGCCGCTTGCGCCGCGATTCGTAGCTGCCGAGGAGCGCCGCCAGGCTGGGAGCCACGTAGCGATCGTTGCGCACGATCGCGCGCAACGCCGCCACCAATGCTTCGGTCCCCTCCGTCTTCAGCGCGTAGCCCGCCGCGCCCGCCTCGAGCGCTTCGAGGACATCGCTGATCTGGTCGTGCACCGAGAGCAGCAAGACCCTGGTTCTGGGCGCGCGCCGCCGGATCTCGCGCGTGGCGATGACGCCGTCCATTCCTGGAAGCGAAACGTCCATCACCACGATGTCGGGCGGGTGCGCGTCGATCGCCGCGAAGGCGTCGCGCGCAGTGCCCGCCTCGCCGACCACCGTGAATTCGGCATAGGCGGCCAGACTCTGGCGGATCCCCATGCGGAAAAGCGGGTGATCCTCAACCAAGAAGATCTTCGTCATCGAAGATCTCCGGCGGTGTCGTGGCGCCGCCTCTTTGGTTCTCCGGGTTCTCCCGCTTGTCTCACGTTATCCGCTGTCCCGCCCCTCCCCCCCTGGTGAAACCCGGGAGACGCCGTCCGAACGGGGGATCTCTTACAACGATGAGAGGCCATTTGTCTATTTCCAATGGATGGTGCTCGTCGCCGCGGAACGCGGTAGGGGATCGCCCCAAACGATTGAAGCGGCGCCGGCGGCGGCGTTTCTAGGCTAGCGATCGACGATGCGATCTGGCATGTAGCCCACAGACGACCGGAGGGGACGGAAGAACAATGCGTACCGCTGAAGGAGCTGTGTCGGGCAAGAGCGTAACGACCCATGCCGCCTTTCTCGCCAACGTCAGTCGTCATTTTGTCTCTCTTGAAATCGAACCGATGCTCGAAGCCGTAGGACGTTGCTCGCTCGGTGTGCTGGGCGACGTCTGCACCGTCGATCGCGTTTCGGAATCTCCCCCAACTCGGATTCTGGAAGTCAGGACCCTGCCGGACGCCTGGATGGAGGCGCCGGTCGCGCTGGCGGCCACGGTCCGGGGCGAGGTGAGGTTCGAGGGGGAGCGCTCGCGGATCAGCGTGCCGATCGGCATGCGCGGCGATCGCTTCGGCGTCCTCAGCTTCGCGCGCTGCGACGGCGCCGCGCACGGCGCTGCCGATCTGTCGCTGGCCCAGGAGCTGGGCGAGCGGCTGTCGTTGGCCATCCGCAACGCGCGCGAGCACATGGCGCTGGCAGCCGCGCTCGGCGACCGGGAGCGCTTGATCTCGATCGCCGCTCACGAGCTGCGCAACCCTCTCTGTTCGGTCCGCTTCTGTCTGCAGACGCTGGAGCGTAACGGCGCCGCCCTCGCCTCGCCGGCCGCCAAGATGTTGGAGATCATGGCCCGGGGCGAACGCAAGATCGCCCGACTCATCGACGACCTCCTCGACCTGGGACGGATCCGGACGGGACAGATGGAGATGGAATTGTCCCCCTTCGATTTGTGCGATGTCGTACGGGACGTCAGCGCGTTGATGGAGGCACAGACCGTCGACATCGGTTCGTCCCTCAACCTGGAGCTGGATGGTCCGGTGGTTGGGTGTTGGGACCGCGCCCGTCTCGATCAGGTTGTCTCGAACTTGTTGGCCAACGCGTTCAAGTACGGCCAGGGGCGTCCGGTGATCGTTCGGGCGGGCGTCGACCGGCAACGGGAGGTCGGCTGGCTGGCGGTGGTCGACCAGGGACTGGGGATCGAGCGGGAGCTGCAGGAGGGGATCTTCGAGCCCTTCAAGCGCGGGACCTCGATCGGTCACCGCGAAGGGTTGGGGCTCGGGCTCTTCATCGTGCGCGGGATCGTCGAGCAGCTGGGCGGCGCGGTTCGGGTGGACAGCCGTCCGGGGGTCGGGTCGACCTTCGTCGTGGAGCTGCCCCTCCAGGTTTCGCACTGACGCCATCTCCGCCTCTCGCCCGATGGTAAGGCGGACCCGCAAGGCGTCTGCTCAGGAAATCGCTGATTCTCTCGACGGTGGGCGCCTCGCGCGCCCCGCGATCATCTTGGATGCGGACGGCGCCGCGACCGCCGTCGACGGTTCGCCGCCGCCGGCACTCCTTCACGAGGCTCGCGGTAACGCCACGCTGAAGGTGCTCCCCCGGCCCGGCTCGCTCTCGACCGAGATCGTGCCGTGGCAGGCGTCGACGATCTGCTTGCAGATCCAGAGGCCGAGGCCGAGGCCCGGGTGGCGCTGGACGGAGGTGGCGCGCTCGAAGCGCTCGAAGATGCGTTCCCGCTCGCCAGGCGGGATCCCCTCGCCGGAGTCTCTCACCGCCAGGCGCGCCAGGGCCTGGTCGGCGTCGAGCTCCACCTCGATCGGGCGCCCGCAGCCGAACTTGATGGCATTGGAGAGCAGGTTGGTGACCACCTGTCCCAGCCGGAGGCGGTCCCAGCGTCCGACCACCTCGTTGCGGAGGCGGAACAGCACCGGCGATCCGGCGCTGCTGGCGGAGTCCCGCATCAGCTCGATGGCGTCGATCACCAGCGCCTGCAGGTCGACCTCCTCGGGGTGCAGGTCGAGGCGCCCTTCGATGAACTGCGACACGTCGAGCAGCTGTTCGACCAGCTGACTGAGCCGCACGACCTGCCGTCGGATGGCGGACAGGCGCCGCCGCAGCCGGTCGCTGCTGGGCGCGTTGTGGCCGTTGGTCGGCAGGTCGGCGGCGTTGAGCAGGCCGTCGGTCTGCAGGCTGAGGGTGGTGATCGGCGTGCGCAGCTCGTGGGAGGCCGCGGAGAGGAACTCGTCGCGGGCCTGCAGCGAACGCTGAAGGCTGGCCAGCGCCTGCTCCTGCTGGGCGTTGCGTCGCCGCATCGCCGTCAGCTCGAGAAGGGTCTGGACCCGCACCAGCAGCTCGCGACCCGAGAACGGCTTGACCAAGAAGTCGTCGGCCCCCGCTTCCAGGCCGGCGACGGTCTCGCGCTGGCCGGCCGGCGGCGACATGAGGATGAGCGGCAGATCTTGGGTCGGCCGATGGGTCCGCAAGAGGCGCACCAGATCGATGCCCGAGAGCCCCGGCATCTGGGCGTTGGCCAGCACCAGATCGAACGGCTGGGCGAGCGCGCGATCGCGCGCGTCGTCTCCGCGGTCGACGAGCGTGACG
Source organism: Polyangia bacterium (assembly GCA_035607055.1). Taxonomy (GTDB): domain Bacteria; phylum Myxococcota_A; class Polyangia; order Fen-1088; family Fen-1088; genus JADGRB01. Next base: position 15,416 of record DATNDC010000003.1, read on the forward strand.
TCCCACCGCGTGCCCAGCAAGAGGTCGAACGTGGCGCGCGCCTCCGGATCGTCTTCGACCACCAGGAGGCGCGCCGCCAGTTCAACTTCGGTCGACACGCGGACAAACGTGAATCCGACGGTGCGTTGTCGCAACGCTCGATCCTGTAAGTGCTCGGCGCATTCCAGAACGGACCCGGGCTCGCCGGTTGCCGGCGGGATCCCCGGCGTCAGCTTGACCGACCGAAGGAGGGGCGATGACCGCAGAGCAGAGGCGACTCGGCGCCGCGCGTTCGGGCGCGGCACCCTGGAAAAAATGGGGACCCTATCTGAGCGAGCGACAGTGGGGGACGGTGCGGGAGGACTACGGCCCGAACGGCGACGCCTGGAGCTACCTCAGCCACGATCTGGCGCGCTCCTTCGCCTACAAATGGGGCGAAGACGGCATCGCCGGCATCTCGGATGATTGTCAGACGCTCTGCTTCGCTCTGGCGCTTTGGAACGGGCACGATCCGATCCTCAAGGAGCGGCTCTTCGGCCTGGCCAATCAGGAAGGGAATCACGGGGAGGACGTCAAGGAGTACTACTTCTACCTCGACAGCACGCCGACCCATTCGTACATGCGGTACCTCTACAAGTACCCGCAGCGGCCGTTCCCCTACCTCGGCCTGGTGGAGACCAACGCCCGCCGGTCGCGCGGCGAGCGGGAGTACGAGCTGCTCGACACCGGGGTGTTCGCCGGCGACGCGTACTTCGACGTGGTCGTGGAGTACGCCAAGGCGGCGCCCGAGGATCTCTTGATCGAGATCACCGCCCACAACCGCGGACCCGAAGCGGCGACGCTGCATCTGCTCCCGACGCTGTGGTTCCGGAACACCTGGTGGCGCGGCGACGTCGCCCGTCCCTTCATCCGCGACGCCGAGGGGCACGCGGCGGCGCTGGAGGCGTCGGTCCCCGCGTTCGGCAGCTACTTCTTGTTCTGCGAACCGGGCGGCACCTTCCTGTTCACGGAGAACGAGACCAACCCGGCGCGCTGGCCCGAGGCGGGGCGGAACGGCCACCGCTCTCCGCCGCGGTTCTTCAAGGACGGAATCAACGATCTCCTGGTGGGCGGACAGCGGGGCGCCGTCAACCCGCAGCGCCTCGGGACCAAGGTCGCCGCTCACCACGTGCTGCAAATCCCTGCCCGCGGGTCCGGGGTGCTCCGTTTGCGTCTGACCAGCGCTCGCGTCTTGCCGGACGACGACGGGGCGCTCGGGCGCCGCTTCACCCGGACGCTGGAGGCGCGCCGGCGCGAGGCCGACGAGTTCTACGCCGCCGTCATCCCCGCCTCGCTCTCCGCCGAGCGGCGAACCGTCATGCGCCAGGCGCTGGCGGGGATGCTCTGGAGCAAGCAGTTCTACGACTACGACGTCGACGACTGGCTGACCGGCCACGGGAGCGCGCCTTCGCTCTCCGGACATCGCTGCGGGCGCAACGCGGAGTGGTCGCACATGGTGGGCAACGACCTCATCTCCATGCCGGACAAGTGGGAGTACCCCTGGTACGCCGCCTGGGATCTGGCCTTTCACGCCCTCCCGCTGGGGTTGGTCGACGCCGACTTCGCCAAGCAGCAGCTCCTGCTGCTGCTGCAGGAGCGCTACCTGCACCCGACCGGACAGGTCCCCGCCTCGGAGTGGAACTTCGGTGACGTCAACCCGCCGGTGCACGCCTGGGGGGCCTATTTCCTCTACCAGCTGGACAAGCGCCGCTCGGGACGCGGCGACCACGAGTTCCTCAAGGCCATCTACAACAAGCTGCTGATCAACTTCACCTGGTGGGTGAACCGCAAGGACCCCCAGGGGCGGAGCGCGTTCGAGGGCGGGTTCCTGGGTCTGGACAACGTGGGGGTCTTCGATCGGCACGTGCCACTCCCGAGGGGCGGAAACCTCGAACGGGCCGACGGCACGGCCTGGATGGCGTTTTATGCGCAGGCGATGCTGCAGATCTCGCTGGAGCTGGCCCTCGAGGACCGCGCCTACGTGGACATGGCGCTCAGGTTCTTCGATCACTTCATCTGGATCGCCTCGGCGCTGGTCCACATCGGCGGCGACGGCGCCATGTGGAACGAGGAGGACGGGTTCTTCTACGACGTGCTGCGCACGCCCGACGGCCGGGTCCGGCAGCTCAAGGTCCGCTCGATGATCGGCCTGCTGCCGTTTTGCGCGGCGGCCGTGGTGAACGAGGAGGTGGTGGCGGCGCTGCCGGAGCTGCAGCAGCGGGCCCGCTGGTTCGCCAGCCATCGCCCGCATCTGGTCAGCCACATTCACGATCCGCGGCGGCCGGGATATCGGGACCGCCGCATGCTCTCGCTGCTCAGCGAGGAGCGGCTGCGGCGGGTGCTCGAGCACCTGCTCGACGAAAACGAGTTCCTGAGCCCGTTCGGAATCCGTTCGCTCTCGCGCTACCACCTCGAGCACCCCCACGTCCTCGACCTCGACGGCCAGGAGCTGCGGGTCGGGTACCTGCCGGCCGAATCCGACAGCGCCATCTTCGGCGACAACTCGAACTGGCGGGGACCGATCTGGATGCCGCTCAACGTCCTCCTCATCAGGGCGCTCATCAATTACTACTGCTATTACGGACCCAACTTCCGGGTCGAGTGTCCGACCGGGTCGGGGCGCCGGCTCACGCTCTACGAGGTGGCGCAGGAGCTCACCGAGCGGCTGACGCGGATCTTTCTCCTCGACAGTCACGGCCGGCGGCCGCTCTATGGTCAGGCGCCCAAATTCTCCGACGATCCCCGCTGGCGCGACCACCTCCTCTTCTACGAATACTTCCACGGCGACAACGGCGCGGGGATCGGCGCCAGCCACCAGACCGGCTGGACCGGCCTCATCGCCTCCCTGCTCCACTACTTCGCGACGGTCTCACCGGCCGAAGCGCTCAAGCTCTGGTCTCCGGTCCGCGGCGCTGTCGCCGCGCCTCCGCCGCCACGCCGAAAGACCGCCCGCGAGCACCGCGCCGGCGGCAGATAGAAAGCGAGGCTTCAGCGGCCGCGTGAGGGAGCATTTCCGCGCGGCAACTGAAGCCTCGGCCGGCGTGCCGGACGGCACGCGTGACTTGGTTAGAACTCGAACCCGATGCGGCCCGCCGCGTTCCAGTTCTGCATCGAGTTGTTGGTGTTGGTGATGCGGTCGAACATCGAGTCGTCAAACACGGCGCGATAGGTCCCGCGGACGTCGATGATGAACACCTTCGAGGGGCGGATCGAGATGCCGGCGCCGAGCGGCACCGTCCCCACGTCGTCCGAGCTGGTGACGCTCGAGGTGTTCACCGCGCTGTTGTTGATCTGGTAGCGCGTCCACCCCGCGCCACCGAAGATGTACGGCTGGACCTTGAAGCTGGTGAAGTTAAGCCGCAGGTCACCCTCCACCCCGTTGCCCACCAGGAGGGCGTTGGTCGACAGACCGAGCACGTCGATCGACTGCGCGGAGCCCACGTAAGCCGCCTCGACGGCGATCGGCAGCCGGGTGCCGAAGGTCAGCCGGGCGTCCCAGGCGCCGCCGGTGTTGACCGTGTTTCGCACCGAGCTGTCGATGAAGCCGACGGCACCGCCGCCGACCGAGGCCTCGATGCCGAGCTGCGACGGCGGCACGTCGTGGTGGACGACCGGCGCCGGCGCCGGAATCGGCTCGTACATCGGCTCGGCGGGCGGTGGCGCCGGGGCCACCGGCGGCGTCACGGCGACCGGCGGCGGGGGCGGCGGAGCGACCGGCTCGGCGGGCGCCACCGGCTCGGGCGGCGTGACCGGCTCGGGCGGCGGCGGCGGGGTCGCCTCGGCCATCTTCTTGGGGACGTCGCAGGTTTGCACCCTGACGATGCGCGCGTCGGCGCCCGTCGCGTCTTCCGCCGTCTCCTCGCCGTGGCCGACCACGGTGATGCGATCGGCGTTCACCCCCTTACCGAGCAGGTAGTCCTCGGCCGACTGCGCGCGCCGCTCGGAGAGCCGCTGGTTGGCCATCGCGTTCCCCTGCTTGTCGGTGTAGCCCTGGAGCCGAACCGTGCGCTGATCGCCGTTTTGGACCCAGGTGGCCACGCCGGCCAGCGCCCCTTGCCCGTTCTTGTCGATCTCCGACGAGCCGGTGGGGAAGCTGATCGTGACGCCCGAGTCCTTGCACACCGGCGCCGAGGGCGTCTCCTCGGACGAGGGCGCTGCGGACGAAGGCGACTCGGGTAAGCCCGCCCCCCCGAGCGGCTCCGCGGCGGCGACACCCCCGACCAATACGATCGCGAGCGGCGCGACGCCTATCACGCCTCCCCACACTCCATTGCCGTTCTTGCGCATGGTTCGTACCTCCCTGATCCCGAATCTGGGATCGCCCCGGCGGGGGGCCGGATCGAATACGCAACCACCGCACAAAAATCCGGCCGCGCCGGCGCTGCCCGCGCCGGAATGCGCCGTCGCCTGATGGCTGCCGCTCGCGCGGGCATCCAGCTTTTCAGTCGATGTCGGGGGCGTGGCGGGCGCAGCTCAGCCGAGGTTCGGGTGGCGAGTAAACGGCCGGCCTGCGGTCGAGGTTCGCGCCACCTCTGCCTGGCGCTCGCGCTCGCGGCGCTCGCCCCCGCCTGCGCCGAGCGCATCGGGCAGAAGGCCGCCCAGGGCGCGATGAGCGAGCTGCGCACGCAGAACGCCAACCGCACCGGCCCGCCGCCCGCCAGGGTCGCGGCCGAGAACGCGGTCGGCGGCGTCATGGCCGCGCTCGACAACCCCGAGCAGCAGGCGCGGATCCAGCGCCTCATCGCCCAGGCCGTCTCCGCGGCGACCGAGACGGTGATCGACGACGTCAGCCGACAGCTGGTCGCCCAGCTCGGGCCTGACGGCTCGGGGCCGCTGGCGGTCAGCCTGTCGCAGGCGGGCCAGCGCGTCTCGGCCTCGGTCGCCGGCGGCGTGGTGGGCGGCGTCGTCGACGGCGTGGGCACCGAGCTCGCGTCCATGGCGCCCGAGTGCGCGGGCCCCGACCGCGCCGCATGTCTGGAGCGACGTCTACAACAGACGACGCGCACGACCGCCGCCACGTTCACCAAGGGGGTTCGCGACACCATCGGCTGGCAGCTCCTGCTGGTGGCGTTCGCGCTCGGCGCGCTGGGCGGCATGCTCGGCTCGTGGTTGCTCTCGCTGCGCCACGAGCGGCGCAGCCTGCGGACGGCCTAGCGCGAGGCCCTG
>DATNDC010000005.1:0-3904 GCA_035607055.1 Polyangia bacterium
CCTTCGCCCCGGGCCGCCTGCTCGAGGCCGCGATCGATCGAGGCCAAAAGATCTGCCCGCTCTTCGGCCGTCATCTCATCCGCGTCGCTCAGGACCGCGATCTCGACCTGCGCCCCTTCCGGCAACTCACCCTCCTCGTCGATGACGACTCGGCCGCCTTCGACGTGTCCTCGCAGGATGGTCATTGGAAGTCGATTATAGCGCCGGTCGCCGGACGGTCGAACTACCGCAACCGCAGCCCTCTTACGACGGGTGGCGGATGACGTCCCGCCGATCTTCTCGCGTTTGTTCTCGCTGACTTGCCCTCGCCCTCAGGCCCCGCTCCCCACCTGCCGATACCCCCCTCCCACCCGGTGCCGCGCACCGGGCGCCGCCGCAGGGAGGGAACATGAGTGAGCGCAACGGTTCGAACGCTTCGCCGGCGGCCACGCGCGCCTACTCCGAGCGCCCGGCCAAGAAGACCCCAATCGCGCTGGCCGCGACGTACGCCGCTCCGCCCACCCCGGCGCCGACGACGCTCACCCGGCCGCCCGGCCAGGGCGGGCGCTCGACCGTGCTCCCGCGCGTGGCGCACGGCGAGGGGGTGGCCCGGCTGGTGCTGGCGGGCAAGCCTCGCTACGAGGCGGTGCGGCCGCTCGGCGCCGGCGGCCAGGCCGAGGTGACGCTGGCGCGCGATCAGGACATCGATCGGCCGGTGGCGGTGAAGCGCCTCTTGCCCGAGCTGGTGAGCGACGATGCGGTCCTGCGCTTCGCCGAGGAGATCCGCACCGTCGGGCAGCTCGAGCATCCCAACATCGTCCCCATCCATGACGTCGGCGTCGACGGCGACGGGCGGTACTACTTCGTCATGAAGTACGTCGAGGGCGAGACGCTGGAGGCGGTGATCGCCAAGTTGCGCGCCGGCGACGCCGCCACGATGCGCAGGTACACGCCCGAGTATCGGCTGCAGATCTGCAACGAGATCTTGCGCGGCGTCGAGCACGCGCACGCCCTCCAGATCCTGCACCGCGACCTGAAACCGGCGAACATCATGATCGGCTCGCTCGGCGAGGTGGTGATCATGGACTGGGGGATCGCCCGGCGCGACGGCGCCGTCGAGGCGCCGGGCGCGTTGCTGGGGACGCCGGCCTACATGGCGCCCGAGCAAGCGGCCGGGCGGCTCGAGGCGATGGACGCGCGCAGCGACGTCTACAGCCTGGCGTTGACCTTCTACGAGTTCCTGGCGCTGCGCCATCCGCGCGGAGAGCAGAAGACGTTGCCGCAGATGCTGGAGGCGGCGGTCCGCGACGACCTCTCGAAGTCGCCCGTGCTGGCCGACTTCAGCCGCGCGGGCGCGCCGGCGGCGTACGGGCACTTCGTGCGGCACGGGCTGGCCCACGATCCGGCGCGGCGCTACCCGTCGGTGACGGCGATGCGCGAGCGGCTCGAGCTGGTGCGCGACGGCAAGGCGCCCGTCGAGTGTCCCATCACCTTCACGCAGCGGATCCTCGACGGGGCGTCGCGCGGCGCCAACCGCCATCCCCTGGCGCTGATGGGCGGCTACGCGCTCGGCGTGCTGGCGGCGCTCGGCGGCCTCGCGACGCTCTTGCTCCACCACGCCCGCTGACGCGCCTCCACGGGTCGGCGGGCGTCAGGTCGTGGCTCTCCTTCGCCAGGCCCACGGGCAGCAGGGCGGCCCCGGTGACGAACGACGTGCCGCCCAGGGCCGCGCCCGCGACACCCAGATCGGTCCGCGAGAGCGCGGCGCTGGCGAGGATCGGTGATCCGCGCTACGACTGTCGGATGGCGGCCCGGGTGGGGTGTGGGGCGTTGTTCCGGGTCGCGCTCGGCGGGTGTTTCCTGGCCGCGCTGGGGTGCGGAGGTGGGCAGCTCGGGAACGGCGTCACGCTCGGCGGGGCCGATTCGGGCGCGCGCGACGCTTCCGGCGCCGACGTCCGCGACGCTTCTCGGCCCAACGCCCACGACGGTTCACCGCCGCCATCCGACGCCCGCGACGCGTCGCCACCGCCGCCCGATGCCCGCGATGCTTCTCGGCCCGAGGCCCGCGACGCCTCCCCGCCCGACGCCGCGACCACCCCCACCATCTGCCCCGACGTCAGCTACGCCGACTGCACCTCCGCCCCCGGCTGCGAAACCCCGCTCGGCACCGCCACCGACTGCGCGTTCTGCGGCGACCCGGCCTGCACGATCGCGAACACGCTCCTCACCTGCCGCAGCGCCAACGGCTGCACCAGCGCCGCCTGCGCGGTCGGGTACGCGAACTGCGACCACGGCTCGCCGGACTGCGAGACGGTCATCGCGACGGGCGCGAGCTGCCTGCCCATGTACCTCGGATCGGTCGGGTACGTGACGATCCGCTACGCCTCTGCGGCGGCGGCGATCGGCCCCGACGGATCGATCTTCTTCGGCGGAATCTTCCAGGGGACGGTCAGCTTCGGCACCCCGGCGGCGCCGGACGTCCGGGTCACCACGCCCGGCGACGACTACGGGTTCATCACCAAGTTCAACGCCGACGGGAGCTACGCCTGGACCCAGGCGTTCCCGGCCACGGGCGAGAGCACGCTCATCACCGGCCTGGCGGCGACGGCTGACGGCGGCGTGGTGGCGGTGGGGGACTATCAGGGCACCATCGACCTGGATCCCGGGGCCGGCGTCCAGTCCCACCAGACGATGGCCTTGGCGCAATTCAGCGAGGCGTTCGTGGTCAAGCTGGCCGGCGACGGGTCCTTCGTCTGGGGAGGGACGCTCGCCCAGCAGAGCTTCGACTCGGCCAGCAACACGGCGGGCGTGGCGATCGACGGGACCGGCGCCATCTACGTGGCCGGGTGGTACTCCGGGGACGTGGACTTCGATCTGGGGCCCGGTACCCGGGTGCACACCTCCCGGGTCACCGGCGGCGGCGACACCGGCGAGGCGGCCGACGCCGCCGCGCTCGTGAAGTTGACGCCGGACGGGGAGCTCAGCTGGGTTCAGACGAACGACGGGGGCGCCTGCGTGCCGATGCCGGGCGCGATCGCGGTCGCCACCGACGGCGAGATCTGGGTCCTGGGCGGCCAGACTGACTACGGCGTCTGTCTGCCCCCGGCCGAGGGAAATTCCGGCGTGGTCGCCTTCGCCGCTTACGGGCCGGACGGCACCCCGCGCGGGTACTGGGGGATCGGCGGCGTGAGCTCGCTGATGTGGCCGCGGTCGATCGCCGCCGGTCCGAACGGTTCGGTCTACATCGGCGGGGGCGCCTGGGGGTTCCCGGACCTCGATCCCGGGTCCGGCATGGTCACGCGCTTGGCGGGCACGCCGATAGCCGGCGGGTTCATCCTGGCGGTGGCGTTCGACGGGAGCTACCTCTGGGATCGGACGATCGCCGACGGCGAGGTCGACGCCGTCGCGGGCGCGCCCGACGGGGGCGTCATCGGATTGGGACAGTACGGAGCGCCGGTCGGCACGCAGGCCGACGTCTACGTCACCAAGCTCGACGCCGACGGCACGGCAGCCTGGACGTTCAGCAGCGGGGAGATTGCGGGGACGGTGGTCTCGTCGGGGAATGTCTTCGTGGTGACCGGGTCCAACGGCAACTCCATGTCCGACATGGAGCCCGGCCCCGGGGTCGACGTCATCGACGGCGCGACGCTGTACCTCTCGCGGTTCCAGTTCTGAGCGCTCGCGCGCCGGAAGCTGCTCCCCGCTCCGTCGTCCCGAATGGCGGGAACACGACCGCCCGCTCTTCCCCGCTTCTCGGGCAGCGGCCCCAGCACCTGGGGCGCCCCCGCGGTTGCGGTCCGGCATCCGACGCGCGAAAGTCGCGCGCGTGACGCCTCTCACGGCAGCCGACAACCTCGCGCGCGAGGGCGCCGAGCGGGCGGCGTTCGCGGCCAACGCCGTGCCCGCGCTGCTCGGGTACGTCGAC
>DATNDC010000062.1:0-7915 GCA_035607055.1 Polyangia bacterium
AGGCGGCGTTCGCGCGCGCGCTGCCCGAAGCGAGGCGCGCCGGCTGGGTCGGCGGGCGTGTCGCGCTGCGGGCGGCGCTGGCGGCGATCGGCGTCGACGCGCCGGAGCCCATCCTGGCCACGGCGCGCGGGGCGCCGCGGCCGCCGCCCGAAGCCGTCGGCTCGGTGAGCCACAAGCGAACGATCGCCGTCGCGCTGGCCGCCCGGGCGTCGGCGCCGCGGGCGACCGTGGGGATTGACGTGGAGGAGCTGCGGCCGCTGCGCGCGGACATCGCCCGGCGCGTGCTGACGGCGGACGAGCTCGCCGACCTGCCCGCCCCCGGACCGGCGCGCGAGGCCGCCGTCCTGCTCCACTTCTCGGCGAAGGAGGCGATCTACAAGGCGCTCGATCCGTGGGTGCAACGCTTCGTCGCGTTCGACGAGGCGATGCTCGGGCGGGCGCCCGGCGGGACGCTCGAGGCACGACTGGCCCTGGCGCGCGGGGAGGGTCCGTTTTCGGTCGAGGTTCTGGCGATCTCCAGCCAAGATCTGGGTGTGGACGACCTGATCGTCGTCGCCGCGCGGATCGGGCGCGTCTCCACCGGGCCTCGCGCCGGCTGATTCAAAGAGCGGAATCCGAGAGCGTTCCCAGCCCCGGCCCCTCGACGACGCGGGCGGCGGCGGCCGCCGCCGCCCGACCCGCAACGATGAGCGACTTTCCCTGCGCGAGCTCCAGCGTCAACACCACACCGAACACGTCGCCCGCGCCCGTCGGGTCGACCTCGCGGGCGGGCGCTGCCGGGATCTCGGTCCATTCCGTCTCGGCGACCAGCCGTGCGCCGTGCGCGCCGCGCGTGATCGCCGCAGTCCGCGCCAGGCGGCGCGCAGCGACCTCCGCGTCGGGATGATCCTCCTGGGAGACGATCGCCACGTCCAACGGCGCGGGCGTGGAAGGCGCAGGCCTCTCCGCCAGCACCGCCGGCGCGACGCGGCCGTCCTCGCCGGTGCGGCGCAGCCAACCCTGAATCCCGGCGCCCAGGAACAGCGCGCCCAGGCCCAGCGCAAAAGCCAGGTCGCACTCGCCGGCGACCGGGCCGACGTAGGCGACGCGCGGCCGCCGCCATTCGAGAGGGATGTCGGACGGGACCAGCGCCCGGGCCTGGCGCCGCAGCCAAAGCTGGCGCTGCCCGGCGGTGTAGGCGAGCGCGAACGTGGTCATGACCTCGCTCGGCAGGCAGTGCAGGCTGAGGCGCGGCGCCCGCCGCAGCGGCTCCAGGAGCGGGTCGTCGGGAGGCGCCACCGTCACCAGCGCCGTCTCGTACCCCAGGCAGGCCGCGGCGCGGGCCGCGTAGCTGGCCGCGCCGCCGAGGCGGACGCCCCCGGCGATCTCGTCGCGGGTCACGTGCCCGACCACGAGAAGATCCACGCGTCTTTCAGACCCGCTTGCGCTCGCGCAGCGCGCGGAACTCCTCGAACGTCGCGCAGCGCAAAAACCGGTTGGTCCGGATCTCGTGGGCGATGGTGGAGGTCGGCGTCTCGCCGTAGTCGTGGCCGGGGTAGACGCGCGTCTCCTCGGGGAGGCGCGCGAGGCGCTGCAGGCTCTTCCACATCTCGGCGGTGTCGCCGCCCTGGAAGTCGGTCCGGCCGCAGCCGCCCACGAACATCACGTCACCGGTCACGACGTAGCCGTCGGCCAGGTAGCAGGTGCCGGCGACGGTGTGGCCGCGCGTCTCGAGCGCCCGCACGCCGCGCTTGCCGATCGGGATGTCGCGGCCGTCGAGGGCCTCGACCAACATTCGCCCGGGCGCGCGCACGGCGGCGGCCTCGCGCGGGTTGACGACCACGGCGGCGCCGGTCTTCTCACAGAGGAGGTCGACCCCCTCGATGTGGTCGTGGTGGGTGTGGGTGATGAGCGCGGTCGTCACCTTCAGCTTCAGGCGCTCGACCTCGGCCAGCAAGCGGTCGACCTCCCAGGCCGGATCGACGATCGCCGCCTCCCGCGTCTCCGGGCAGTAGAGGATCTCGCAGAAGTTCTGGAGCAGGCCGACCTCCATCTGCACCACCTCGGGCGCAGGCGGAAGGTTGGCCGCGTCGTCGTTCGCCGTGCTGACGTCATTGCTCATTTGGATCCCACCCGCACCGTCACCGAGGCGGCGCCCACGTTGTCGGCGCTGTCCCAGGCGCGCACGGTGACGGCGTGCGGGCCGGGCGGCAGGACGGGGAGCTTCACGGTGAAGGCCTCGACCAGATCGTCGCAGATGCCGTCCGCCGGCGCCAGGATCTGCCACTCGCCGCCGTCGACGGCGAACTCCAGGCTGGTGAGCGGGCTCTGGTCGTCGCGCGCGCGGCCCGAGATGAAGGGGTACTTGGGGGCCATGCCCACCACCTCGGGCTTGCGGTTGTCGACCAGGATCGGCGACGAGTCGAGGCTCGACTCGAGGGCGCGCTCGCGCGGCTCGGAGCGCTCGTCGCTGGCCACCACCCGCACCACGTAGCTCCCGTCGGGAAGCCCCTCGGTGTTCCAGTCGAAGTCGGTCTTGGTGAGCGGGTCGGGGCCGCCGAGCGGCCGCCAGACGGCGTCGTGCTCCTCGCGGAAGGAGAGGCGGTAGACGAGGTCGTCACCGTCGACGTTGTCGACCTTCCAGTGCAGCTTGAGCGTCGGCGAGTGAACGCGCGTGGTCGTCGCGGCCGGTGTCAGCGAGACGCCCAGCGCCGTGCCCGTGGAGATGGTCGGCGCGGCCACGTTGTCGCCCACGGTGACCTCGGTGACCCGCGCGCGCTGGTTCTGCGGCAGGTACGCCAGCGTCACCTCGCCGAGGTGCGCCTCGGGCGCGCCGAACGTCACCTTGTACTGCACGTAGCGCGCGGCCGGGCTGCCGACCAGGCCCACCCCGCCGTCGCCGGTGGCGCGCGGCTGGTCGAGCGCGGCGAAGCCCGACCAGGTGGCGTCGGGCTTGGCGGTGTTCCCCGAGCGCGTGGCGACGCCGAGCTCGTGCGTGCCATGCCAGCGCAGGAGCCCCCAGCGGGCGTGGAAGTCGGCGTCGAGCACGCGCGAGAGGTAGGTCGCCTGGCGCGCCGGCGCGGGCGCCACCCGGTAGATGCTCCCCACGTCGCCGGTGCCGACCAGGAACGTCTTCCCGCTCCTCACCAGCGTCAGCGCCTGGCGTTCCGGAAGGTCGATGGCCAGCGCGGCCTTGCGATCGGGATCGACGCGGTAGACGCGCCCTTCGGTGCCGGTGCCGACGTAGGCGCGCCCGTCGTCGTCGAAGGCGAGGGCCGTGAAATACCCGTCACCGATGGAGAAGATCTGCTCGGTGCGGCCGTCGGGATCGATCCGGTAGAGAGCGGCCTTGGACTTGCGCTGGCCCGGCCGCGGCAGCGCGCCGGCCGAGGCGGGCGAGCCGGTCGGCGAGACGGTGATGCGCGTGCCGTGCGCGGCGGCCGGCAGCGCGGGGGTCGTACCGGCGGCCCGATCGAAGTCGTTCACCGCGACGTAGAGCGCGTTGCCCGAGCGGGCGAGCGCCCGCACCTCCTCGGCGTCGAAGTCGCCCAGCGCCTCGGCGTGGCCGTCGAGCCCGACCCGAAAGAGGATGGCCTCCTCGCTGGTGCCGGCGTAGAGGTGCTTGTCGTCGGCCTGCAGGAGCGACACGACGTGCTTGTCGCCCGAGTCCCAGATCTCCTTGCTGCGGCCGTTGCGATCGACGGCGAAGATCTTCCCGGGCCCGCCGGTGCCGGCGTAGACGACGCCCGTCTTGGCGTCCAGCACCAGCGACCAGACGTGATCGGTCCCGAGCGTGGCGAACGGGCGCGCCTCCCCCTTCTTGGGGTCGACGGTGAAGAGCCGGCCGCCCGGCGTGGTGCCGGCGACCAGCGTGCCGTCGGGGCGCGCCACCAGCGCGGTCACCCAGGCGGCGTCGAGCTGGGCGACCTTGCGGGCGCGCGTCTCGCTGCCCGTCACCTCGGCCGCGTAGATGCGCCCCTGGTCGCCGGTGCCGAAGTAGGCGGTCTTCCCGTCGGGCGCCAGCACCGAGCACCAGACGAACGCGGCCTCGACCGAGAGGGGCGAGGTCTTCATCCCCGGCACCACCGTGCCGTCGGGGAGGATCATGCTGGCGGTCGCCTCGCCCTCCTCGAAGTCCTTGGCCGTCGTCTGCCGGAAGGTCTTGGTGGTGGCCGCGCCGGCGGTCGCGCCGCCCAGGCCCAGAAGAAGCGTCGCCCCGGCCAAGAACGCCAGCGGAGCCTTCGAACGGATTCGTCGCATCGGGGGCGTAATTGTAAAGGAGGGGCGGTTATTCCGCCTCAGGCGTCCGCTGGCGGCCGCGATCACTGACCGGCGCCGAGCGCGTCGGACTTCACGGTCACCGTGAGGTCTTCCTTGCCGCTGACCAGCTGGCGCGCCGGAAAGACCGTGCGATCGGCGATGTGGTAGGCGCCGGCGCGCGTGGTCTGGTTGCCGGTGCGGAGCGTGTCGAGCGCCGAGGCCGGCATCCCGGAAATGAGCCGCCCGCGCAGGGAGGCGCCGTCGTCCGGCGTCTGCAGGGTCACGACGATCGCGGAGGCCGAGTACGACTTGCGGAGGTTGTCGATGTACACCGGCAGCGTCTCGGCCGGCGGCATGTCCGGCTTCACCGAGGCCCCGCTCGACACGTCGATCTTGAGCGTCTGTCCGGCCACGGTGCGCGGGATGATCACCGGCACCGTCTCGACGTACTCCGCGCCCCCGTAGGGGCGCATGGTGACGCGCAGATCGACGGTGTCGCCCGCGCGCACCTCCTGGGTGGGCATGGCGACGCCCACGATCTCCGCCACGTCGCGCCGGTACTCGACGCGCACGTCGACGTCCATCCGATCGAGCACCACCGGCTCGAACGGGTTGAACAGCAGCTCACCCATCGCCTTCAGGCCGCGCGACGAGGCGAGCGCGTGGCTCGACACCCCCTCGGGCGAAAAGATCTGATCGCGCAGCTCGAGCGGCGTGTACCCCTTGACGCCGACCTTCGAGGTCACGGTCACGATCATGTCGGTCACGTCGGGTTCGGCGTCGGCGATGGCGTTCCCCACCACCATCGAGGCCAGCATCGGCGTCAGCCGCCGGTTGCGCGCGATCTCGGCATGGAAGAGCCGCGGCTCGACGCCGGGGCCGGTCACCCGCACGTCGACGGGCAGCATGGTGGTGCGGGCGTCGAGGTCGCCGATGATGCAGGCCGGGCGGTCCTGCACCAGCGTGCCGACCTCGTTGAGCGGCGAGGACATCTTGAACGACTGCGACAGGCTGGGGAGAATGGCGTGGATCTCGGCGTCGACCATGGGCAGGTAGACCTCGCCGATGCCGAACAGCGGATGCCCGAAGGCGAGCACGTCGGAGCCGTTGACGTAGGTGACGGTGCCGGTGGCCACGGTGCTCATGTCACCGCGCACCAGCTCGACGCCGATCGCGGAGCCGGGCTCGACGCGGCCTGCGGCCGGCGCTCCCAGCTTGCGTCCGCCCCCCGCCTGCAGCGGCACCAGGCCGGTCGGCTTCAGCTCGTCGGTCAGCTCGCCCACCGTGCGCGGCGAAAACCCGGAGACGGTCAGCGGCACCGAGGCGCGCAGGAGCCGCGGCTCGCCGTTGGCGGCGCTGGGGCCGAGCGGCGGCAGCCCGAGGCCGCGCGACAGCGCGTCGGGCGCCTCGAACCCCGCGTGCGCCGAAGCGAGCGCGCCCTTGAGCGCGGCCGGGACGCGGAACCCCTCGGCGGCCAGCGGCGAGATGGTCTCCTGGCCCGCCTCGTTCCCGGCGAACACCTCGTGGGAGATGCGGCGCGGGCGGCGCCGCTCGGCCAGCATCGACTCGATCGGCGTGACGCCGCCCAGCGGCTCCTTGGCGAAGCTCCAGGCGTAGGCGACGGCGCCCACCAGCTTGCCGTCGATGTAGACCGGGCTGCCGCTCATGCCGGCGACGATGCCGGAGAACTCGACGCGCGGGTCCTCGGCGCGAATGAGGATGACGTCCTCCTTGGGGAGAAAGTTCCGCATCACCGACACGACGCGGACCTTGAACGGCTCCGGCTTGGTGCCTTGAAAAACGGTGAGTGCCTGGCCGACCATCCCCGGCTTGACCTCCGACAGCGGCATGATCGCGGGTGGCGGTCCCGACGGCACGACGGCCCGCAATCGGACCCCCTTGGCCGACGCCGCAACGGGAAGAGAGAGCGCAAACAACCCGAAAAACAGGCTCAACCAGGGGCGATGCACGAGACTTTGAGGGTAGAGGGCAGATGCGGTCGGGTCAACGCGATGCCTGTTTTTTTCCCCGGCAAGGCCACCTCGGCTGAGCCGCCAAGGCCCCGAAAAGCCACCGGATAGCGGCGCCTTGACACCCGCCCGGGCTGCTGCCCATCATTGCAGCATGAGGTCGGCTTTCTCTCGCTCGTCGCTTCGTTTCCTGCTTTTGGGTCTGCTCGGTCTCGGGGCCGGATGCGCGCCGTCGGAGTCTTTCTGCCCCAACGCCGGCGCCGACGCCGGGGGCGTCTGCCCAGTCTTCGGCGACGACGCGATGGCGCCGCTCACCGACACCGGCGTGAACGGCAACATCTGTCCGCCCGGCCAGCACGCGGTAATCGATTCGACCGTCGACGCCGGTTATCGGTGCGAGTGACCGAGTAAGCGGGCGACATGAAGC
Source organism: Polyangia bacterium (assembly GCA_035607055.1). Taxonomy (GTDB): domain Bacteria; phylum Myxococcota_A; class Polyangia; order Fen-1088; family Fen-1088; genus JADGRB01. The sequence goes on from DATNDC010000062.1 coordinate 6,637, forward strand.
GGTTCAAGGCCGCCGTCATCGGCGGCACCGGTTACGGCGGGGCCGAGATGATCCGTCGGCTGCTGATTCACCCCGACGTCGAGCTCGTTCGCGTGGTCGCCGTCGACCACGTCGGTGAGCCGCTGGGGGCGGTGCACCCGCCGCTTACCGGTCGGAGCGCGCTGGTGTTCGAGAACATCCCTCCGGCGGAGGCGGCGCGCGGGTGCGACGTCGCGCTGCTCGGGCTGCCGCACAAGGTGAGCGCGCACCACGCGCCCGCGATCTTGGCCGCCGGCGCCAAGGTGGTCGACATGTCAGGTGACTTCCGGCTGCGCGAGGCCGCCGCCTACGCGCGCTACTACGGCTCCGTCCACCCGCACCCGGAGGCGCTGGGGACGTTCGTCTACGGACTGCCGGAGCTGAATCGTGAGGCGATCAAGGGGGCGCGGGCGGTCGCCTCGCCGGGCTGCTTCGCCACGACGATCGAGCTCGGACTCTTGCCGCTGGCGCGCGCCGGGATGCTGGCCGGGGTGGTCCACGTGGTGGGGATGACCGGCTCCTCGGGGAGCGGCATCGCCCCCTCGGCGGGGACGCACCACCCGGTGCGCGCGGTGAACCTCAAGACCTACAAGGTGCTCGAGCACCAGCACACGCCGGAGATCCTCGAGACGCTGGCCGCCGCCGGCGCGTCGGGCGTCGAGCTGCGGTTCGTGCCGGTCTCGGCGCCGCTGTCGCGCGGGATCCTGGCCACCAGCTTCGTCGAGCTGCCGCCGGAGGTCGACGCCGGCAAGCTCGCCGCGCTCTACGAGGCCGCCTACGCGCGCGAGCCGTTCGTCCGCTTCGTGCGCGAGCGCCTCCCCGAGGTGGCGGCCGTCGCCGGCAGCAACTACGCCGAGGTCGGCTTCACGCTGGGCCCACCCGCCGGCGCGTCCCGAACGTTGGCCGTCGTGAGCGCCACCGACAACTTGATCAAGGGCGGCGCCGGCCAGGCGATCCAGAACATGAACCTCATGCTGGGGCTGCCGGAGACCGCCTCGCTCGAGGATCCCGGCCCGTGGCCGTAGACGCGGTCCTCAAGCTGGGGGGCGACGTGCTGGCCGCGCCGGTGCTCGCGGCCGCGGCGACGGACATCGCCGGGGCGCGCCGGGCGGGCCGTCGCCTGGTCGTCGTGCATGGCGGCGGGCCGCAGACCACGGAGCTGTCGAGGCGGCTGGGGATCGAGCCCCAGCTGGTGGGCGGCCGGCGCGTCACCGACGCGGCGGCGCTGGACGTCGTGAAGATGGTGGTGGCCGGGCGGCTC
>DATNDC010000104.1:0-10933 GCA_035607055.1 Polyangia bacterium
CGGATCCTCCGGCACCGAGGTCAGCGCTCCGCCGCTCCCGACCCGGTCGACGACCAGCGTTCGGTCGACGGCCGGCTGCGGCAGTGAGACCGCGCAGGAACCGACGGCGGACGCCGCCGGCGGGAACTGCGGGCCGAAGTCGGCCATGGTGTAGAAGGCGTTCGGCCCCGAGGCCGGCGCGCCACCGATCTGGGCGATGTCGTTCAGCGCCAGGGTGGCCGCCGTATCGGAGGCCGGCACCGCGCCCACCACCACCGTGGTCACGCCTTCGTCGGTCGCGGAGAGTGCGGCGTTCGCGGCGTCGGTGTCGACGCTTCCGCTGTTGCTCGGCCCGCAGCCCGAGCGCCCGTCCGTCGCCAGCAGGATGTACTTGGCGGCCCCACCGACCCGAGACTGCAGATAAGAAGAGGCGGCGTAGATCGCGGCGGCGGTCGGCGCCTCGCCGCCGGGGCGCACCGTCCCCAGCATGGCCTCGATCGCGGACGCCGAATTGGGACCGACGTCGACCGCGGCGCCGGCCTTCACCCCGCACTGGTCGTCGGCGCCGAAGAAGGCGAGGCCCCAGTTGACCGAGGTGTTCTCGTGGACCAGCTGGTCGAGCGCCGCGCCGAGCACCGCCCACTTCGACGTCGGACCGCAGCCGCCGGTACAGCTCGTGCCGCTGGTGTCGTCGTTCATCGAGCTCGATCGATCGAGCAGCACCAGGACGTCCGGGACCGGAGCCACCACCGTCTCGACGGAGCCGCAGAACGGCCCCGTGCCGCCGGCCCCAACCGCGCCGCCCTCGCCGAGCGCGCCGCCGAACCCGGTCCCGACGTCACCGCCATTGCCGACGACGTCACCACCGCCGCCGGCGTCTCCACCGCTGCCGCCGACGTCGCCGCTGCCGCCGGCCGCTGGGCTGCCGCCCCGGCCGGAACCACTGCTGTCGCCGCCGGTCCCCATGAGCCCGGGCGGCGGGTGACCGCCCAGCGACTCGCCGCCGCAACCGACGCCCGCCACCAGCGCCGCCAGGAGCAACCCCTGCCCGAGCTTCCCGCCCATGGCCCTATGATGACGGGGGCGGTTCCCGCCGTCCACCGGTTCGTGAATCGCATTTGGACGCTGGACGTCAGGCGCGGCGCGGGGCGATCAGGCGCTGCGCGGGCGGACCGGCGCGCTCACGTAGCGCTCGCCGGTGTCGGGGAGCACCGTCACCACGGTCTTGCCCGGGCCGAGCGCGCGGGCCACGTCGAGCGCCACTCTCACCGCCGCGCCCGCCGAGATCCCGACCAAGAGGCCCTCGCGCCGCGCGAGCTCGAGCCGCGTCGCCTCGGCGTCGTCCTCGCCGACGCGCCGGACCTCGGTGAGCAGCGCCCGGTCGAGGATCTCCGGGACGAACCCGGCGCCGATCCCCTGGATCCGGTGCGGGCCCGGGGCGCCGCCCGAGAGGACCGCGCTCCGCGCCGGTTCGACGGCGACGAGCGCGACGTCCGCCCGCCGCGCGCGCAGCGCCTGCCCGACGCCGGTGATGGTCCCGCCGGTGCCGACGCCCGCCACGAAGGCATCGGGCGCCCGGCCGCCGAGCTGGGCCAGGATCTCCGCGCCGGTCGTGGTGCGGTGCACGACCGGGTTGATCGGGTTCTTGAACTGCTGCGGCAGGAAGGCGTGCGGGTCGGCGGCGGCGATGGCGGCCGCCTTCTCGACGGCGCCGCGCATGACCCGCTCGGCCGGCGTCAGGTGCAGCTCGGCGCCGTACGCGCGCAGAAGCTCCATTCGCTCGGCCGACATGTTCTCCGGCATGGTGAGAATCAGCCGGTAGCCCTTGACCGCCGCCACCAGCGCCAGGCCGATGCCGGTGTTCCCCGACGTCGCCTCGACGATCACCGAGCGGCCCGACACGAGGTGTCCGTCCCGTTCGGCCGCCTCGACCATCGCCAGCGCCGTGCGGTCCTTGACCGAACCGCCCGGGTTCATCTGCTCGCACTTGCAGAGGACCTCCGCCGACCCGGCGGCGGGGAGACGGCGCAGCCGCACGAGCGGGGTGTTCCCGATCCGCGCCAGGATGTCCTCGTCGACGCGCGGACCGAGCAGGGCGTCGGCGGGCGCACCCATCAGATGAAGTACATCGTCGGGGGCTGGGCCGCGCGGCGCACGCCGGCCGCCTCGGCGCGGGCGACGAACTCGGCCAGCGTGGCCTGCTCGAGGACGTCGATGAGCCGCGCGCCGATCTCCCCCCACACGAGCGAGGGGACGTCGTCGAGCGGCGCCGGGGCCTGCTCCCGCCCGCTGACGGCCGGCAACACGCCCAGCAGATCCTCCAGCGGGCCGCGGACGGCGCGCAGCACGTCGGCCAGCGAGATCTCCGCGGGCGGCCGCGCCAGCGCGTAGCCGCCCCGGGGTCCCCGCCGCGCCTCGACCAGCCCCGCCCGCCGCAGGTCTTGCAGGATCTGTTCGAGAAAACGCAGCGGGATCTTCTGGGCCTGGGCGATCTCCTTGGCCTGCGCCGCCTCGCCCGCGCGATGAAACGCCAGGTGGTAGAGCGCGCGGATCGCGTAGCGCGTGCGGGTGGTGACGCGCATGGGCGGCTAGCTCGGCCGGCCGGGCTCTGTCCGGCTCATATGAGGCTCAGGCCGCGCACTCGCCTTCCATCTCGACGAGCTCGAACGCCTTCTTGTCGCCGAGGTCGATGAAGTCCTCGGGCGTGGCGCTCGCCGCGTCCAGCTCGGTCAGGTCCTTGATCTTCGCGGTCACCTTGGCCGGCTCGATGCGCGAGAAGAACGCCAGCGGCGTCTCGCCCGGCTGCTTCTCCGCGCTGTACATCTCGACCAGGCGCTCGAGCGCCTGCGGCACGCGGCGCGCCGGCACCTTGCCGGCGATGCGCCCGAACTTCGGCCCGTCCTCGGCGAAGCCGCCGCCGACGTAGACGAAGTACTGCGGCACCGGCTTGCCGTCGATCTTGCGCATCCCCCCCTGCAGCCCGATCACGGAGCTGTAGTGCTGACCGCAGCCGTTCGGGCAGCCGGAGATCTTGACGTCCAGGCCCGGCACCTGCGCCACGAGATCGGGGCGCGCGTCGAGGTGCTCGGTCAGCATGGCGCCGATCGCCTTCGAGTTGGTGACCGCGATCTTGCAGCTCGACGCTCCCGGGCACGACAGCACGTCGGCCATCGTCATGGCGCCCGGCTGTCCGAGACCGACGGCCGAGAGCTCACGGTGCAGCTCGGACACGCGCCAGGTCGGCACGTAGCGCATCACCAGGTTCTGCTCGTTGCTGGTCCGGATCTCGCCCTCGCCGAACTTCTGGCAGAGGGCCGCCAGCGCGCGGAACTGCGCCGGGTCGATGTCTCCCTTGGGCAACCGGACGATCACCGACGAGTACCCCGCCTGTTTCTGAGCGCGGACGTTGGTCTTCTCGAACGCCGCCAGCTCCGGCAAGGGCTCGACGGGCGTACCGGGGACCGGGACCGCGCGCGGCTTCTCCGCCGGGGCGACGGCCAGCGGACGGCCGCCCTCGGCGCGCACCGTCGCCAGGTCCTTCTTGTACTCCTCGATGAACGCGGCGGCGCCGAGCTTCTGGACCACCCACTTGATCCGCGCCTTGTGCTTGTCCTTGCGGTTGCCGAGCCGGTGGAAGGTCCGCACCACCGCCTCCGAGACCTCCAGGACCTCGGTGAGCGGCAAGAACTCGTGCACCAGGATGCCGGCCTTGCGCAGCGTCGACAGACCGCCGCCCATGTAGACCTTGAAGCCGTGGTTCCCCTTGGCGTCGACCGTGGTCAGGAAACCGAGGTCGTTGATCTGCGCCTGGATGTCGTCGAAGCCGCAGCAGCCGCCGAAGGCGATCTTGAACTTGCGCGGCAGCGCCGAGGAGTAGGGGCCGCGCAGCAGGTGGCGCGCGACCGCATCCGCGTACGGTGACACGTCGAACAGCTCGTGCGGCGCCACCCCGGCGAACGGGCAGCCGGTGATGTTGCGGACCGCGTTGCCGCAGGCCTCTCGGGTGGTCAAGCCGACCTCCGCCATCAGGCTGAGAGCCTTCTCGGCGTCCGCCTCCTTGACGAAGTGGAGCTGGATGTTCTGGCGGGTGGTGACGTGGCCGACGCCGCTGCCGGCCCATTTCTCGGCCACCTCGGCGAACGCCTCCAGCTGCTTGGCGTTGGCGAGGCCGTACGGGAGCTTCACCCGGATCATGTAGACGCCTTCTTGGCGCTGGCCGTAGGTGCCGTTGATGAGGCGGAACGCGCGCCACTCGTCGGGCGTGATGTCCCCCTGCTCGAACCGCTCGAGCATGTCGACGAAGGCGTCGATGTCCTCTCGCTCTGCAAAGCCAGGACGGCCCACGCCGTCGGGAACGAAGTCAACGACTGGATTCGCGCTCATGCTCCTTGCTCCCCTCTAGAACAGGAACCCTGGAGGGTTCCTGCGACCTTCCGCGATGAGCTCGGCCGAGCGAAGCTCGTCCTCCCTCACGCGATCTTTTTCTTTCTCCGCCAGCTCCGCCGAACAGGCGGACGCGAGCTCGGTCGCCAGGCCGACGACCTGACCAATCACCAGCATGCCTGGCGCGGCCGCGGAGGCGGCCGGGATCTCCACGGCGCCCAGCTCGGCGAGCGTGCCGAGCCAGCGCCAGCTCTCGGGCGTCGCCGCGCCGACGACGATGGCGGCCGGCGTCTCGGCCGCCCAGCCGCGCGCGAGCAGGCGCGCGGCGATCGGCGCCCGCTGCCGGAGCCCCATCATCGCCACCACCGTGGCGCTCCCGGGCGGCAGCCCGTCGAGGATCGGCGCGTAGGTCTCCTCGTGATGGCCGGTCACCACCAGGAAGCTCGAGGCGAGGCCGCGGTGGGTGACCGGGATGCCGGCCAGCGCGGGCGCCGCGACCGCCGTCGACACGCCCGGGACGATCTCGAACGAGATCCCGGCGCGCGCCAACGCCAGCGCCTCTTCGCCGCCGCGCCCGAACACGAACGGGTCGCCGCACTTGAGCCGCACGACGTCGAGGCCGCGGCGCGCGTACTTGATGAGCAGGCGGTTCAGCACGTCTTGGCCGATCGACTGGCGGCAGGCGCGCTTGCCGACGAAGAACCAGCGCGCGTTCGGCGCATAGACCCGCATCTCCTCCGAGGCGAGCGCGTCATAGAGGACCAGGTCGGCCTCGGCCAGCCGCCGAGCGCCACGGACCGTGATGAGGTCGGCGCTCCCCGGACCGGCGCCGACCAGGCAAACGCGGCCGGAGCCGGACGTAGAAATGGTCGGGGCGCTCACGGGCGGACCTTAGCGCCTCCCCGGCGCTCCTCATAGAGGCGATTGAGCGCCTCCAGCAAGAGCGGCCGCCGCTCGGTCATCGGCACGCGCGCCGCGTGCCAGGCCGCCCGCTGGCGCTCGGCCTCGGCGGTCCAGGCCTCGAGATCGGCCGGCAGCACCGCCTCCAACCCCTCGCGGAGCAGGCCCGCCAGCGCCGGGGCCCGCCCATCCGTCGACACGGCGACCGTTACGCCGCCGCGTCGTAACGTCCCGGCGCCGTACGCGCTCGCGGCCGATGTATCGTCGACCGCGAGCACGAACAGACGCAGGGACTCCGCCGCCGCCGCCACCGATTGATTGACCACCGGCGGCGCCGCCGCCACCACCAACCAACAGCCGCCGAGGTCTCTCGTCTCGAAAGAACGGCGGTCGAGCGAGATATTCCCTTTTTCTGCCAGCGCCCCCAGCTCGGGCACCACCTCCGGCGCCACCACGGCGACCTCGGCCCCGGCTTCGACCAGCGCGCGCACCTTGCCGAGAGCCACCGGACCACCGCCGACGACCAGCACCTTGCGTCCCGCGAGCTTCAGGAAGAGGGGGTACAGTGCCATTGTTGACATTTTTACTTAAGAATGACTTTCTGCGCTTGCGGCTCCTGAATCCCGCCGCAAACGAGGCCAAATCTTAGCCGCTGCCGCGACCGGGGTCAAGCCTGAGGCCCTATTTCATACCATTTCGGTCAACATTACGCGCGGGGCCGAATCTCCGCTATGCTGAGCGGACCCATGCCCGCCAACGTCGCGGAAATCGAGGAGGCCGCCGGCCGCCTCCGGAACGCCCCCCCCTCCGAGGTCGCCGCCTGGGCCATGCGGCGGTTCGGCAACCGGCTCAGCATCGCCTCCAGCTTCTCGGTCGAGGACTGCGTGCTCATCGACCTGGCCGTGAAGGCCGCCCCCCGCGAGGTGCGCATCTTCGCCCTCGACACCGGGCGCCTCCCGGACGAGACCTACCTGACCGCCGAACGCGTGCGGATGAAGTACGGCCTCGAGATCTCCTGGTTCTTCCCCGAGCGAGCGGCGGTCGAGAACCTGATTCGCAGCAAGGGGCTCTACAGCTTCCGCGACTCGCTCGACGACCGGCACGCGTGCTGCGGCATCCGCAAGGTCGAGCCGCTGGCGCGCGCCCTGGCCGATCGCGAGGCCTGGATGACCGGGCTGCGCAACGAGCAGTCGGTCACCCGCACCGACACCGCCGAGGTCGAGGTCGATCGCGCGCACGGCAACATCGTGAAGGTGAGCCCGCTCGTGCGCTGGACGATGGAGCAGGTCCGCGCCTACGCCAAGGAGCACGGCGTCCCCGTGCATCCGCTGCACGACCGCGGGTACCCGTCGATCGGCTGCGCCCCCTGCACGCGCGCCATCAAGCCGGGGGAGCACCCGCGCGCCGGGCGCTGGTGGTGGGAGGATCCGGACAACAAGGAGTGCGGCCTGCACCTCCCGCCGTCGTCTTGACGGGCGCCGGCGACGCGCGACGCCCGGGCGGATTTTCGCGCACCGCCCGGCGGGCGGCGGCGATCCTCGCGCTGGTGGCGGCGGTCTTCTCGGTCGTCTCGCTGCGCCGATACGGCGTCACGATCGACGAGCCGGCGCTGCTCAACGCGGGGGACCGGACGCTGTTCGCGCTCACGCATCCGCGCGCGCCGCAGGCGCTCGACTTCGACGCGCCCGACCCGCCGAACTTTCACTCCCTGTTTCCACGCCTGCCCGACCCGGACGATGCGAAGCACTACCCGGTCCTGCCGGCGCTGCTCGCGGCGGCGACCGACGCCACACTCGGGCGCGCGCTCGCTCTCGGGACCGTCGACGGCCACCACCTGGGGCTGGCCTTGCTGTCGATCGCGCTGCTGGCGCTCTACACCCTCTACGCCTGCCGGCTCCTGGGAGACGCCGCCGGCGTCGCGGCGGCCATCGCGCTCGCCTGCTTCCCCTCCGCCGTCGGGCACGCCCTCAACGACGCCAAGGACTGGCCCTGCGCCGGGCTCTACGCCCTCGCCGTGCTGGCCGCCGGTGTGGGGCTGGTCGAGCGGCGCCCGCGTCAGCTCTGGCTGGCCGGCGTTTTCCTCGGCCTCGCGCTCTCCTGCAAGCAGAACGCCCTCTTCGCCGGGCTCACGATCGCGCTGGCGATGCCGTTCTTCTACCGGTGGCTCTACCGGGACCGCCCGCTCGAGGGCCGGCTGCTGGCCCCGCTGCTGGCGCTCCCCTACCTGGCGTCGGCCATCTTCTTCCTGGCGTGGCCCTGGCTCTGGTGGCGAGGGCCGGCCGAGGTCGCTCCACGCTTCGCGAATTTCGTGGCGTTCGCGCGGGCGTTCGGGTTCAACAGCCGGACCACTTTCTCCGCGCACTCGCTCCGCTGTCTCGCCACCATGACGCCGCCGCTGCTGCTGGTCGCGGCGGCGCTCGGCGCCTGGCCGGGGCGCGCGTCCACCCCGACGCGGCGGGCGACGGGCGCCCTTCTCCTTCTCTGGCTGGCGGTCCCCCTGGCGCGCGTGGCCCTCCCGCACGCCGGCTTCTACGACGCCAACCGGCACTTCATCGAGTACATCCCCGCCCTCTGCGCGCTCGGCGGCCTGGGATTCGCGGAGACCTGGCGGCGCCTCTGGCCCCGCCTGCAGGGACGCCTCGGCGCGCGGGGCGCGGCCGGGGCGCGCGTCCTGGCCATCGCCGTCGCGGCGGGGGCGCTCGTCTGGCCGGTCGCCCAATACCACCCCTTCGAGACGGCCTATTTCAACGTGCTGGTGGGCGGCCTCGGCGGCGCGCAGCGGCGCGGCCTGTTTCGCGCGCCGCCGCCGGACGTGTTCGTCAACGGCACCGAAGGAGATTACTGGCAGAGCTCGCTGCGCGAAGGGTTTCGCGCCGCCCAAGCCTGGGGGCCGCCGGGGGCGACCGTCGGCATCTGCGCCTGGCTCCCCGCCCTGGCGACCATCGACGCCGGCGGGTCGGGCCCGCCGGTCACGCGCGAGGTCGAGAGCCCCGAGGTGGCGATCGTCTACGCCTCGCCGCGCGAGCCGCGCTGCTCCTGGAGTCGCCTGCGCGCGCTCGAGCGCGCCCGGCCCCTGCTGGCGCGGGTCACGCGCGGCGGCGGGCTCATCTACGAGATCCTCGGACCGCGCGAGGGCGTGCCGCACGCGGCGGTGTCGCCGCCGACGGCCTACGATCCCTGACCGCGCCGCTCGGGCAGATCGCGGTGCTTGAAGGCGCGCTTGCCGGGGCCGTAGCTGGCGGTCTGCTGTCCGTGGCCGCGAAGGAGCCAGCGGTAGGTCAGGAGCCCGTCGACGCCGACCGGACCGCGCGCGTGCAGCTTGTCGGTGCTGATGCCGACCTCGGCGCCGAGACCGTAGCGGTAGCCGTCGGCGAAGCGGGTGCTGGCGTTGTGGAAGACGCCGGCGGCGTCGACCTCGGCGAAGAACTTCTCGGCGGCCGCGGCGTCGGCGGTGACGATCGCCTCGGTGTGCTTCGAGCCGTGTGCCGCGATGTGCGCCAGCGCGACGTCGATCCCGGCCACCTGCTTGACCGCGATGATGTTGGCCCCGAACTCGAAGCCGAAGTCGCCGTCGGTGGCGGGCTTGACCCCCGGCGCGCGAGCGCGCGTGGCGGCGTCGCCCCGGATCTCCACGCCCGCCTTGGTCAGCGCGGCGACGCAGGCGTCGAGCGCAGCGCCGGCCGCCGCGTCCCAGAGCAGCGTCTCGGTGGCGTTGCAGGCCGCCGGGTAGGTGGTCTTGCCGTCGACCGCCAGGCCGGCGGCCATCGCCGGATCGGCGGCCGCGTGCAGGTAGAGGTGACAGACGCCGGCCGCGTGTCCCATCACCGGGATCTCGCTGCCCGCCTGGATCTGCCGCACGAACTCCGACGAGCCGCGCGCCACGATCACCTCCACGATCCCCTGCAGGCCCAGCACCGCCGCCACGTCTTCGCGCCCCTCGAGCAGCACGGCGGCGCGCCGATCGATCCCGGCGTCCTCCAGCACGCGATGCACGATGGCCGCCAGCGCGCGGTTGGTGGCCAGCGCCTCGCGGCCGCCTTTGAGCAGCACCGCGTTGCCGCTTTTCCAAGCCAGGCCCACGATCTGCACCAGCGCGTCGGGGCGCGACTCGAACACCACGCCGAGCAGACCGAGCGGACAGGTCACCCGCTCGAGCACCAGGCCGTCGTCGAGCTCGCGCCGCAGCGTCGCCTGCCCGAGCAGATCGGGCATCGCGGCCAGCTGCTCGAGCCCATCGCAGACGGAGTCGAGCTTTCCGGCGTCGAGGCCGAGCCGCTTGACCAGCGGCGCCGCGACACCGTCGGCCTTGGCGCGCGCCAGCTCCTCGGCGTTGACCGTGAAGATCGTCTCGCGCGCGGCCGGGTCGCGCAGCGCCTCGGCGAGCGCGCGCAAGAGCGTGGAACGTCGCTCGGGACCGAGCCGCGCCAGCTTGCCGCCGGCGGACTTGGCCGCCAGCGCCGTCGCCCGGATCGCCTCCTCTTTGGTCGCTGCTGCCGTCGTTCCGTTCATCAGACTGCTCCCATGACCAGGTTGTCGCGCGTGATGAGCGCATCGTACCCGCGCCATCCGAGGATGGCATCGATGTCGTCGCTGTGCCGCCCCGCCAGCTTCCGGCAGGCGTCGGCGCCGTAGTTCACCAGGCCGCGGCCGTGCACCCGGCCGCTGCCGTCGCGGATCTCGACCACGTCTCCCTGCTCGAAGGTCCCCTCCACGCCGACCACGCCGATCGGCAGCAGGGAGGCCTTCTTCTGGCCGGTCAGCGCCGCCAGCGCCCCTTCGTTCACCACCAGCGCGCCGCGCCGGCGCGCGCCGACCGCGATGTGCCGCAGGCGCGCGGGCCGGCGCGCGGCGACCGTCACCAGCGTGCCGAGATCCTCCCCGCCGAGCGCCCGCTCGAGCACCCGCGCCTCGCCGCCGCCGGCGATGAGGACCGCCGTCCCCTCGGACGAGGCCAGCGCCGCCGCCGCCAGCTTGCTGGCCATGCCGCCGGTGCCGCCCGCCGAGCCGCCGCTGGCGCGCGCGAAGGCGGCCTCGTCGACGCCGTCCAGCTCGGGGATGCGCGCGGCGGCGGGATCGCTCTTGGGGTTGGCGGTGAAGAACCCGCCCACGTTGGTCAGCATGACCAGCAGGTCGGCGTCGAGCGCCACCGCGACGCGCGCCGACAGCCCATCGTTGTCGCCGAAGGCGGTCGAGGCGGGCGGCGCCCCCTGCGCGCGCTGGTACTCGATGAGCTCGGCGACGCTGACGCTGTCGTTCTCGTTGAGCACCGGCACCACGCCCAGCTCCAGGAGGCGCAGGAGCGTCGTGCGCAGGCAAATCGCGCGGTCGCGATCGGCGAGGTCCTCCTGGGTCAGGAGGACCTGCGCGGCGGTCAGCCCCCGCGCCGCCAGCATCTGGGTGTAGACCCCCATGAGGTGCCCCTGCCCGACGGCGGCGCAGGCCTGCCGGTCGCCGAGCGAGCGCGGGCGCTCCTTGAGCCCGAGGACGCGCATCCCCATGCCGACCGCGCCGCTCGACACGAGCAAGAGCTCGCGCCCCGACTGGCGCAGGCGCGCCAGGCCGTCGAGCAGCTCGGAGAGCCGGTCGCGCGCCAGCTCGCCGTCGTGCATGACGACGTGCGTCCCCAGCTTGACGACGATGCGGTGCGCGTCGGCGAGGTGTTGGCGGGCGG
>DATNDC010000109.1:0-13436 GCA_035607055.1 Polyangia bacterium
TCCTGCGCTGGCGTCCACCCGGCGCTTGACTGGCGAGAGCCGCTCCTCATAATGAGCGCCTCTCACATTCCGGAGTAGCTCAGTGGCAGAGCAGGCGGCTGTTAACCGCCGGGTCGGGGGTTCGAAACCCTCCTCCGGAGCACCCTAGACGGCCGGCGAACTCGCCGGCATGAGACAAGGACACTGACGCCCGCCGAAGGTACGGGGGGACCATCTATGCGACGGCCCTTCGAAGATTGGCGACGCCCATTCGGCGCCCGACAAGCGGAATCGGCCGCGCCCAGCGCATCGGGAACCGAGCGTCAGGTCGAGCCGGTCGTCGTGCGTACGGGGCTGAGCGCGCCCGGCTCGTCCCGAACCTCGGCCTCCGCGACATCCTGCTGGAAGACCTGCCCGAGCACGCGCTCGGTGGCGCGCTCGAGCGTTTCGCGCAGCACCCGATCCAAGTCCACGAACTCGGGCCACAAGGTGGCGTCCACGAACCCCCTCGAGACGCGGACCATCACCGTGGTGTAGCGCTGGCGCCGGTACCGAAAGGGCTTGAGGCCGTAACGGCGGGCGAGCGCCATGAACAACTTCCGTGACCAGCCGTCGGCCAGCGTGAACTTGTACTCGACCGGCGGATCTTCCCTCTCGGCCCGTTCGAGGCGCTCCCGGATGCGGTGGATGGCGTTGGCGGCAGCATCGCGCTCGCCCGGTGTCGTGGCACCTGCGTGCAGCGCCTCGATCCGCCGCAGTTTCTCGTAGAGCGCCTTCTCGTCGAGGATCATGACCAGGCGCTCGCCGCCAGGATCCGGAGCTCTCCGTCTCGGCGGTAGACTTTTATCCCCATCACGATCCGGTCATCGCCGGCAAACATCTCCCCTTTGCGCCGGATGAGATCATCGACGACGACTTCCCCTTCGGACAAGGAGAGACCGAGGACGTCGAGCGCCGTTTGAGCGTTCGGCAGGACGAGCTCGCGCGCGTTCGCCCCGTTGAGAACGCAGTTCCAGACGAAGGACGCGAACGTCAGCACCAGCTTCAGGTCGTCGACCGGCGGATCGACGGGGAGACGATCAACGAGCGGGCGCGCGAACTCGATCAGGGTGTCCGACATTTTCTTCGCAAACGGAAGCACGGTTTCTTCGGTTGAGAGGACCGGCGTCGCTCGAAGCCGGAGCGCCTGGCGTTTTTGTTCCCGCTTCCGCCGTTTCCGATCGAGCTTCTTTTGTCGAACACGTTCGGGCTGCACGCTCTCGACGACTACCACCAGTCGGCTGAGGAATGCATCATCGAACTTATCCACAGGAGATGGCGATCACCCGGGGGCATAGGGAGAGCCAGGCGAGCGCGGCGGGCGTCGGGGCGTCACTCTTTGCTCCCTTGCCTGGCTGGTAACCGATCCTCGACCTGTTGGGCCTTGCGCCACCCTCGTCCCCCGGCGGGCCGCTCGACGGCCGGCCGCCGGGGGTTCACCGGCTCTCGGCGCGCTCCAGCTTCTGTCGCTGCCACCGCGTGAGATCGGCGTGGGCCCGGGTCCGCGCCCCCGCCAGTTGCTGATCGTGATCGGGGCGCTTGGCGGTCAGCTCGATGACGTAGCCGTTCGGATCGCGAAAGTAGATGGAGTCGATGAAGCCGTGATCGGAGATGCCGCGCGTCTCCATCCCGGCCTTGTTTCCCTTGTCGAACATCCGCTCGAGATCCGCACGGCTCACCTCGACGGCGATGTGCAGGTCGAAGTCGTGCTGCGGCTTGAAGTCGAACGGCCGGTCCGGCGCCTCGAAGAAGGCGAGGCACGACCCGTCGTCCATCGCGTAGAAGGAGTGCAGCGTGTGAGTCGCGCGCCCGCTCTTCGTCTCGGTGATCTCGAAGGCGTTCACCAACGGGAGCTCCAGGAAATCCTCGTAGAACTGGCGCGTGGCCTCCGAATCGCGACACCGGTAGGCGTTGTGGTGCAGTCCCTTGATCATGGCGCTGCCTCCTTCGGCCCGATCAGAGCGTGGTGAACTTCTGAGCTTTGACCGCGTCGGCGAAGCCGTAATGGGCCTCGTTGATCTGGTTCCACGTCCGGAGCTTGCGCATGTTGTTCACCCACCGCTCGACGTTCGGATAGGCGGAGAACTCGCACTGGATGACCTCGCCGATCGTGGTCAGGCAGACGCCGAAATAGTCGGCGATCGTGATCTCGTCGCCGCAGAGGTACTGCTTCTTGGGCCCGATCCAGAAGTCGTTCAGGAGCTTGAACCAGCCCTGCGCCTTCTCCTTCCCCCAAGCGATCGTGCCGGCGTGGATCTCCTCGCTCGGCCGCTTGTGGTGGGGATAGAGCTGCGGATAGGTCAGCCCGTAGCCGTAGTCCCGATAGAACTGAGTATTGAACCAGTCCATCATCTCGTCCACCTTGGCCCGCTTCTTCAGATCCTGGGGATAAGACGGCAGGTCGTACTTGCCGGCCAGGTACTTGAGAATCGCGGAGCTCTCGGTGAGCCGGAAGTCGCCGTCCTCGAGCATCGGCACCAGTCGGTTGGGGTTGATCGAAGCGTACGGCTCCTTGTAGTGCTCGCCGGTGAGCAGGTCGATGACCTGCTCCTCGCAGGGGATCTTGTTCTCCGCCAAGAACAGGCGGACCGGGCGGCTGGCGTTCGAAACGGGGTGCATGTAGAGCTTCATGGTCGTCACCTTTCCTGATTTGGTTCTGGTCGGGGCGTCTCGTAAGGGACGGCTCGTTCGGCCGCCTCCCAGATCTTTTCCATGGCCGGTCGGTGTCGCTCTTCGTGAAGGTGGCCGACCAGGCCGGCGCACCGGGCCACCAGGGCGAAGCCGCGCATGATCTCGGGCGGCACGCCCAGGTCGGCCAGCGCCGCGGCGACGGCGCCGGTGGCGTTGATGGTGAGGTGCCGGCCCAGCGCGTGGTCGAGCGCGGCCGACAGCAGCTCGATGGCCGCGATGTGAGGACCGGCGACGCCGCGTTCGCGCGCCAGCGCGAGCAGCCGGAGGCTGCGGGGATCGTCCGGGGTGTGGAGGTTGTGGCCGAAGCCGGGCAGCGGCTGGCGGGAAGCGCGGTGCTCTTCGACGATGCGCGGCGCCTCCGCGGCCGGATCGCCGGCCACCATGCGGGCGAGCAGCGTGGCGCAACCTTCCACCGTCCCCACGAAACGGCTGCCGACGGCGAGCAGGCCGGCCGCCACCCCGCTCTGCAGCGCCTCGGGCGAGCTGGAGTAGACGAGACGCGCCGCGAGGACACTCGGCGTCAGCCCGTGCTCCATGAGCGCGACGAGGCAGGCGTCCACGAGAGAGATCTGGTCGGGCGTCGGCACCCGGCCGAGGATCTGGAAGCAGATCATCTCCGTGAAGCTGAGCTTGCCGAGGAGATCTCGGGTGAGGCTCTTCCCGCGCACGACGATGTCGTCGGGGGTCGAGGTGGCGATGCTGGTGGTCGCCGGGCGGGTGGTCATCATGCTCCCTTTATCTGTGGAGTGCCCGGGTCGGCGGGCACCCGCGCTTCGAGCTCGTGCCGCTGGATTTTCCCCGAGGCGCTGCGCGGGAACGCCTCGAGGGGGATGAAGTATATGCCTTTCGGCTGCTTGTAGCCGCCGAGCTCCGTCCGGCAAAGCCTCCCCAGCGCCGCCTCGTCGAGCGACGGGTCGCGGCGGGCGACGAACGCCACCGGGACTTCGCCCCAGCGCGGGTCCTTGGCCCGCACCACCGCCACCTCGGCCACCCGGGGATCCTGCAACATCACGCGCTCGATCTCCGCCGGGTAGACGTTCTCGCCGCCCGACTTGATGAGGTACTTCACCCGATCGACGAAGTCGACGCTGCCGTCCCCGTTGCGCACGAAGACGTCGCCCAGGTGGAACCAGCCACCGCGGAAATCCTGGCCGTTCACCTCCGGCTGGTCCCAGTAGCCGCTGAATAAAGTCGGGCCGCGCAGGACCAGCTCGCCGGGGGTGCCGTCGGGCACGTCGCGATCGTCGGGATCGACGAGCCGGACCTGGCAGAACGGGCTCAGCTGCTTGGAGAGTCGTGTGGGTGCCACGCCGATCGGAATCGGGCTCGCCGAGCCAGGAGGGCAGCCGGTCTCGGTGGCGCCGAACGTGTTGGCGTAGGGCGCGCCGAGGAGGCGCGTGATCTCGGCGATCTCCGAGGGGGGCACGAGGTCGGCCATCACGCCACAAAGCTTGACGCCACGGGGCTTGATCCCCTTCTCCGTGAGCACCCGGGCGAGGCGGCCGACCATCCCGGGCATGAGCAGGAGCCATCCAATCTGCTCGCGCGCCACCAGCTCGGCGAGCCGTTCCGCATCGAACCCGCCCAGCGTGACCACCTTCCCCCCCGACATCAGCGTCCCGAGCGAGTTGTCGACGGCGCCCATGTGGTAGAGCGGCGACCAGGCGATGAACGTGTCGCCGGGCGCCACGCCGAACTCCGCCAGCACGGCCAGGTTGCGGACGATCTCGGCGCGGTGGCTGAGGAGCGCCCCCTTGGGCAGGCCCGTGGTCCCGCTCGTGTAGAGGATGAGGAGGCCGTCCTCGGGATCGACGTCGACGGGCGGAGGCTCGGGGGGCGCGCCGGCCAGCAGCCGCTCGTAGTCATCCCCGAGCACGATGGTATCGTCGACCAGACCGCCGATGAGGGCGGCGTGCTTCGGCGAGACCACCGCGGTCTTCGGCGCCACCAGGCGGACGCAATGGGCGATCTCGGGGACCTTGAGGCGCCAGTTCTGACAGGCGACGATCGCGCCCAGGCGCGCGGCGGCGAGAAACAGCTCCAGCACCTCGGCCCGGTTTTCGGCGAGCAGCGCGAGGCGGTCGCCGTGGCCGACGCCGCGGGCCGCCAGCATGCTCGCGGCCCGGCGGGAGCGCTGGTCGAGCTCGCGGTAGGTCAGCGTGCGCGCGCCGTCCACCACCGCCACCCGCTCCGGATGCGTGCGCGCTTGCGCCGAGAACAGGCCGGCGACGGTGTTCTGCGCGGCGCGCCGGACCAGCGCGGCGGGGCCCTTCGGGTCCCCGTCCATCAGCGGGGATCCCCTCGAAAGTACGAGCGATGGCTGCCCCAGGTGGAGGGCCAATCTGGCAGGCGGTTCTCCTCCGCCCACGGCGACAGAGACATCGGCAGCGTGGACTCGAACTGGAACCAGAGGCTGCTGCCCGGGGGGACCGGCCGATCCGCCTCCTCGGCGCCGGCCTCTCGCGCTCGCTCGACGGCGTGCCGGCCGGGTCCGTGCGCCGTGAGCGAGGGGGTCAGAAAGCAGCAGCCAGGCTGGAACGGACTGCCGGGCGCGGGCGCCTCGCGGATGACGCCGTTCACCTCGCTGACGGGGTTGCGGTGAAAGTAAGGGGGCCGGAAGGTCCCGCGGGCGACGTCCCAGCGCGGTGCGAAGGCGATGAAGTCCAGGGTGTTCGCGCCCGGCTCGTCGAGCGGCGCGGTGAGCACGGTGTAGATGGACGGATCGGGGTGGTCGATGCGAACGCTGCCCACCGGCGAGAAGTCGGCGAGGTCGTAGCGGCAGGGGAAGTAGTTGCCGTGCCAGGCGACCACATCGAAGGGTGAATGGTCCTGGCTCGCCTCCGCGAGGCGCCCCCCGAGCTTGGCGACGATCCGGAAGTCGGGCGCCAGCTTGTCCTCGTAAAAGGGCGCGGGCGCCTGGAAGTGTCGGGGGTCCGCGAGGCCGTTGGCGCCCACCGGCCCGCGCTCGGGAAGCTGGAAATGCCGGCCGAACGCCTCGCCGACGTAGCCGCGCGCGAGGGGACCGGCGAGCAGCACCGAGAAGGCGATGCCGCGGGGCAGGACCGCGATCTGACCAGGCGCGACCTCGAGGGCTCCGAGCTCGGTCAGCACGGTGAGCGCGCCCTCGACCGGGACCAACAGCAGGTCGCCGTCGGCGTCGTAGAACGCCCGGCGATCCATGTCGCGATTGGCGGCGTAGAGGTGGACCGCGCAGCCGCGCCGGAGCTCGGCGCCGCCGGCACCGGCCAGCGTGACGAGGCCGTCGAGGAAGTCGGTCGGGGCCTCGGGCGCGGGCAGCGGCGCCCATCCGGCCAGGTTGACCTCCGGCGCGCGTCCCGCGAAGCTCGACCCGAATCGCGCCTGCGGCAGCGGCGCGAACGCCCTCCGTTGCGACGCCGGGCGGATCCGGTAGCACCAGGTGCGCAGGTTCTCGACGCGCCGGGTGGTGAACGCGGCCCCGTTCACCTGTTCCGCGTAGAGACCGAGCGGCGGGAGGCGGGGACTGTTCTGATGGCGCGGCAGCGCGCCGGCCGTGGCCTCGGATTCGAGCGTGTTCCCAAATCCGCTGGCGCCCGGGGCGGCGCGGGCGCCGCGGATGAGCTCGCGGGCGCGCAGCCGCTGGCGGGGCGAAATGTCGTGCCGCTCTCCTGGGTTCGAGAGCAGGTCCACCGTCGCTCCCGCGGCGCGGAACCAGGCGGCGGTCGCCTCGATCCGCGCCGCGTCCATCCAGGGGTCGTTGGCGCCCGCGCCGACCAGGACGGAAAGGTCGCCGAGCCCGCCGCCCGGCGTCCACTCGGACGGCAGGCCCAGGCGCGCCCCGCAGGGAGCAACCACTGCCGCCAGGCCCGCCCCCTTGCGCGCGGCGTATTCGAGGGCGAGGCAGGCGCCCTGGGAGAACCCGGCGAGCGTGGTTGCGGCGCGCGGCACGACGCGCGCGAGCGCTCCCAGCGCGGCGTCGACGCGCGCGAGGGCCGCCGCGACCTCGGGGTGGCCACCGGCCCCCGCTTCGCCGTAGCGGACCCCGTACCAGCGGTCAGCGCCCGCGGCCTCCCGCAGGCCAATGATGGCGATCTCCGGATCGTTCCCCGCGATCTCCCGGTACCGGCGGACGATGCCGCCCGCCTCGGCGTCCCGACCGTGCAGCGCCAGCACCGCCCGGCGCGCTCGCTCCGGGTGTGGCCCGTCGAGCAGAGCGAGCGGCGGCGGCCCGAGCTCGAGGCGGGCGCGGGTGGGGCGCAGTCCGTGTTGCGCGTCGCGAATCATGGCCTCGGGAAGCTCGGGATGCGCGTCGAGCACCTTCTGCGCCGCCGCGGCGTCCACTTTGAGGGCGTCGAGAGAGGTCGGCGCGCCTGCGCGGGTCAGCAGATCGTGCAGGTGGGCCTCGAGGGGTCCGGCCCCGATCGCGGTTTCGAGCTCGGCGACCAGATCGGCGCTGCGCTCGCGGAGCTGGGCGATGAACTGCGGCAGCAGCACGCTGTGCAACGCGGCGTGGTCGAGGCCGAGCGCGCCGCCGAGGGCATGAGCGGCGGCATGCTGGAGGCCCATCTTCCCCCGGTCCATGGCGGCGGCCGCCGCCGAGGCCGCGCGCAGCGCTTCTTCGCGGAAGGCGAGGTTCGTCGGCGCCAGCAGCAGGTCTTCGGTGACGCGGACCACGGCCACGGCCGCCGCCAGGGCCGCCGCCCGGTCGTCCCCGGCGAGCGAACCGGTGGCGAGCGCGCCCACGGGGTGCGCGAGCGCGTTCAAGAGGCTCTGCACGGTGACCGCGATGGGCAGCGACGCCGTCAGCGTCGGATCGTAGAGGACCAGCTCCGGCCGCACCCGCGCGTCGCGTCCGGTGGTCTTCTCGTTTCCCCGGGTGATCCCCCAGATGTCGGTCATCTCGGAGCCGGCGTAGGTGGTGGGAACCGCCGCGAAGCGGACCTCCCGGCCAAGGCGCAGCGCCTTGCCGAGGCCGATCGCCGCACCGCCGCCGATCGACAGCAACGTGTCGGGGCCCGCCTCCGCGAAGGCCCGGCCGGCCGCCTCGAGCACCTCGGCCGGGACGTGGACGCGCGCGCCGCTGAAAACCGAGGTCGCCGGGGGCGGTTCCAGCGCGCGCAGCGCTTCCACCATCTCATCGACGAACCGCCCGCTGGGCGACGACAGCACCAGGATCCGCCGGGCCCCCAGGCTCCCCAGCCGCTCGGCCAGGCGCGCCATCCCTCGCCGCGCGTAAATGACCTCGGGGCCGGGCATGGACGCGTAGCATGCCAGGAAACGGCCGCGCGGGCAGCCTCACCGGCGTCGAAATGGGCGTGACGCGCGCGCCGGGTCAGCTGTCCACGAGCGCGACGACCACCCCGTCCCACCCCTTGACACCGACGGTCTGCAACGCGGTGGCGGTCACCCGCGGCTCGCTGCGCAGGCGCTCGTAGAGTCGCCGCGTTCCGAGCACGTTGGGATCGGTCGAGCCCCCGTCGATGACCGCGCCCTGGCGGACCACGTTGTCCACGACGATCAGGCTGCCGGGGCGCGAGAGCTTGAGCGCCCAGTCGAAGTAGTCGGCGTTGTTCGGCTTGTCGGCGTCGATGAACGTCAGGTCGAACGGCGGCCGCCCTTCGCCCGCCAGCGCCGGGAGCGCCGAGAGCGCGGGCCCGACCCGAATCTCCACCTGGTCGGCGACGCCGGCGCGGGTCAAGTTGGCCTTGGCGACGGCGGCGTGCCGCGGATCGATCTCCAGCGTCACCAGCCGGCCGTCCGCAGGCAGCGCGCGCGCCAGCCAAATGGTGCTGTACCCGCCCAGCGTCCCGATCTCCAGGATGGTTCGCGCGCCCCGCAGCCGCGCCAGGATGTGGAGAAGCTTTCCTTGATTGGGCGCGACCGCGATCGCCGGGAGGCCGGCGGCCGCGCTGTCGGCGAGCGCCGCGGTCAGCGCCGGATCATCCGGGATCACCTGGGCGTTCAAAAATTCGTCGACGGCGGACCACTGATCGCGCATCGGTTGCCTCCGCCCAGGATCTACGACGGCGCGGTTCGATGCTCAACGTCCGTGGGTCGAACGCCGCCGGAGGCGCTCAGAGTTTGCTGACCGCCGCGGCGACGGGCGCGCAGACGCGCTGCCAGGTGCAGATCTGGTCCCTGGCGCAGGCCGGGTTGCATTGCGCGAGGCAGACGCCTTTCTGGCAGGCGAACCCCGGCGAGCAGATCGGATCGCAGGAGGACACGCCGACATCCAAGGCGCCCTCGGGCGTCCCGGGCACATTGTGGGCGAACGTCGCGGTCAGGTAGCTCACCCCGCCTTCGCGGAGCTCGGCGATTCCGTAGACAGCGTCGGCGCCGGCCAGACAAGCCTTGCGCTGCAGATCTTCGAAGCACAGTTCCTCGTTGAACGTGTGGTCAGGACACTGAGTCCGGGCGCGGGCGATGTCCTGGTGCGGAATCGGCAAGGGACCGAACAACATCTGCATCCGGCAGTCGAGCGGCCGGGCCGTCTGGAACGGACCGACGTACTTGATCTCGGTTCCGATGTCGGCGAGCTCGCACCCGCCGGCCAGCAGCATCGCCACTCCGATCGCCATTTCGATGCGCTTCATGGGCCGACAATGTAATGGCTCGCGCGCGCCAGGCAGGGCCTCGCGTGACTGGAAAGCGCTCGCCGCTTCCGGGAAACACGACGGGCCGGGTGCGGGGAACGGTCAGGGTTTGCCTCGTCCCGCCGACGCGGCTCGATTTTTCGCTTTCCGTAAACCCGGCCTTTTCCTAGAGTGCGGGCTCGTTCGTTTTCCTTCGCTTTGGAGATCCCATGACGCCACGTTCTCGCGCCCTCGCGCTCGCGCTCGCCCTCCTCGGTTGCGGCTCCTCGGGATCGGAAAGCGGGACCGGCGGAACGAACGGAAGCGGCGGCGCCGCCGCGGGCGCGACGGGCACCGGAGGGACCAGCACGGGCGGCAACGGCATCGGTGGCACGGCGGCCGGCGGGACGACGGGCACGGCCGCCAACATCTGCACCTTCGCGAGCGGGATCAACGTCCCCTGGGTGAACTTCGGCGGCGACGTCCCCAACCCCAACATCGCCACCTTCAACGCGCTGTTTTCAGCGGTGCACGCGGCGGGCGGGCGCGTCGTGCGCTGGTGGTTCCACGCCAACGGCTACGCGACGCCCGGCTACGACTCGAGCGGCTTGACGCAAAAGATCCCGCAGTCGCACATCGACGGCGTCAAGGCGATCCTCGCCGCCGCCAACAGCGCAGGCCTGGCGGTGAACGTCAGCCTCTGGTCGTTCGACATGCTGCAAGGGCCTGGAAGCGGAGAAACCATCCCCGCGGCGACGCTCACCAACAACCAGAACCTGCTGACCGTCGACGTCAATCGGCAGGCTTACATCGACAACTACCTGACTCCGTTGGTCATGGCGCTCCAGGGTACGCCCGGGCTCTACTCCTACGAGATCTTCAACGAGCCCGAGGGGATGACGACGGAGCACGGCTGGACCGCGAACAGCACCAACAAGGGATTGTCAGTCCCCGAAGCGATGATCCAGAAGACGGTGAACTGGTTCGCGGCCGCCATCCACGCCGCCGACCCCACCGTGCTGGTGACGAACGGATCGCAGACCTTCGACTACTGCTCGAACGTGAGCGGCAAGACCAACTACTACTCGGACGCCGCGCTCCGGAGCGCCGGCGGCAAGCAGACCGGGACGCTCGACTTCTATGAGGTCCACTACTACACGTCGAACGGCACCTCCGACTCCTGCTTCCTCAACCCCGCCTCGCACTGGGCGCTCGACAAGAAACTGGTGATGGGCGAGTTTGCGGCCGCTGCGACCGACAACGTGGCGGTGAACGATCTGTTCACCACCATCTTCACGGGAGGCTACGACGGCGCCTGGGCCTGGTCATACAACAGCGACGACCCCTGGCCGGCCGGCCAGCAGGCGATGCAGAACCTCTATACCGCGCAGACGGCGGTCATCTCGGCCTGTCCGTGACCGAGAGCGCGCGTCGCGCGCGGTGAGGCGCGCGCCTGGCGCCGGCGGCCGTGCTCTGATATGCGTCGAACGCTCCGATGCTCGCCGCCGCTCGCCCGATCCTCCTTTGCGGACCGCTATTGCTCGCGCTCACGTGTGCCACCGCGCCGCCCAACCCCAACGCCGCGAAGTACCCGCCGCGCGGCCTCGGCTGCAAGGTGCTCGTGTTTCACGAGGGCGCGCCCGGCGTCACGGCGTGGGACGACCTCGGCGTGGCGCACGTCGACTGCCCGCTGGACGTCGGCCGCGTCCAGTGCCTCAAGAAGCTCCGCGAGGAGGCGTGCCGGATGGGCGGCGACATCCTCTACGACGTCCCCAAGAAGCCGATGCGACCGACCGACCAGGGGATGGTCTACGCCGGGCACGTGGCGCACTCGAAAGTGAAGCCCGAAGAGGCCGACCAGGACGACGAGGCCGCGGCCGGCGCCGAGGCAGAGAGCCCGAGCTTCGACGCCTCGGGCCCCGTGGAGCCGATTGTCCCTGCGACACCGCCCGCCCGCGACGGCGGTGTCGCCGACGGTGGGCGGTGATCCGATGACCAGGCCGCCCGGCGACGAACGCCCCACCCGCCGCAGGTTCCTCGCGGCCGCCGCCGCGCTCGCGCCCGCGGCCTGTGTCGCCCCGCGCGCCAGCGCGCCCGGCCCTTCGGGCGGCGCCGTCCCCGCGGCACGCGCCGCCGGCCAGCCGTCGCCCGACGTCGAGGCGCTGCTCGCGCAGATGACGCTCGAGGAGAAGATCGGCCAGATGACCCAGGCCGACAAGACCGCGCTCACCGACGGGCGCGAGGTCACGCAGTACTTCATGGGCTCGGTGCTGTCGGGCGGCAACTCGCTCCCCGCGCCCAACGACCCGGCGCACTGGGTCACCATGACGGACGGGTTCCAGTCCCGGGCCCTCGCCACCCGCCTCGGCATCCCGATCTTCTACGGCGTCGACGCGGTCCACGGCGACGGCGACGTCAAAGGGGCGGTGCTGTTCCCGCACCAGATCGGGATGGGCGCCACGCGCAACCCCGAGATCGTCGAGCAGGCGGCGCGCGTGACCGCGCGCGAGGCGGCCGGGAGCGGCGCGCGCTGGGCGTTCGCCCCCTGCATCGCCGTCGCCCGCGACGAGCGCTGGGGCCGCACCTACGAGAGCTACGGCGAATCGCCCGAGCTGGCCGAGCTGCTGGGGCCGGCGGCCGTGCGCGGCCTGCAGGACGCCCCCGCGTCCGAACCGAGCAGCGCCGTGCTGGCCACCGCCAAGCACTTCCTCGGTGACGGCGGCACCAGCCGCGGCATGGACCAGGGGGACACGCGCGTCTCGCTCGAGGAGCTGCGCCGGATTCACCTCCCCGGCTACGTCGCCTGCGTCAAGGCGGGCGTCGGCAGCGTGATGGTCTCGTACTCGAGCTGGAACGATCAGCCGATGCACGGGAACAAGGAGCTCATCACCGGCCTCCTCAAGGGCGAGCTTGGGTTCCCGGGGTTCGTGGTCACCGACTGGGCCGCCATCGACAAGATGTCCGACGACTACAAGCAGGACGTCGAGGTGGCGATCAACGCCGGCATCGACATGGTGATGGTGCCGATCAACTACCCGGACTTCGTGGCCGACCTGCGCGAGCTGGTGAAGGCGGGGCGAGTCGCGCCGGCGCGCATCGACGACGCCGTCCGCCGCATCCTGCGGCAGAAGGTGCGCTTCAAGCTGTGGGAGCGGCCGTTCGCCGATCCGGCGCTCACGGCGCGCATCGGCTCGGCCGAGCACCGCGCGGTGGCGCGCCGGGCGGTGCGGGAGAGCCTGGTCGTGCTCAAGAACGACAAGAACGTACTGCCGCTCGGGGCCGGCGCGCGCGTCCACCTCTGTGGTTTCCGCGCCGACGACATGGGCGTGCAGTGCGGCGGCTGGTCGGTCGGGTGGCGCGGGCGCCGCGGCGCCATCACGCCGGGGACGACCATCCGGCAAGGGTTCGAGGAGGTGCTGGGGGCCGGGCGGGTGACGTTCTCCCAGGACGCGGCCGGCGCCGCGAGCGCCGACGTGGTGGTGGCCGTCGTGGGCGAGGATCCTTACGCCGAAGGGAGCGGCGACCGGGACAAGCTGGAGCTCTCACCCGAGGATCGCGCGCTGCTCGACGCCGCCCGCCGGAGCGGCAAGCCGCTGGTCGTGGTGCTGCTCTCCGGACGGCCGCTCATCCTGGGGGACCTGGTCGACGGCGCGACGGCGCTGGTCGCCGCCTGGCTGCCCGGGACCGAGGGGGCCGGGATCGCCGACGTGCTGGCGGGCCGCGCGAAACCGACCGGGAAGCTCCCCTGCAGCTGGCCGCGCGACATGGCGCAGATCCCGATCAACGTCGGCGACGCCCGTTACGACCCGCTCTTCCCGTACGGCTTCGGCCTCTCCTGGTAAACGGCCGGGCCGAGGCGCCAGCGCACGAGCCTGCCCGTTGACCGGCGCTCGCGCGTCCCGAGGAAATGGTCTACAAGGGCGCTGCTGGTCAACCTCCAACCAAGGAGACTTCCATGAAGTTGATCCTCGCGGCGATCCTCGCTGGTTCGTTCCTGGTTTCCGTTCCCGTCCGGGCCGACGACAAGCCGGCCGGCGACACGAAGAGCGAGAAGGGCGAGAAGGGCAAGAAGGACAAGAAGGACAAGAAAGCCGACAAGGGCGACAAGGGCGCCGACCAGGGGGCCAAGCCCTCGGGCGGCGGCTGGTAAGCGCGCTCGAGCGCGTCGCTCTAGAG
>DATNDC010000018.1:0-29534 GCA_035607055.1 Polyangia bacterium
CCGTACTCGCCCGCGCTCGCCGCTGCGCTGCAGGCGGCGCTGGCCGGCCGTCAGGCCGCGCCCGAGGGCTATCGCCCGCGGACGCACCACCTCGACGGTGCGGCGCCGCGCTACACGAACCGGCTGATCCTGGAATCGAGCCCTTACCTGCTCCAGCACGCGCACAACCCGGTCGACTGGCGCGCCTGGGGCGACGAAGCGTTCGAGGAGGCGCGGCGGCTGGGGCGCCCGGTCTTCCTCTCCATCGGCTACGCCACCTGCCACTGGTGCCACGTCATGGAGGCTGAATCCTTCGAAGATGAGGAGATCGCCGCCTTCATGAACGGCCACTACGTCTGCATCAAGGTCGATCGCGAGGAGCGCCCGGACGTCGACGCCGTCTACATGGCAGCGGTGCAGGCGCTCACCCAGTCGGGCGGCTGGCCGATGAGCGTCTGGCTGACACCCGATCGCGAGCCGTTCTTCGGCGGCACCTATTTTCCGCCGCGCGAAGGGGCGCGCGGCGCGCGGCTCGGGTTCCTCGAGCTCCTGCGCGACATCCACGCCACGTACCTCGCCGACGCCGGACGCGTGGGACGCGCCGCCGAGGCGCTGGTGCGCGCCGTGCGCGCGCAGATGGAGCCGGGCGCGCCGGCGGAGGCGGGCGCCCGGCCGGGCGCCGCGCTCATCAGCCAGGCGGTCGGCGTCTACCAGCGCCTCTTCGACGAGGCCAACGGCGGCCTGCGGCGGGCGCCCAAGTTCCCCTCCAACGTGCCGATCCGGCTCCTCCTGCGCGAGCACCGGCGCACCGGCGACGCCGGCGCGCTCCGGATGGCCACGCGCACGCTCGAGAAGATGGCCGGCGGCGGCATGTACGACCAGCTCGCGGGCGGCTTTCACCGCTACTCGACCGACGCCGAGTGGCTGGTGCCGCACTTCGAGAAGATGCTCTACGACAACGGCCTGCTGGCGGTCGCCTACGCCGAGGCGTTCCAGGTGACCGCCCGGCCCGACTTCGCGCGCGTCTGCCGCGAGACGCTCGACTATCTCCTGCGCGAGATGACCGCCCCGGAGGGCGGCTTCTATTCGGCGACCGACGCCGACTCGGAGGGGCCGGACGGCGTCGCGGCCGAGGGGGCGTTCTTCGTCTGGTCGAAGCGCGAGCTCGAGCAGCGCCTGGGCGCCGACGCCGCGCGCTTCATCGCCCACTACGGCGTCACCGCGGGCGGCAACTTCGAGGGCGAAAACATCCTGCACGTCGCCCGCCCCGACGAAGGCGAATGGGCGGCGCTGGCCGGCGCGCGCGCGACGCTCTACAGCGCGCGTGCCAAGCGCCCGCCGCCGTTGCGCGACGAAAAGATCCTGGCCGCCTGGAACGGCCTCGCCGTCTCGGGCCTCGCCGTCGCCGCCCGCGTCCTCGCCGAGCCGCGCTACGCGGCCGCGGCCGCGCGCGCCGCCGCGTTCGTGCTCGCCGAGATGCGCCCCGGCGGCCGCCTGGCGCGCAGCTGGAAGGAGGGGCGTTGCGGCGTTCCGGGCTTCCTCGACGACCAGGCCTTTGTCACGGCCGGCCTGCTCGATCTCTACGAGGCGACCTTCGAGCGCCGCTGGCTCGAGGCCGCGCTCGCGCTCGCGGAGGAGACCGAGCGCTGCTTCGCCGATCCCGCCGGCGGCTGGTTCATGACCGGCGGCGACCACGAACGCCTCATCGCCCGCGAGAAGCCCGCCTACGACGGCGCCGAGCCCTCGGGGACCTCGGTCGCCCTGCTCTCGGCGCTGCGCCTCGCCACCTTCACCAGCGACGACCGCTGGCGCGCGATCGCCGACCGCGCGTTCGCCAGCCTGGCGGGGACGCTGACCGAGAACCCGCTCGCGCTCGCCGAGGCGCTGCTGGGCGTCGACTACGCCGCCGACGAGCCGCGCGAGATCGCCATCGTCTGGCCCCGCGCCGCCGGCCCCGAGAGCGCCGCGCCCCTCGCCGACGTCCTCCGTCGGACCTTCGTCCCCAATCGCGCCATCGCCGCCGCGTCCGACGATGACGTCGCCACGCTGGCCGCGCTCGTCCCCTGGATCGCCGACAAGACGGCCATCGACGGCCGCCCGACCGCCTACGTCTGCCTCCAGGGGCGCTGCGAGCTACCCGTCCACGACGCCGAAGCGCTGCGGGCGCGTCTGGCGAACGGGCCGGCGCGCTGAGAGCGCGTCGCCTCGGCCCGCGACCGGTCCGTCCGCTTTCGCGCTACCGCAGGCCGTAGGCGCCGCGCGCGAGGTTGCGCTTGATGGCCACGGCCTCGCCGATGACCTTCCAGAGATCGTGCCAGGGGCGGACACGCGAGCGACGATCGTCCTTCCAGGCGACCGCGACCTCGAAGACCGGGTAGCCGAGGCGCCGGGCCAGGGCCAGCACCTCGAGATCGAACGCCCACCCGTCGACGGTCGCGCGGGCGAAAAGATCGCGCGCGGCGCCGGCGGTGAAGGCCTTGAACCCGCACTGCGTGTCTCGCACGCCGGGGACGAGCGTCCGCTGGATGAAGCGGTTCACGAGGCGGCTCCAGAGCCGGCGCCAGAGCGGCTGGTCGGGCGGTGCGGTCCCCGGGACGTAGCGCGAACCGATGGCGATCGCCGCGCGCCATTCGAGGATCGGACGCACGACGCGGGGGATCTCGGAGGCGGGCGTCGAGCCGTCGGCGTCGCACATCACGATCACCGCGCCGCGGGCGGCCAGCATGCCGATCCGCACGGCGTGCCCCTTGCCGCGGTTGGGGGCGGTGGGGATCACGCGCAGCGCCGGGCAGCGCGCGGCGAGCGCGCGACAGAGCGCCACCGTCCCGTCGGTGGAGCCGTCGTCGACGACCAGAATCTCGTGGCGGCCGCCGCGGGCCCCGAGGAAGCGCGCCAGCTCGGCGATCGTCGCACCGAGGCGCTGCTCTTCGTTGTAGGCGGGAATGACGACCGTGAGGTCGATCCCCGCCTCGGTCGCTTCGGGAAGAGGCGCTGCCGGAGGCGCCGCGTTGTTGGCCATCGTCATGTTCCCGCGAACATCGCAAGGGCCGTTCCACGCCGAGAAGGCCGGATCTACGCCGCCGGCGCGGTGGGTCTTCACCTGGGGGACGGTGGGATCTCGACACCGCCATCCGTCGGACGGGTGGAAGCCCTGGGGCCGTCCCCAGACTCGTTCCTGACCATCGTGTTTCGCGCGCGCGCCTCTGCCTGCGCTGCCACCGACGCGTTAGCTTGTCGGCATGGAAACTGACGTTCTGGTGGTAGGGGCGGGGCCCACCGGGCTCGTGCTGGCGTACCTGCTGGCCCGGATGGGCGTCCGGGTGCGAATCGTCGACCAGGCGAACGGGCCCGGTGAGACCTCGCGCGCGCTGGTGCTGCAGGCCCGCACGCTCGAGATCTACCGGCAGCTCGGCTTCGCCGATCCGGTCGTCGCGGCGGGCGTCGAAGTGACCGCGGTGAACCTCTGGGCGCGCGGCGAGAAAGCGGCGCACGTCGAGTTCGGCGGGCTGGGCGCCATCGACAGCCCGTTCCCGTTCGCGGTCATCTTCCCGCAGGACGAGCACGAACGGTTTCTCGGCGACCGGCTCGCCGAGGTGGGCGTCGAGGTCGAACGGCGCGTTCGCCTGACCGACTTCCGCGAGGAGGCAGAGGGGATCGAGGCCGAGCTCGAGGGGCCGGCGGGCCGGACCACCTGCCGCTGCCTGTTCCTGGCCGGCTGCGACGGCGCGCGCTCGGCGGTTCGCCAGAAGCTGGGGCTCGGCTTTCCGGGCGGCACCTACGAGCACCTCTTCTACGTGGCCGACGTCGACGCCGGCGGGCCGCTGGTCAACGGCGAGCTGCACGTCTCCTTCGACGAGAGCGACTTCGCCGCCCTGTTCCCGCTGGCGGGCACCGGGCGCGTGCGGCTCATCGGCACGATCCGCCCCGAGCAGGAGCACGCCGCCGATCGCCTCGGCTGGGACGACGTCAGCCCGCGCCTGCTCGAGCAGCTGCGGGTCGACGTCCAGCGCGTCAACTGGTTCTCCACCTACCGCGTCCACCACCGGGTGGCGGAGCGCTTTCGGAGCTGGCGCGCGTTCCTGCTCGGCGACGCCGCCCACATCCACAGCCCCGTCGGCGGCCAAGGGATGAACACCGGGATCGGCGACGCGGTGAACCTCGGCTGGAAGCTGGCGGCGGTGGTCCGCGGGCGGGCACCCGTCTCGATCCTCGACAGCTACGAGCCGGAGCGGATCGGCTTCGCGCAGCGGCTGGTGGCCACCACCGATCGCGTGTTCGAGCTGGCGACCCGCAGCGGCCCCCTGGCCGCGGCGGTCCGGGTCCAGATCATGCCGCGGGTCATCGGCGCCGCCTTCCGCGCCCGGGCCGTGCGCCGCTTTCTCTACCGCACCGTCTCGCAGACCGCGATCCACTACCGCGGCGGCGAGCTCGGCGCGGGACACGCCGGACGGATCGCCGGCGGCGATCGGCTCCCCTGGGTCTCGCCCGGACCGGACAACTTCGCGCCGCTCGCCGCGCTCGACTGGCAGGCGCACGTCTACGGCACGGCCGCGGAGGCGCTCCGAAACATCTGTCAGTCCCGCGGGCTCCCCCTGCACGTCTTCCCCTGGAGCGCGGACGCAGAGCGCGTCGGTCTGGCGCGCGACGCGCTCTACGTCATCCGGCCCGACGGCTACGTCGGCTTGGCGGATGCCTCGGCGCACCCAGCGGCGCTCGAGCACTATCTCGACGCGCGCGGCCTTCGCCTGGTCCCGAGCTCCGCCGGCGCCGACGCGCCGCCGCCCGCGCCTCCGCCCGCCTGACGCGTTCAAAGCTCGTAGGGCGACTGACGGCGCACCGGAAACAGAGCGCCAGCGATCGTGGCGGCCGGGACGCCGAACCGGTCCGCGAGCGCGCGTATCACGACCACGCTCATGCGGCCCCCGGGCGGCGCCAGGACCGCCGCCTCGAAGTCGTCGCCGGGCGCCTCGCCGCGGCCGCGGGCCCCACGCGCCGCCAAAGCGCGCCGCACCAGCGCGTGGTAACCGTCGACCCAGGCCATCCACGGCTCGACGGCGGCGGGATCGTCGGCCGCCATCCCGCACGCCGCCGCCCGCCGGCCGAGCTCTGCCGCGCCCAGCGTATCGAGCTCGCGCAGGCAGCCGGGGAACTCGGCGGCCAGCGCCCGGAGCTCGTCGCGCGTCGCCGCCGGACCGCCGCCGTCGCGCCGAGCGCGCCAGGAGGCCAGCCGCTCGTACTTGCGCGCCAGGGCCCGCAGGGCCACCGCCCCCAGGGTATTTCCGCCAGGAACCACGCCCCAGTGTCGCCGGCCGGTTACAATGCGCAAGCTGGATGTCCGCCGCCGCTCGCCTCGCCGCCCTTGGTCTGTGCGCGGCGTTGCTCGTCTTCGCTCGGCCCGCCCGCGCCGCCGACGCGCCGACGGTCGTGGAGCCGATAGGCGGCTACGCCGATGGAATTTTCCTCCGTAGCCGCGACGGCGCGCTCGTCCTCTTTCCCGGCGCGCGGCTGCAAGTCGACGGCGCCTTCTTCCCGCGGCAGACGCCCAAGAGCGGCGTCTTCATCCGGCGCGCGCGCGTCGAGCTGCGCGGCTGGCTGGGGCCGATGTTCTACTTCGACGTGGCGGGCGACTTCGCGCCCGGACCGCCGGCGGGCGCCGACGTCGCGCCCAGCGCGCTGCCGGCCGCCGACGCCTACCTGGCCCTCGCGCCGTTCGGGGACCAGCTCATCGTCCAGGCGGGCGAGTTCGACGCCCCGTTCACGCTGGAGAACCGCACCTCCGACGCGTACACCGACTTCATCGAGCGGGCGATGGTGGCGCGCTCGCTCGGCGCGCCGCGGAACAAGGAGGTCGGCGTGATGGCCCACGGCCTCCTGGCGGACGGGCGCCTCTACTACTCGGGCGGCCTCTTCAACGGCGAGGGTCCCGGCTTCCGCAACCTCGACAACCAGACCGATTCGATCGGCCGCGTCGTCATCACCCCGTTCGCCGCCAGCGATCGCCCCTGGCGGGGGTTCGCCATCGGCGGCTCGGCCTGGTACGGCAACCACGTGCTCGGACCGGAGGCCCCCGTGCAGGCAACGCCGGGCGGGATGGTCTTCTTCGAGCCGCACTGGACGACCGGCCAAACGACGCCGCTCGCCTTCGAGCTGCACGAACAGGGGAGCGCCACCGCCTTCGGCGGCGAGCTGAACCTGCCGATCGGCGACCGCTTCGGCCTGCGCGGCGAGATCGTCTGGAAGCGGCAGCACCTGGTCGAGAACGACACCTCGGCCACCCCCAGCGCGCCCGTGGGCGACGCGATCCTCGACGGCATCGCCGGCTACGCCGAGGTCTGGTTCTGGCTGTGGGGCGGCGCGGGGCAGCTCCCGGCGCCCGGGCTGGAGTTGCCGCAGCGGGTGGCCGGAGAGGCGCCGTTCGGATCGCTGCTCCCCGACGGGCTGGAGCTGGCGGTGCGCGGCGAGCTGCTCACGGAGAACCTGACCAGCGACAACACGGCGCTCGGAGATCCGGGGATCTCCACCACCCGCGTCACGTCGGGGACGCTCGGCCTCAACTACTGGCGCGGGCGCCTGGTCCGCCTCTCCGCCAACTACGTGGTCAACGAGTG
Source organism: Polyangia bacterium (assembly GCA_035607055.1). Lineage (GTDB taxonomy): Bacteria > Myxococcota_A > Polyangia > Fen-1088 > Fen-1088 > JADGRB01. The sequence goes on from DATNDC010000018.1 coordinate 6,588, forward strand.
GAGCGGCACCTCCATCACGGTCATGGACCTGGTCTCCCAGGGGAAGCTGGAGCAGGAGTTTCTGCTCCGCTTCGCCGCTTCCCTCTGAGGGGGACCCCCCGGGCTAGCCGCGCCCACCCCCTTTCGGCTATATAGCGGCGGCGATGAGGCTTCTCCCGCACGACGCGTCTTTCTTTTCCTATTTCGAACAACAAGGACAAAAGACGGTGGAGGGGTGCCGGGCGTTCCTGGAGATGGTGGAGAACCCGGTCGATCTCGAACGGCGCGCCGAGCGGGTCAAGCAGATCGAGCACGAATGCGACGAGATCACCCACGCCGTGGTGGCGGGGCTGCACAAGACCTTCATCACGCCGCTCGATCGCAACGACATCTACCGCCTCATCACCAAGATGGACGACATCATGGACATGGTGGAGGCGGCCGCCGACCGGGTGGCCCTCTACGACGTCCACGAGATGACCAAGGAGGTGGCCGAGCTGGCGCGCTGTCTCGTCTCGGGCGCCGAGCACGTGTTGGGCGCGGTCAAGGGCATCCGCGACCTCGGCAAGTCGGACGGCATCCTCCAGCACTGCGTGGAGGTCAATCGCCTCGAGAACGTGGCCGACGCCATCCTGCGCAGCGCGCTGGCGCGGCTCTTCCGCGAGGAGAAGGACCCCATCACCGTCATCAAGTGGAAAGAGATCTACGAGACGCTGGAGTCGGCCACCGACCGCTGTGAGGACGTCGCCAACATCATCGAGGGCGTGCTCCTCGAGAACAGCTGACGGACGCCGATGGTCACCATCGTCGCGATCGTGGCGATCGCGCTCTGCTTCGACTACATCAACGGGTTCCACGACGCGGCGAACTCGATCGCCACCGTGGTGTCGACGCGCGTGCTCACCCCGCGCCAGGCGGTCGTCTGGGCCGGCTTCTTCAACTTCATCGCCTTCGTCGTCTTCCCGCTGCACGTGGCGCACACGATCGGCAAGGGGATCATCGACCCCAGCATCATGAACGACGCCGTTCTGCTGGGGGCGCTGGGGGGCGCCATCGCCTGGAACCTCATCACCTGGTGGTACGGGCTACCGTCGAGCTCGTCGCACGCGCTGGTCGGGGGCCTCCTCGGCGCCGGCATCAGCAAGGGCGGGTTCGGCGTCGTCCAGCAGAGCGGCGTGCTCAAGACGGCCATCTTCATCGTGGTGTCGCCGGTGCTGGGCATGGTGCTGGGCGGTGGGATGATGGTGCTGGTCGCCTGGGTGTTCCGCCGCACGCACCCGGGGCGCATCGACCGCTGGTTCCGCCGGATTCAGCTGGTCTCCTCGGCGCTCTTCAGCCTGGGCCACGGCGCCAACGACGCGCAGAAGACGATGGGGATCATCTTGGCGATGCTGATCGCCAAGGGAAAGATCGGACCGCACGCCGAGCTGCCGCTGTGGGTGATCCTCGCCTGCCAGTCGGCGATGGGGCTGGGGACGCTGACCGGCGGCTGGCGGATCGTGCGCACGATGGGGATGCGCCTCACCAAGCTCAAGCCGTTCGGCGGCTTCTGTGCGGAGACGGGCGCGGCGGGGATGCTCTTTCTCGCCAGCGCGCTGGGCGTGCCCGTGTCGACGACGCACACGATCACCGGCGCCATCGTGGGGGTCGGCTGGGTCAACAAGCCGGCCGGCGTCCGCTGGGGGGTGGCGCTGCGCATCGTCTGGGCCTGGCTGTTCACCATCCAGTCGGCGGCGCTGATCGCGGCGGCGCTCTACTTCGGGTTGCGGGCGCTCGGCGTTTAGGCGGACCCGCCTAGCGGGCGTTCCCGCGGACGACGCGCAAGGGAGCCGAGGTGGTGGCCGGAGGGACGGGAGCGGGAACGGACGGGGGGTCCTCGCGCTCCTTGAGGCCGTCGACGGCGAAGCGGAGCTTGCGCTCGGCGAGCGACTCGAAGAGGTCGCCCTTGCGGCGCGCGGCCCAGAGCTCGAGCTCGGGATCGCCGTCGGCGTCGACGCGCACCTCGACGGTGCGCGAGGAGATGGAGCAGCGGACGGCCCGCACCAGGCGGGCGTGGGTGCGATCGAGGGCGTCGGCCACCCGCAGGACGGCGGTCAGATAACGCACGCGGCGCGCGTCGGCCTTGGAGAGCCGCTTGAGGGCGCCCTGTCCGCGCTGAGGAACCGCCTTCCTGTGGTGCCGCGCGGTCAGCGCGATGATCTCCACCTCCGAGCGCGAGAAGCCGGTCATGGCGTGGCTCTTGATCAGGTACTCGGTGTGGCGGTGGTGCCGGTGGGGCGAGATGTAGAACCCGATGTCGTGCAGGAGCGCCGCGTACTCGAGCAGCTCGGCGTCGCCGTCGGCCAGCTTGTGCAGCCGCCGCGTCTGGTGAAAGATCGAGAGCGCCAGCCGCGCCACGTGCGCGCCGTGGTCCTCGCGGAACTGGCAGCGGCGGGCCAGCTCCATCACGCTCCGCCGCCGCAGATCGGGAAACTCCTCCACCAGCAGGATCCCGGGCCGGTTGGAGGCGACGTAGTCCGCGATGATCCCCTCGCGCAGCGCCGTCTCGCACAGCGTCGCCTCGTCGGCGCCCGCCAGCTCGAGGGCGGTGCGGAACACCACCGCGCCCGCGTAGATGGTGTCGGCCCGCCGGGCGTCGAGGCCGGGGAGCTTAGTCCGCGCCGCGATGGTCATCGTCCCCAGCTTCTGCTCGAGGGCGGCCAGATCGCCGATCGCCATCGTCGACTTGCCGCTCCCCCCTTCCGCGCGCAGCAGACCGGCCAGCGCCGAGGCGGTCCCGGAGGTGAACGCCACGTCGTCGAACCCCATCGCCCGCACGCGGGAGATGACCGGGTCGAGCACCGTGCGCACCCGCTCGTTGAGGTGGGCGCGCTCGCGGGAGCTCGGGGGGTCCGAACAGGGGCAGCTCTCCGACAGGCGGATGACCCCCAGCTTGAGCGACGACGAGAAATACAGCTCCTGCGCGTCGGCCAATACGATTTCGAGTGACCCGCCGCCGAGGTCGAACAGCGCCACGCGCCGCTTGCCGAGGTCGAGCGAGCCGCGCGCGCCCAGGTAGATGAGGCGCGCCTCCTCGTCGCCGCGGATGACCTGGATGTCGATCCCCGACTCGTCGCGGGCGGCGCGCACGAACTCGCCGCCGTTCTGCGCCTCGCGCACGGCGCTGGTCGCCACCGCCACCAGCGCGTCGACCTTGTGGCGATCGGCGATCCGCCGCAACGCCCGCAGGGCGTCCAGCCCGCGCCGGAAGACCTCGGGCGCGATGACCCCCTGGTGCAAGGTCGAGTCGCCGAGCCGCACCATCTCCTTGGCCCGGTCGAGCACGTGGATCCGCCCCCCCGTCTCCACGTCGGCGACGATCAGGTGGAACGAATTCGACCCCACGTCGAGCGCGGCGATACGCATCCCAATTCTCAGGGTAAACCTTTGCCGGCAACATCGCAGCAACAACCCGGTGAACATCCAGCCCAGTCGCGCGCCTCATTTCGAAGCCAGCACGACCGTAGGGTTGTGAACAGCGGCGTCAGACGCGCCCGCCGTGTGGGATGCGCGGGAATGTCGTGCGGCTGTCTGACGATCGACACAGCAAGGATCAGATGAAGGAGAACGGCGAGGGTCGTCACGGCCCCCCGACGCGCCCTCGCTTCCTCTGGAGGGCGGGGGAGGACGCTGCCGCGGCCACGTTCATTTCGCGCTCGTCGAGCAGGCGCTGACCGTCTGGCCGTGCCGGTGCTTTTGAAGAGAGGGTCCTCGCGGGCGGTGAATCGGGCTCGGGCAAATCTCCGCTTGTCGCTGCCGCGTACATCCGGCAGTGTCAGCCCGCCAACGAGAGGATGCGCCCTTCTAGTCTCGACGATTGGTTCCGGCGGCGGCCGTGGGTGCAGCGGACACTGGCGCTCGGGCTCGGCGTCCTGCTCGCGCTCGTCATCGTCGAGCAGGCGCGAACGTTCGTTCCGTTCTTCGCAGACGACGGGTTCATCTCGCTCCGCTACGCTCGGCGCTTGGCCCATGGTCAAGGGCTGACGTGGACGGCGGGCGAACGGGTCGAGGGGTACTCGAACCTGCTGTGGGTCCTGCTGATCGCGCCGCTCGGGCGACTTCTGCGCGACGACTACGTGCTCGCTGCGCGGGCCTGGGGATTGCTCGGCGCGACGCTGGCCGCCGCGGCACTCCCCTGGTTTCGCAAGGATCGGCCGACCGAGCTCCTGGCGGGCCTGGCCGGCGGCGCGATCATCGCGGCCACGCCGGCGATCTCGGTCTGGAGCATCGGCGGGCTCGAGCAACCGATCGTGGCCGCCCTGCTGGCGATCGCGCTCGGCGCGCTCGCCGCCGGCCAGGAGGTCGCAGCGTCCGAGCCGGCCGGCGCGGCACCGATCGATGGGTGGGAAAAGCAGCACCTTCGGCGCTGGCGGCTGGCCAGCATCTGCTTCGCGCTCCTGGCGTTGACCCGCCCCGACGGTCCGCTCTTCGCCGCCATCGCGGCACTGGCCGTCTCCGTCGGATCGGAAGTGCGGGTGCGGCTCCGCCGTGCCGTGCGGCTGGCGCTCCCCGCGGCTCTCGCCTGGGGAGCTCAACTGGCGTTTCGTCGCCTCTACTACCGGGACTGGGTTCCCAACACCGCCTACGCCAAGGTGGCCTTCACCTCGAACCGTCTGACCGAGGGGGCTCACTATCTGTCCCAGGCGGTCGCCAGCATGCCGATACTCGCCGTTGCGCCGGTGCTGGGGTTGGCGCTGCTCTTCACCCGGCGGCGACCCCGCGTGGCCGCCGCGCTGGCCATTCACCTCGCCTGGGCGCTGTACGTGATCGCCATCGGTGGCGACATCTTCCCGGCCTACCGGCACGCCGTCCCGCTGATCGTCACCAGCGCCGTGATGGTCAGCGAGGCCGCCGGATGGGCGTTGGAGGCGGGTGTCCGCGGCCGCCGAATACGGACGGCGGCCGCGGTCCCTGGGATCCTCGCCCTAGCGTGGCTCCTCCACTTCGGGCAACGACCGGACCCGGAGGTCCGACGTGCGCACGAGGAGCGTTGGGAGTGGGCCGGAGAACCGATCGGTCTCTTCTTAAAGCGCGCCTACACGGCGGTCGAACCGCTGATGGCCGTCGATCCAGCGGGCTGCCTCCCCTACTTTTCGGGACTGCGCGCGCTCGACATGCTGGGGCTCAACGATCGTTTCTTGTCGCACCACCGGCCGCCCGATTTCGGCCACGGGCCCCTGGCGCACGAGCTCGGAGACGGCGGCTACGTGGCCCGCCGACAACCAGACCTGATCGTCTTTTGCCTGCCGTGGGGGAGCGCCGAGCCGTGCTTCCGAAGCGGCCGAGAGTTACGCGCGCGCCCGGACTTTGCGAATGACTACACGCTGGTCCAGATCGAGGCTACCCATCCGCGGGTGGAGCGCGCCCAGATCTGGATGCGACGCGAGGGAGCGACCGGCGTCGTTCGTGGCCCGACCGAAGTACGAGTCCCCGCTGTCCTGCTTTCTGCGGAGTCGTCAGGTCCGGCACGCCTCGGACCGGGTACCACGGTCGAGCTTCCGCTGCTCGCCGGCCGGGTATTCCGCTACGACCGCCTGCCTCTGGCCGCCGGCCGCTGGCGTGCGGAGGCGCAGGGGCCCGAGGCCTCCGCGGTTCGCGGATCGGTGAGCATCGGCAGCGCGACCAGTGCGGACCTGGGCGTCGACTTCACGGTCCCGGCGGACGGCACGATCGACCTGCAAGCCTGGGCCGACCCCGGGCGCCCGCGCGCGCCCGTCCTCCAGTCGATCGCGCTCCGCCGACTGCCGGAGACCAGCGCACCCGAAACGCCCCGCGCCGGCGAAGCCCGGGGGCGGCCGTCAAAAGGATGAGTCGGAACGACCCGCGGCGCGCGTCCAGGAGCGTCGCTCAGTCGCCTTGCAGGCCCGCGTCGCGGGCCTTTTCCAGGCGCTTGCGCTCGTTGTGATCGAGGAAGCGCTTGCGCAAGCGCAGCGCGACCGGGGTGACCTCGACCAGCTCGTCGGGGTTGATGAACTCGAGCGCCGCCTCCAGCGAAAAGGGGCGCGGGGTGGTGAGGAACAGCTTCTCGTCGGCAGCGGTGGTGCGGATGTTGGTCAGCTTCTTGGCCTTCGACGGGTTGACGATCAGATCGTTGTCGCGCGAGTGCAGCCCGATGATCTGGCCCCCGTAGACCTTGATCCCCGGTCCGAGAAAGAGCTGCCCGCGCTCCTGCAGATAGAAGAGCCCGTAGGTGTTGGTCTCGCCGTTGTCCTGCGAGATGAGCACGCCGTTCGGCCGTGAGCGGATCGCCCCGGCGAACGGGCCGTAGCTCTTGAAGTTGTGGTTCAGGATTCCCGTGCCGCGGGTGTCGGTGAGGAATTGCGAGCGGTAGCCGATGAGGCCGCGCGCCGGGCAATGATACTCGAGGCGCATCCGCCCTTCGCCCGCCGGCCCCATCTCCTGCATGCGGCCGCCGCGGCGCCCGAGCTCCTCGATCACCGCGCCCGAGTAGGCCTCATCGAGGTCGATGACCACCTCTTCGTACGGCTCGAGCTTCTCGCCGCCGTCGCCGGTCTTGAAGATGACCTGCGGCTGGGAGACCATCAGCTCGTAGCCCTCGCGGCGCATCGTCTCGATGAGCACCGAGAGGTGCAGCTCGCCGCGGCCGAGGACGTCGAAGGTGTCGGGCGAGGCGGTCTCCTCGACGCGCAGGGCGACGTTCGACTTGATCTCCTTGAACAGCCGATCGCGCAGGTTGCGGGAGGTGACGAACTTCCCCTCCTGACCGGCGAAGGGGCCGTTGTTGGACATGAACTGCATCTTCACCGTCGGCTCTTCGATCTCGAGCAGCGGCAAGATGGTGGGGCGCGCGATCTCGGTGATGGTCTCGCCGACGGTCAGGTCCGCCATGCCGGTGACCGCGCAGATGTCGCCGGCGGCGGCCTCCGCCAGCTCGAACCGCTTGAGCGACTGGTAGCCGAGCAGCTTGGCGACCCGGAACTCCTCGCGCGAGCCGTTCCGGTGCGCGCAGAGGACGCGGTCGCCCGGCTTGATCCGCCCCGACTCGATGCGGCCGATCGCCACGTAGCCGAGGTAGTCGTCGTAGTCGAGCGTCGTGACGTGCATGGCCAGCGGCGCCTCGACGGCCGCCGCCGGCGGCGGCACCACCTCGACGACCATGTCGAGCAGCGGGCCGAGATCCTTCCGCTCGTCCTTGAGATCGCGCACCGCCCACCCCTCGCGCCCCGAGGCGTAGACGATGGGGAAATCGAGCTGGGCGTCGGTCGCACCGAGCGCACAAAAGAGATCGAAGGTGGCGTCGACGGCGCCCTCCGGATCGCAGCCGGGGCGGTCGATCTTGTTCACGACAAGGATAGGGCGCAGGCCCAGCGCCAGCGCCTTGCGGGTGACGAAGCGGGTCTGGGGCATCGGGCCTTCGAAGGCGTCGACCAGCAGGCAGACGCTGTCGACCATCTTGAGCACCCGCTCGACCTCGCCGCCGAAGTCGGCGTGGCCGGGGGTGTCGACGATGTTGATGCGCGTCCCCTTCCAGGTGATGGCCGTGAACTTGGAGAGGATGGTGATACCGCGCTCGCGTTCGAGGTCGTTCGAGTCCATCGCGCAGTCGGCCATCACCTCGCCCGCGCGGAACTGCCCCGCCTGTCGCAGGAAGCCGTCGACGAGGGTGGTCTTGCCGTGGTCGACGTGAGCGATGATGGCGATGTTGCGGACGTCGCTCCGGACGGGCTTGTCCTGCGACGCAACGCTCTCGGTCATGATGGGTGGTGCTGAGGCAGTCATAGCGGGCCGCAAGGTGTACTCGGCCCGGCGCCCGCGCGCAAGTCAGCTCGGGTCGAGCCCCGGCCCGAGGTTGCAACCCGACCCCCGCTCAACCGATGATGCGCCGGTGCATCCGGCGGTGGCGGCGCTTCCGTTCGCGGACAAGGGACTGGTCCTGGGGGCCCTGGTCGCCCACATGCCGCCCGAAGCCTTCGCCGCGCGGTTCCCCGGGGCGGCCGGCGGGCAGGCGGCCCTGGCGGCCCTCGCCTCGGAGACCCGGACCACCCGCGCCTCGACGCTGGCCGAGCTGCTGGCGCTGGTGCGCGCGCCGGTGCCGGCGGGCATCGAGCGCATCCACCCCGACTGGCTGCGCGAGCGGCTGGCGGCCGAATCGTCGCCGGTCGTCCAGGCCGTCAGCCAAGCGCTGCCGCCCGAGGTTCGCCAGATAGCTGACGCGCTGCTGAGCGAGCGGGGCGAAAGCCGCGCGCCGACCCCGGTTCCCGCCACTGCCGCGGCCGAGCTCGGCCGGCGGGTCTTCGCGGCCCTGGTGCCGGTGGCGGGCCCGGGAGCTCCGGCCGGGCCCGAGGCCGCACCGCTGATGGCCCTGCCGCTCGCCGCAGTCGCGGAGGCCGTCGAGCTGCGGGGGGCGTTCACGCTGGGCGTCTCCCTCCGGGGCGCGCCCGGTGAGGTCGTGGGCCGGGCGGCGGCCAACCTCGGCGACCGACTGGCAGGGGCGCTGGTCGAGGCGGCGGCCAAGACCGGACCGGCCCAGGCGCGCGACGCCGCCCGCCGCCTCGTGGAGCGGGTCGCCGGCGAGAGACCTTCCGATCTGGCGGCGCACCTCGGCGCCCGCGCGCTGGCGGTGGCGCTGGTGCCCGAGGGGCGCGACGCCACACAGGCCGTCGCGCAGCGCCTGGCGCCGCCGCTGGGGCGGCGCCTGTTGGCGTTCGCCGCGGAGGCGGAGGGATAGGCAACGTGGGTCGTATCGTCAAAGGGCACGTCGTCCCCAAGGTGACGCTCGACGCCCGGGCCGAGGCCGAGGCGCTGCTGGCGCGGGCGCGGGCCGAGGCCGAGGCGCTGCGCGCCGAAGGGGTCGCCGCGCGCGAGGCGGCCCGGCAGGAGGGATTCGAGACCGGGCGGGCGGATGGCGTGGCCGAGGCGGCGGTGGCGTTGGCGGCCGCCCGGGCCGAGGCGGCTCGCATCGTCGAGGCCGCGGAGCCGCTGGCCCTCGCGGTGGCGGCCCGAATGGCGGAGAAGATCGTCGGCCGCGCGGTGGCGCTGGCGCCGGAGACCATGGCGGAGATCGCCGGAGAGGCGCTGGCCGCCTGCCGCCCGGGCTCGGGCGCGGTGCGCGTGCGCGTTCATCCCGACGATCTCCCGGCCGTCGAAACGCGCCGCGCGGCGCTCACGGCCCGGGCGCCCGCCGCGGCGCTCGAGCTCGTCGCCGACGAGGCCGTGGGACGCCACGGCTGCGTGATCGAGACGCCGCAGGGTCGCCTCGACGCGCGGCTCGAGACCCAGCTCGCCGCGCTCGAGCGCGCGTTGCTCGGAGGCGCCCGTGGCTGAAACGAAGCCCGGCGGAAGATTGGACCTCGGCCAGGCGCTGGCGCGTCTCGAGAGCGCGGCCCCTCGCCGCGAATCGGGGCGCGTCACGGAGGTGACCGGCCTGGTGGTTCGCGCCAGCGTCCCCGGCGTGCGCGTCGGCGAGATCGTGACGCTGGAGGGCTCGGGACTGCAAGCCGAGGTGGTCGGCTTCCGGGGCGAGGAGGCGGTCCTCCTGCCGCTCGGCGAGGCGGCCGGCATCGGCCCCGACTCGCTGGTGACCGCCACCGGCCGGTCGTTGTCGGTCGAGGTCTCCGACGGCGTGCTCGGCCGCGTCCTCGACGGGCTCGGGCGCCCGATCGACGGCGGCGGGCCGATCGCGGGCGCGACCCCCTGGCCGGTCGATCGCCCGGCCCCCGATCCGCTGGCCCGCCGCCGGGTGAGCCGCCCGCTGGCGCTCGGCGTCCGCGCGCTCGACGCGCTCGTCACCATGGGCGAAGGGCAACGCGTGGGCCTGTTCGCCGGCTCGGGCGTCGGCAAGTCGACGCTGATGGGGCAGATCGCGCGCCAGACCGAGGCCGACGTCAACGTCATCGCGCTCGTCGGTGAGCGCGGCCGCGAGGTGGTCGACTTCCTCGAAGAATCACTGGGCGAAGCCGGGCGCCAGCGATCGGTGGTCGTCTGCGCCACCAGCGACACCCCCAGCCTGGTGCGGCTCAAGTCGGCGTTCGTGGCCACCGCCATCGCCGAGTACTTCCGCGCCGAGGGGCGCCGCGTGCTCTTCATGCTCGACTCCGTGACGCGCGTGGCGCGGGCGCAGCGCGAGGTCGGCCTCGCCGCCGGCGAGCCGCCCGCGCGACAAGGCTACCCGCCCAGCGTCTTCGCGCTCCTGCCGCGTCTCCTCGAACGGACCGGCAACGACGCGCGCGGTTCGATCACCGCGCTTTATACCGTCCTGGTCGCGGGCGGGGACATGGAAGAACCGATCGCCGACGAGGTCAGGGGCATCCTCGACGGCCACGTGATCCTCTCGCGCGAGATCGCGGCTCGCAACCAGTGGCCGGCCGTCGACGTGCTGCCGTCGCTGTCGCGCCTCATGAGCGCCGTGGCCGACCCCGAGCACCGCCGCGCCGCCGGCCGGCTGCGCGAGCTGCTGGCCGCCTACGAACGCCAGCGCGACCTCATCCTGCTCGGCGCCTACCAGCGCGGCGCCGACCCGGTGACCGACGAGGCGGTGGCGCGCATGGACGCCATCACCGCCTTCCTGCGCCAGCGCACCGACGAGGCCGCGCCGTTCGAAGAGACGCGGGCGCGCCTGCTCCAGCTCGTTGCGTGAGGTATGCAGATCCCGGGAGAAGAGCCATGACCACGTCCGACGATTGCCTGTTCTGCAAGATTGTCCGCGGCGACATCAAGTCGACCATCACCTACCGCGACGACCGCACCGTCGCCTTCAAGGACCTCGGCCCCAAGGCCCCGCTGCACGAGCTGGTGGTCCCCACCCGGCACATCGCCTCGCTGGCCGACGCCACCCCCGCCGACGTCGAGCTCTTCGGCCACCTGATGGTGGTCGCCGCCCAACGCGCCAAAGAGAGCGGCCTCGCCGGCAACGGCTTCCGGGTGGTGATGAACGCCGGCGCCGACGCCGGCCAGTCCGTCCACCACGTCCACCTGCACGTCCTGGCCGGCCGGCCCATGGCCTGGCCGCCGGGCTAATACCGAATATCGACCAACGTCTTCTTGCGCAGCTCGCCGAGGTAGATCTTCGTCTGGCGCTCCATGTCCTTCTGATGGAGCTGCATGCGGATCTCGTCCTTCGCCTGGTCGAACGGCTTGGGGTCCTTGATCTTGCGGTCGACGAGCTTGATGACGTGGAAGCCGCCCTCGACGCGGACGGGGCCGCGCACGTCGCCGACCTTCATCGAGAAGACCAGCTCTTCGATCGCTTTGGGCAGCATGTCCTTGCCGAAGTAGCCGAGGTCGCCGCCGTCGGCGCGCGTCGCCGCGTCGTCCGAGCTCTCGCGCGCCAGCTTGGCGAAGTCCTCGCCCGCCTGCGCCCGCTCCAGGATCTTCTGGGCCTGCCGCTGCTTGTCCGCCACCGTCGTGGCGTCGGCCCCCTCGGGGATCGCCACGAAGACGTGGCTGGCGCGCACCTGCACGTTGCTGCCGTCCTTCATGTGGCGTTCGTAGTAGGCGCGCACCTCGTCGTCCGACACGTTGACGCGCGAGCCGACCGCGATGTTGAGGACCTTGTAGCGCAGGAGCTGCCGCCGCAGGTCGGCGCGATAGCCGGCCATGGTCATCCCTTGCTGGCGAAGCGCGTCGCGCAGCTGGTCGTCGGTCAGGCTGTTCTGCTTCTTGATCTCCTCGATGGAGGCGTCGACCTGCTCGCTGGTGATGGAGAGCTTCATCTCCGCCGCCTGCTGCAGGATGAGCTCGTCGTCGATGAGCCGCTCCAACACCTGCCGCCGCAAGGCCGTCGCCTGGGCCGACCGCTTGTCCGGATCGGGGATCCGGTTGACGTCGGCCATGAGCGGTCCCACCCGCTCTTCGACCTCGCTGGCCAGCACCAGCGCGTCTCCGACCACGGCGGCCACCCGCTCGACCACGCGCGCCCGCGCGACGCCGGACGCCCCGAGCAGAGCCGCCAGCGCCAAGAAAATTGCCCGACGGTACTTCACGGGTGGGTTGGAGCGTGCGGGGCGCTGGCGGGTTGCATCCCCCCTATTCCGACGGGGCGGGGAGCGGGCGTCCCCGGCGGCGGCCCGCCGGCGGGCGCGCCCGGCATGCCCGGCAGCTCGGCTCCCGGCGCCCGGCCGGCGCCGCCCTCGACGACCACCTTGGCCAGATTGTCGTCGTTGATGGTGATGCTGCTCTTCTTCTTGAGGTCGTCGACGAAGGCGTCCATCGCCTTGGACCGCAGATCGCGGAACAGCCGCTGCTGGATCTGACGCTTGACCTCGGGCAACGAGCGGTTGAAGCCGGGGCGCTTCTGCGTGAGGCGCACGATCGCCCACCCCTTGTCGGTCTTGATCGGCGGGGTGAGGTCACCCACCTCCTTGAGCTTGAACGCCGCGTCGACGATCGGCTTGGGAACGGTCGCCGAATCCTCGGCGAAGAACGAAAGATCGCCACCGCGGGGCTTCGATTCGTCGTCCTCGGTGTACTTGGTCACCAGATCCCGGAAGCCCTTCTGGTCGCCGAGACCGGCCGGCCCTTTGGGGAGCGCCTTGGCGTCGGCATAGGCGTGGTCGGCTTTGCCCTTCTCCTTGACGAAGATGGCGCTCACCCGAACCTCGTCCTTCTGGTGAAACTCGGTCGGGTGCTCGTTGTAGTACTTCTCGACGTCGGCGTCGGGGACGTCCTCGACCTTGAGCTTGGACTCGAAGTCCTTCTGCATCAGCTTGGAGATCATCTGCTGCTTCATGACCCGCTGAACGTCGGGATCCTTGTCGTAGCCGCGCCGGGCCGCCTCCGCCGCCATCACCTCGAACTTGACCAGACCGTCGACGAATTCCCGCTTCTTGTCGGCGGCCGTGTAACGGGCGCGCACGAACGGCGACTGCTTGTTGATCCGTTCCTGCACGTCTTCCACCGTGATGACCGCGTCGTCGACCTTGGCGACCACCTGCGACGGATCGGCGTTGCGGGCCTCGCCGGTCGTGTTTGCGCCGTGTTTGCAAGCGGGCGCGGCAAACGCGAGCGCGCCGAGAGCGAGCACCAGGGTCTTCGGGCGGAGGGTCGTCGGGGCCATCCGCGAGAGATTACACGCCCCGGGCGCTAGATCCAGCGCGTTGGCCCGGGACCGAACATCCCAACCATGTGGGGATGGGTGACAAACCGGATGAACAACCAATTCACGGCCGTCAGGATGGCCGCCGAGGTGACCAGTCCCCCCAGCGTCTCGATCTCGAACGAGCCCATCAGCTTGTCGGTCAGCCACAGCAGGATCGTGTTCACGATGAGCGGGACGAAGAAGAACAGCAGCCCGAGCGTGAGGATCCCCGGAACGACCAGCAGGACCCGGATGAACCCACCGAGGAGCACGTTGAGGACGGAGAAGACGATCGCCACGACGATCGCCGATCCGATGCTCTTGACCTTCACGGAAGGGAGAAATCGGGTCAGCGCGAGCAGGGTCACGGTCAACACCGCGAGATGCAGAAGGATGTGCATCCGCAAAGCGTACCCGAAAACCGGGCCGTTGGCTGTCAGGCTGGGTCAAGCGGCGGTCAGCTTCACGAGCTGCGTCAAACGGGTCCGAACCGCCGCCATGCGGTCGCGCTTTTCCTCCTCGTCGAAGGCGTAAGAGAGCCGCATGTCCGGCGTCAGCTTGAAGCGACTCGCTTTGGCCTGAACCAGCTTCAGCACCTTGCCCGGGTCGAGCGGCGTCTCGCTGTGCAGCGAGAGGGTGAAGCGCGCCGGCGAGAGCTCGTAGCCGAGCCCGCCGAGCGCGCGCACCAGCGTCTTGTCGATCATGACCTCGCCCAGCAGCGACGCCTCCTCGGGGAGGGGGCCGTAGCGGTCCGCGAGCTCGGCCAGCGTGCCGCGGACGTCGTCCTCGGTGCGGGCCTGGGCCAGGCGCCGGTAGAAGTCGAGGCGCTGGCCGGCGTCGGGGACGTAGTCGTCGGGGAGAAACGCCGGCACGTCGACCGAAATCTCCGGATCGTGCTCCTGTTTGATGGGCTGGCCGCGCAGCTCGGCCACCGCCTCTTCGAGGATGCGGGCGTAGGTCTCGAACCCCACCGCCGCGACGGCTCCGTGCTGGCGCTCTCCGAGCAGCTCGCCGGCGCCGCGGATCTCGAGGTCGTGCGTCGCCACCTGGAACCCGGCGCCGAGCTCGGTGAAGCGCTGCAGGACCGCCAGGCGCTGCTTCGCCTCCGGCGTCATCCGCGTCTCTTCGGGAACCACCAGGTAACAAAAAGCGCGCTCGCGCGAGCGGCCGATGCGCCCGCGCAACTGGTAGAGCTGGGCCAGCCCGAAGCGATCGGCGTGGTGGACGATCATCGTGTTGGCGCGCGGGATGTCCAGCCCCGACTCGATGATCGTCGTGCAGCAGAGGACGTCGTAGCGGCCGTCGACGAAGTCGACCATCACCTTCTCGAGCTCCCCCTCCGGCATCTGCCCGTGCGCGACGGCGATGCGGGACCCCGCGGGCGAGAGCTCGGCGATCTTCCGGGCCTGCTCGGCCAGGTCCTCGATCCGGTTGTGGACGAAGAAGATCTGGCCCCCGCGCGCCAGCTCCCGCCGGATCGCCTCGCCCAGCAGCTCGCGATCGAACCGGCAGACGAAGGTGCGGATGGCCAGCCGGTCGGCGGGCGGCGTGGCGATGATCGAGATCTCGCGCAGCCCGCCCATCGCCATCTGGAGCGTGCGCGGGATCGGCGTGGCGGTCAGGGTCAGGACGTCGACCTGCGTGCGCAGCTCCTTGAGTCGCTCCTTGTGCGTGACGCCGAACCGCTGCTCCTCGTCGACGACCAGCAGCCCGAGGTCGCGGAACCGCACGTCGCGCGAGAGGATCCGGTGCGTCCCCACCACGACGTCGATCTTCCCCTCGGCGAGCGCCGCCACTGTCGCCTGCTGCTCGGCCTTGGTGCGAAAGCGCGAGAGCACCGCCACCCGGACCGGGAAATCGCTGAAGCGATCGGAGAAGGTGACGAAGTGCTGCTCGGCCAGCACCGTCGTCGGCGCCAGCACCGCCACCTGCTTGCCGCCCAGCACCGCCAGCAGCGTCGCGCGCAGCGCCACCTCGGTCTTGCCGTAGCCGACGTCGCCGCAGATGAGGCGGTCCATCGGCACGCCGTTCTGCATGTCGCCGAGCACCGTGTCGATCGCCTTCTCCTGGTCGGGCGTCTCCTCGAAGGGAAAGGTCTCCTCGAAGGCTTGAAAGACGGCGTCGGGCCCGGGGAAGGCGTGGCCGGCCAGCGCCGCCCGCTGCGCGTAGAGCTGCATCAGCTCCTCGGCGATCTTGCGTGCCTCGGCCGAGACCCGCCGCCGCTTCTCCTGCCAGGTCCTGACCCCCAGCTTGTCGAGCCGGACGGCGTCGGTCTCGCCACCCGAGTAGCGATGGACGAGGCCGATCCGGTAGACCGGCAGATAGATCTGTCCGCCGTCGTATTCGAGCTGCAGGAAGTCCTGCGGCACGCCGCGCACGGTGAGTTTTTTCAAGCCCCGGTAGCGACCGATGCCGTGCTCGTCGTGGACGATGAAGTCCCCTTCCGCGATCTCCGCCAGGTCACCGAGCGCCGGGGCCTTGACCGGCCGCGCCTCGCGCGCCGAGCGCGCGCCGAAGATCTCCTCCTCGGCGACGACGATCAGGTGATCGGCGGGCAGCGCGAACCCGCGCCGCAGCGGCCCGATCAGCACCGCCAGCGGAATCCCGGCCGGGACGAAGGGGTCCCCGGCCTCCCCGTGCCCGAGGACGGAGGTCGCCAGCCCCAGCGCGCGCAGCAACGCCGCCAGCCGGTCGGCGTGCGTCCGGGTGGAGGCGACGACCCGGATCCTGTTCCCGCGATCGAGCCAGCTCCGCAGCCGGTCGCGGAGCGGCCTGCCGACGTCGGCCTCGTCTTTGTGCTCCGGCGCGTGCGACCGCGCTTCGCGCAGCTCGGCGCGCAAGGTGGTGTGGGGGGTGGACTCGATCCGCACGCGCGGCGGGGCCTCGGGCGTCTCGCCGAAGCGAGCGATCTCGACCGGACGGATCTCCAGCCGGTGCTGCGCCGCCAGCGCCGCGGCCGCCTCTTCCTCGCCCAGCACGAAGTCGTGCGCCGGCAGCGCCAGCCGGTGCTCGACGTGGCGGGCCGCGGCCGCCTCGCGCAGCCGGGTGGCCTGCCGCCGGGCTTCCTCGACGACCGCCTCCGGATCTTCGACCACGCAGAGCGCGTCCGCCGGCAGGTAGTCGAACAGCGGCACCATCTGGGCGTGGAACGCCGGCGCCAGCGCCTCGATGCCGAAGAACAGCTCCCCCTCGTCGATTTGCTCCAAGAGCCGCCGCGTCTTCGAGGAGGGAAAGACAGCGGCGTCGGCGGCGGCCAGGAGCTTGGCGCGC
The DNA here is from genome assembly GCA_035607055.1 of Polyangia bacterium. GTDB lineage: Bacteria > Myxococcota_A > Polyangia > Fen-1088 > Fen-1088 > JADGRB01. The sequence goes on from DATNDC010000018.1 coordinate 22,912, forward strand.
GGGTCGGCGCCCGGCGTGGTGATCGTCTCGCGCACCGGGTGCAGGTGGACCGCGTCGAGCGGGCGCAGCGTCCGTTGCGTGGCCGCGTCGTAGAGGCGAATGGATTCGATCTCGTCGCCGAAGAGCTCGATCCGGACCGGGTGGCGGTAGACGGGCGGGAAGAGGTCGATGACTGCGCCGCGCACGGCGAACGTCCCCGCGTCCTCGACCACCGGCGCGCGAGAGAATCCGGCCCGCACCAGCGCGGCGATCGTCGCCTCGCGATCGAGCGTCGCCTTGGTCGGGATCACCTGGCAGAGCGCGTCGAACGGCGCGCGCGGGACGACGCGCCGGAACAGCGCCGAGGCCGAGGCGACCAGGACGCGCGGCGCAAACCCGTGTGAGAGGCGGAACAGCGCCGCCATCCGGCGCAGCACCGAGCGCCGGTCCGGTTGCATCTCGGCGTACGGCGACCCATCGGGCGCCGGCAGCTCGAGCACCGCGGGCGGCGCCAGCGGATCATCGCCCGCGTGGGCAGCGGGCAGAAAGAACCCCAGGTCGTGGACCCGCGCCTCGGCCGTCTCCTCGTCGGGAACGACGTAGAGCAAGGTGGGGAAATCGACGAGCTTGGCGGCCAGCGCCGCCCCCAGCGATCCCGCGGCGCCGTAGAGCTCGACGGCGCGCGCGCCGCCGAGCAGCTGGCGGATCTCGCGCAAGGCCTGCGCGAACCCGCGCCGCGCCGGCGACGACAGCACGTCCAGATCGCTCCCCGAGACGCTCATTGAACGGTCCGCGTATTTACCTCAAACTGCCGCCCGTGGCTGGCATGAGCAAGCTCGTGGCCGCCTTCGCGCTCGCGCTCGGCGCCGCCTCGCTCACCGACGAGGGGCTGCGCCGCGAGGTCAATCGCCTGGTCGCGGCGGTCAGCGCCGCGCGCCACCTGCCGTACACAGGAACGCTGCGCGCGCACGCGGTGACCCGCGAGGAGGCGTCGCGCTCGGTCCTGCTGGCCGTCGGCGAAGGGGCCGCGGGCGCCACCCAGCGGGCGGAAGGGGAGATCCTGAAGCGCCTCGGCCTCCTCCCCGCCGAGGCGGACGCCGGCGGGCGGGCCGCGCAGGCCTACGGGTTCGCGGCCAGCCCCCGCCCCCGTTACGACGCCGCCAGCCGAAGCCTGCTCGTCCCCGACTTCATCCCCTTCGAGGCCCAGCGGACCGAGGTGGCGCACGAGGTCGCGCACGCCGTGGCCGACCAGCGCTTCGGGCTCCGGAAGCTCCTGGAGATCGCCCCCGACGGGACGTCGCGCCTCGAGGGCGATGCGCGACGGGCACGTCTGGCGCTCGTCGAAGGGGATGCCATGCTCACCGGCCTCGAGCTCGCCGACCCGCGCGAGACCTTCCTCGGCGCGCACGAGCTCGGGGCGCTCGCCGGGCGCCTGCGCGCCTCGGCGGAGGAGGGGGCCCCGACCTGGTTCGGCGCGCTCGGCGAGTTCACCCACGTCGACGGCCTGCTGTTCGTCGCCCGGGTGCGCGCCCACCGCCCCTGGAGCGCCGTCGACGCGCTTTGGGCCGAGCCCCCCGCCTCGAGCGAGCAGGTCCTGCACCCCGAAAAATATGACGCCTGCGAGGCCCCGCTCCCGGTCGACGCGGCGGCGCTCCCGGCGCTCGCCGGGTTCGGGCCTCCTGCGACGAGCGACGTCCTCGGCGAGCTGGTCGTCCGGACCTGGCTCGCCACCGCCGTTTCGCCCGAGATCGCCTGGCGCGCGGCGGCCGGCTGGGGCGGCGATCGGGTGGGGCTCTACGCGGCGACACCGGCGGCGGCAAACGCCGACGGAGGCGCGCCGTCGACGGCCGCGCCGCCACCGCCCGCGCCGCTCGCCTGGATCACCCTGTGGGACGATCCGGCCGAGGCGGACGACTTCGCGCGGGCGGCCCGGCAGGTGCTGGCCAAGCTGAGCAACGCGACGAGCGGGGCGGCGAGCGGCGCGCCGGCCCCCGACGGCGATGGCGACCAGATCGTCCTCGCTTCGCCCCACGGCGCGTACGCGCTGGCCCGACGTGGGGACGCCGTGGCGCTGCTGCTCGGCGCGCCCGAGCCGGCGCCCGCCGCGCTGCAGGCGATGCTGGAGGCCGTCCGCCCGCGCGCTAGCCGGAGAGCAGCGCCTCACCCACGACGCGGAGCTCAGCCAGGTTGTCCACGTCGTGATCGAGCAGCGGGACCTCCCTGATCGCCGTCCCCGGCGCGCGCGCGCCGAGGCGCCTGATCTCGCGCCGCTCCGCCGCGTGCAGCGCGGCCGCCGTACGGGCGATCGGCCCGAGGCGCGCCACCGCCTCGCCGAGCGCGGCGTCGGACAGATCGGCGAACGCGGGCGCCGCGCGGAGCGCCGCCGACAGCGCCGGCCCGTCGGTGAGCCCGGGCGCCGGCTGCACCCGATTGGCGATGAACGCCGCCAGCGGCACCCCCGCCTCGCGCAGCCGGCCGTGAAAGAACAGCGCCTCGTCGACGGCGGCCACCGCCGGCGCCAGCACCAGCAGGAAGGCGCTGTCCGCGCCGCGCAGCAGGGCGTCGACCGCCTTGGCCCGCTCCAGGAAGCCCCCCAGCACCCCTTGAAAATCGGTCAGGAAGGCGGCGATGTCGTCGAGGAACCGGCTGCCGACCAGCTTGGCCAGCCGGCGGAGCACGAGCGCCCCGCCCGCGCGCAGCCGCCGGAGCGAGAACAGCCCGCCACCACTCCCCGACGGGCGCGCGAACCAGCTGAGCGCCGGGCTCGACACCGCCGCCGCCAGCCGCTGGGGGGCATCGAGGAAGTCGAGCGCGTTGGCCGTGGGCGGCGTGTCGAGCACGATGAGGTCGTACGCGCCCGCCCGGGCCAGCTCGTAGAGGGCCAGGGTGGCGGCGTACTCCTGCGATCCCGTCAGCGTGGTGGTGATCTGGCGGTAGATCGGGTTATCGAAGATTCGCCGCCGCATCTCGAGATCGGCGACCTGCTCCTCGACCAGCCGGGCGAAGGCACGCGCGGTGTCGAGCCGAACCGCCGACAGGCGCCCCGGCCCGTCGGCGGGGATTCCCAGCGCCCGGCAGGCCTCGGGCGGGACCGGGCTCGGCTCCGGTCCGAGCCCACCCGTCCCGAGCGCGTCCGCCAACCGGGGCGCCGGATCGATGGTGCAGACCAGCGTCTTGCGCCCGAGCCGCGCCGCCAGCGCACCCAGCGCGGCCGCGGTGGTGGTCTTGCCCACGCCGCCCGGCCCCACACAGACGACGATCCGTTTCTGCTCGACCAGCGGGCGGATCATGAGACGGCCGTCAGCCGGCGCGGACCAGCAGCACCGAGACGTTGTCCGGGCCGCCGGCTTCGTTGGCCGCGTCGACGAGCATCTGGCAGGCCGACTCGAGATCCGGCGCCTGCCGCAAGACGGAGGTGATCTTCCCGTCGGGGACCGCGCCCCAAAGACCGTCGCTGCAGAGCAGGAAGATGTCGCCCGGTTGGACCCGTCCCACGTAGACGGCCGGGTCCAGGTCCTCCTTGCTGCCCAGGCTGCGCGTGACCACGTTGCGGTGCGCGAAGGTCGCCATCTCTTCGTCCGTCATCTCGGGACGCGCGGCGCGCATCTCCTCGGCGACCGAGTGGTCGCGCGTCAGGCGCGTGACGCTGCCGCCGCGAAAGCGATAGGCGCGGCTGTCGCCGGCGTGCGCGATGGCCAGCTGCTCCTCGCCGATGGCCATCGCCACCACCGTGGTCCCCATGCGGGCGCGCGCGCGGTCGGCGGCGGCCGCCTCGCGGATCCTGTCGTTCGCCACCTTGATGCCCGCCCGCAGCAGGTTCGCCGCCAGCGACAGCGAGCGGTCGACCGGATACGGCCAGGCCTGGTGCGGCTGCGCGTGATACGAACGGAAGAAGGTCTCGATCTCGTCGACCGCCATGGCGCTGGCCACCGCCCCGGCGTTGTGGCCGCCCATCCCGTCGGCCACCACGAACAGCCGGCCGTCGACGAAGTTGCCGAAGGCGTCCTCGTTGTCGGGCCGCTGCCGACCGGGGTGCGACAGCGCGAACGCTGCCAGCGGCAGCACCGCCGAATCTCCCGTCACTGGAGGCGCAGACATCGAAACTGTCAGGTTCGCAAATCCCGCGCCCCTCGATCAAGCCAATTTCATCAGGCGCGGTTGACGGCGTTGGTCCAGCGGGCGAGGTGCTCCTGCCGCACCTCGGCGGACATCGTGGGATTGAAGATGCGGATGCGGGCGGTCTCGCTCCCCACCTCGGCGGGCGGCAGACCGGCGCCCAGGGCGGCCAGCTTGGCGGCCCCCAGCGCGGTCGACTCGACCATCTCCGGCCGGAAGATCCTCACCCCCAGCAGATCGGCCTGGATCTGCATGAGGAGGTCGTTGGCCGCGGCGCCACCGTCGACGCGCAAATTGTTGATCGATCGCCCCGCGTCCGCCTGCATCGCGGATACGAGATCTACGTTCTGCAGCGCGATCGCCTCCAGCGCCGCGCGCGCCAGGTGGGCGCGCGTCGTCCCGCGCGTCACGCCGGCGATGAGCCCCCGCGCCTCCGCGCGCCAGTGCGGCGCCCCCAAACCGGTCAGCGCGGGGACGATCGTGACCCCGCCCGCGTCGGGAACGGAGCGGGCGAGCGCCTCGATCTCCGATGCGCTGGCGATGAGCCCCAGCCCGTCGCGCAGCCACTGCACGAGCGCGCCGGCCACGAAGGCGCTCCCCTCGAGCGCGTAGGCGGTCGACGCGCTCGATGATCGGCCGCCCGCGTCGAGCGTCCAGGCGACCGTGGTGAGCAGGCCGTGCGTCGACGGGCGCGGCTCGGCGCCCACGTTCATCAGCAAGAAGGCGCCCGTCCCGAACGTGCACTTGGCGTCGCCCGCCTCGGTGCAGTCCTGGCCGTAGAGCGCCGCCTGCTGATCCCCCGCCACGCCGGCGATCGGAATCCCATCGGGAAGCCCCGGCACCCCGCGCGTCTCGCCGATCTTCCCGGCCGAGGCGACGACCTCCGGCAGGAGCGCCGCCGGGACGCCGAACAGGGCACAGAGCTCGTCGGAGAATCGGCGCGTCCGCAGATCGCAGAGCAGCGTGCGCGACGCGTTGGTGACGTCAGTGGCGTGGGTGCGGCCGCCGGTGAGGCGCCAGATGAGGAAGCTGTCGACGGTCCCGAAGGCGAGCGTCCCCGCCTCGGCGCGCGCGCGCAGCCCGTCGACGTTGTCGAGCAGCCAGCGGATCTTCGTAGCCGAGAAGTAGGGGTCGAGGACCAGCCCGGTCCGCTCGCGCACCAGGCGCTCGTGCCCCGCCGCCTTGAGCGCCGCGCACAACGGCGCCGTCCGCCGGTCTTGCCAGACGATGGCGTTCGCCACCGGCCGCCCGCCGTCGCGCTCCCACAAGAGCGTCGTCTCGCGCTGGTTGGTGATCCCGAGCGCCGCGATCCGCCGGGCGTCGACGCCCTCGAGCGCCTCGCCGAGCGCCCCCGTGACCGACCCCCAGATCGCCTCTGGATCGTGCTCCACTTCGCCCGGACGGGGGTAGATCTGCGCGAACTCGCGGTAGCCCCGCCCGCGCACCGTCCGCGTCGCGTCGACGATCAACACGGTCGTGCCGGTCGTCCCTTGATCGATGGCTATGACCAGATCGCGATTCACGTTGCCCCGGCGACCGCTACGCTACCACCGACCAGCCGGCGTGCTTGCCCAGAAAGCGGGACGCCGCCTCGATCACCGCCCCCTTCTCGACGTCCTGGACCACCAGGTGGAACGATCGGTCCAGCCACAGGCGCTCGATCACCTCGCTGCCGATGCTCCCGGTCAGCTCCAGCGAATCCTCCATCGGCACGGTGTGGTCCTTGCGCCCGTGGACCACCAGGGTGGGCGTCTTGACGAACGGCAGATCGGCGCGCACGACGTCCATCAGATCGAGCAGGCCTTCGAGCGCGGCCATGGGGAAGGCGCGGAGCCCGGGGTTCACGTAGCGGAGCCCCGGATCCGAGACGTCCGAACCGTTCAGCTTGGGGACCGCGGCCCACGGATGGGCGCGGAAGTCGACTGGTAGCCGCGACACCGCCCGGATCCCGAACACCTCGAGGGGGCGCAGGCGCAGCGGCGTCGATATGACCACCAGCGCCGAGATCCGCTCGGGGTAGAGCCGCGCCAGACGCAGGGCGAGCAGCCCCCCCATCGAGAAGCCGCAGATGGCCGTCGGCCCGCGGCCGGCGCGGGCCTCGACGCGCGCCAGGGCCGCCTCCGCCGAGGCCAGCCAGTCGCGCCAGGTCGTGCCCGCCAGATCGGCGAGCGTTCCGCCGTGCCCCGCCAGCATCGGCGCCTCCACCGAGCAGCCGATCCGCCCGAAGTGCTCGGCCAGCGGCCGCACCTCGAACGGCGTCCCGGTGATGCCGTGCAGACAGAGCACGCCGCGCTGGTCGCCCGCGACGACGAGCGGTGCTTTGTCCCCGGTGCCGGCCCGGAAACGCTGGAACATGGGAACAGGTTATCAGGTCTGGCGGCGAGCTGAGCTCAGCGGGCCTGGGCAGCGCGGCGCGCCCTGGTCGCGAGGTCGATCCAGGCGGGCGCGTTTTGATCGACGGCCTGGCTGAGGAAGACCAGGGCGACGTCCGGCAAACCTTCGTCGAGAGCGGCGCGCGCGGCGACGCC
>DATNDC010000123.1:0-2468 GCA_035607055.1 Polyangia bacterium
GCCCTCTTCGCCTTGCCGCCGACCGAGGGGACCGGTCCGCCTCACCTGGTCGCCGTGCGCACGCCGGCGCCGCCCCTCATCGACGGCCGCCTGAACGACAAGGTCTGGCGGCTGGCGCCCGGGAGCAGCGCGTTCACCCAGTCGTTCCCTTTCGACGGCGCGCGCCCGTCCGAGCAGACGTTGCTGCGCGTCCTCTACGACGAGTCGGCGATCTACATCGGGTTCACGTGCGAGCAGATCCACACGCCCGTCGTCGAGCGCCTCACCCGCCGTGACCGCGACTCGGAGAGCGAGTGGGTCTACGTGCACGTCGACTCGCGCAACGACGGCAAGAGCGCCTACATGTTCGCCGTCAACATCGCCGGCGTCCTGGCCGACGGACAGATCATCGACCAGACGACCTACTCGTGGGAGTGGGACGAAAACTGGGAAGCCAAGACCGCGCGCACCAAGACCGGCTGGTCGGCGGAGATCCGGATCCCGCTGCGCGTCCTGCGCTTCGACAGCAAGCTGCCCGTGCAGAGCTGGGGCTTTCAGGCGTCGCGCTTCATCGCCCAGCGCGAGGAGACCGACATCTGGTCCTACATCCCGCGCGACGTGGCCGGTCCCATCGCCTTCTTCGGCCGCCTCGAGGGGCTGCGCGATCTCAAGGGGGCGGGCGCGCTGGAGCTGCAGCCCTTCGCGCTCGGCGAGCTGCGCCGCCGCGACGCCAGTCAGGCCGCCGCCGGCAGCGGCTACGACAGCCGCGCCTCGCTGGGGCTCGATCTCAAGTGGCACCTGGCCCAGGACCTGACCCTCGACGCCGCCCTCAACCCCGACTTCTCGCAGGTCGAGCTGGACCAGATTATCTTGAATCTGTCGACCTACGAGACGTTCCTGCCCGAGAAGCGGCCATTTTTCCTGGAGGGAATCGACGCCTTCTCCTTCCCCATGCAGGTGTTCTATTCGCGCCGCATCGGGAGCGCGCCGCTGCCGCCGTCGCTGCGCAACGACGCCTCCAGCAACGAGGTGCTGGTCGACGTGCCGCAGCCGGCGACGATCTACGGCGCCGGCAAGCTGGTCGGCCGGCTCAACGCCGACTGGACCATCGGCGCGCTGAGCGCCGTGACCGCGGCGAACCGGGTGTCGATCTACGACCAGGTCGACCAGAAGAACGCCGAGCGGCTGGCCGCGCCGGTGACGGCGTTCAACGTCCTGCGCCTCAAGCGCGAGCTCGGCAGCGGCGGCCACATCGGCCTCATCGGCACCGGCGCCTCCACCTTCGAGGGAAACGCCAGCTTCCCGCCGCTCATGACCGGCAGCACCCACCAGCTCTGTCCCTCGGGGGCCACGCCGCTCGTCGGCAGCGATTGCTTCCACGACGGCTACGTCGCCGGCCTGGACGGCCTCTGGCGCTCGCCCTCGGGCACCTATGTCGTGAACGCCGCCTTGATCGAGTCGTACATCAACGGCGGCCCTGTCGTCGTGCAGCCCGACGGCACGCGCATCGGCGCCGGCGCGAGCGCCCCCGGCGGCTGGCTGCGCGTCGCCAAGGAGGGGGGCAAGCACCTCACCTGGAGCGCCGAGTACACCGGCGCCGGCCGCCAGCTGGACTACAACGACCTCGGCTACATGCAGCGCCAGAACGTGCAGACGTTCTCTGCCAGCGTCGGCTGGCGGACGCTGGAGCCCGGCAAGCACACCGTCGACACCACCAGCAACTTCGTCGCCGCCGACAGCCGCAACAACGACGGGCTGGACCTCGGCCAGAGCTACGAGCTGAACGCCCGGCTGCGCCTGCTCGACTTCTCGTCGGTCTTTCTGGCCGCCGACTACGCCCCCGCGCGCTTCGACGACCGCGAGGTCGGCGACGGCACGGCGCTCGAGCGCGCCGGTTACCTGGGCGGCAAGCTGGAGTACGACAGCGACCCGCGCCGGGCCGTGTACGCGACGCTGGCCAACCAGACCCAGGCGATCGGCAACGGCGCCTACGCGACGAGCGTCCAGGCGAGCGCCGTCTTCCACGCCCTCCCCCAGATGGACATCGAGCTCCTGCCCCAGCTGACGTTCACCGCGGGCGAGTACCGCTACGCCTGGCAGTCGGTGGGCGCGTTCGACCCTTATCTGTTCGGCAAGCTCGACGCCAAGAACGTCAGCGTCACCCTGCGCGCCAGCTACACCTTCACGCCGCGGTTGACGCTGCAGGCCTACGCCCAGGCCTTCTTGGCCTCGGGCCACTTCTCGGATTTGCGCTCCGTCGGCAGCTACCCGTCGGCGCCCGGCGCGCCGCCGCGCGCGCCGGGCAGCAAGGTCAGCCTCGCCGATCTCGCCGCGTCGCCCGCGGTCGTCCCCGGCATCAACCCCGACTTCGAAGAGGCGGCCATCAACGCCAGCGTCGTCTTCCGCTGGGAGTACCGCCTGGGGTCGCTGCTGTATCTCGTCTACACGCGCTCGCAGATCCCCGAGGTGGAGAACCTGATGGGCCCGGC
>DATNDC010000134.1:0-3523 GCA_035607055.1 Polyangia bacterium
GTGAAGCGCGCCGTCGGCAAGCGGAAGATCGAGGCGGTGGGTTTGTCGGGACAGATGCACTCCTCGGTCTTCCTCGACGCCGGCAACAAGGTGATCCGCCCCGCCCTGCTCTGGTGCGACGGGCGGACCACCGCGCAGTGCCGCGCCATCGCGGCGCGCGTCGACGAGGCCTCGCTGCGCGCCTGGGTCTCGAACCCGCCGATGGAGGGGTTCACGCTGCCGAAGGTCTTGTGGCTGCGCGACAACGAGCCGGCGGCGTTCGCGCGCCTGGCCAAGGTGCTGCTGCCCAAGGACTACGTCCGGCTGCAGCTCTCGGGAACGCTGGCGACGGAGTACTCCGACGCGGCAGGGACGTTGATGCTCGACGTGGCGAACCGGCGCTGGAGCCGGGAGATGCTCGACGCGATGGAGCTCCCGTCCTCGCTGCTCCCCGACCTGGGCGGCTCGACCGAGGTGCTGGGCCGCGTCTCGGCCCGCGCGGCGGCCGCCACCGGCCTCGCGGCCGGGACGCCGATCGTGGGCGGCGGCGCCGACAACGCCTGCGGCGCGGTGGGCGTCGGCGCGGTGGCGCCCGGCGCCGTGGTCGCCAGCTGGGGGACCTCGGGGACAGTCGTCTGCCCGACCGCCGAGCCGAAGGTCGATCCCGGGATGCGCGCGCACACCTTCTGTCACGCCGCCCCGGACACCTGGTACGTGATGGGCGTGATGCTCACCGCCGGCGGCGCGTTCGCCTGGCACCAGCGCGAGGTGGCGCGCGAGCTGGCGAAGAAGAAGGGCGCCGCCGAGCTGCTCAACAAAGAAGCCGCGCGCATTCCGGCAGGCGCGCTCGGATTGACCTTCCTGCCGTACCTGCAGGGCGAGCGGACGCCCCATCGCGACGCCGACGCGCGCGGCGCCTACGTCGGGCTGTCGCTGGCCCACACCCGCGCGCACATGACCCGCGCCGTGCTGGAGGGGATCTGCTTCGGCCTGCGCGACAGCCTGGCGATCATTGAATCACTCGGCGTGAGCGTTCCCGAGATACTCATAACCGGCGGCGGCGCCAACGCGCCGTTCGTGCGGCAGCTCCAGGCCGACGTCTACGGCAAGCCGGTCGTGCCGGTCGATCAGCCGGAGGGACCGGCGCTGGGCGCCGCACTGCTGGCCGCCGTCGGGGCCGGGGCCTTCGCCAGCGTCGCCGAGGCGAGCAAGACGATCCGTCGCCGCCCGGCCGTCGCCCCGCGCGCCGGCGCCCACGCGAAGTACGACGAACCTTACGCCCGCTTCAAGCGCCTCTATCCAGCTCTCCGCTCAGCGCGCTAAGCTCCGCGCGATGAGCGGCACGTCGGGCGATCTCCACACGCTGACCAACGCGCGCGGCGCCACGGCGCTCATCTCACCGTTCGGCGCCACGGTGGTCGAGCTGCGCGTCCCCGATCGCGCCGGCGTGCTCGGCAACGTGGTGCTCGGGCTCGACGCGCCGGGGGCCTACGCCGCGCAGAATTTCTTTCTGGGCGCCATCTGCGGCCGGGTCTGCAACCGTATCCGCGACGCGCGGTTCACGCTCGACGGCGTCACCTACCGTCTCGAGGCCAACGATCCGCCGCACCACCTGCACGGCGGCAGCCGGGGCTGGTACCGCGCCCTCTGGCAGCCGGGCGGGAACGGCCACCACAGCGGCGCCGCGCTCACGCTGACGCACGACTCCCCCGAGGGCGACGCCGGCTATCCGGGCGCGGTCGCGGCGCGCGCCACCTTCACGCTGACCGACGACAACGAGCTGCGGATCGAGATGACCGCCACGGCCGACCAGCCGACGCCGATCAACCTGACCCACCACGGTTACTGGAACCTCGCGGGCGGCGGTACGGTGCTCGAGCATCTGCTGACGGTCGCCGCCGAGTCGTACACCCCCGGCGACCCGGTGGTCCCGACCGGCGTGGTCGCGCCCGTGGCGGGGACGCCGCTCGACTATCGTTCTGCCAGGCGCGTGGGCCCCGATCTCGACCACAACTTCGTGGTCGGGCCCGGCGCCGGAGCGTTGCGCCGGGTGGCGCGCCTCCACGATCCAAAGTCGGGACGCGTGATGACCGTGCACGGCGATCAGCCGGGGCTGCAGGTCTACGCCGGGAAGTTCCTCGACGGCTCGACGGCCGGCCGCGGCGTGGCGCACGTGCGCCACGCGGGGATGTGCCTCGAGACGCAGGCGTTCCCCGACGCCGTCAACCTCCCCGAGTGGCGCAGCCAGGTTCTCGTCCAGCCGGGCGACACTTACCGCCACACGGTCGTCTACGCGTTCTCGATCGACGGAGCGTAGGTGCCGCGGCTCCTGCTCGCCTATCACTTTTTCCACCCCGACGACGTCGTCAGCGCGCGCATCTTCAGCGACTTCGCCGTCGAGCAGCAGCGCCGCGGCTGGCAGGTCGACGTCGTCACCAGCAACCGGTCCTGCTTCGATCGGGCGCGCCGGTACCGCCCGTTCGAAGACTGGAACGGCGTCCGGATCCACCGCGTGTTTCGCCCCCCCTGGAGGCAGTCGCGGCCGCTCCAGCGGCTGGCGAACAGCGGCTGGATGACGGCGGCCTGGCTGGCCAAGATCGCGATGCTGGCCCGCCGCGGCTCCTTCGACGCGGTCGTCGTCGGGTCGGACCCCGCGTTCTCGCCGGCGCTGGCGCCCGGGCTGCGGCGGTTGCTCCCGCGCGCCGCGCTCGTCCACTGGTGCTTCGATCTCTACCCCGAGGCAATCGCCGCCGAAGGGGGGAACGCGGCGGTCCGCGCGCTGGTGCCGGCGGCGCGCGGACTCATGAAGTGGGGCTACGGCGCCTACGACGCCCTGGTGGACATCGGTCCGCGCATGCAGGAGCGCCTCGGCGGCTACGGCTCCGGCGCAGCCCAGCGGACGCTCGTCCCCTGGGCGCTCGCCGAGCCGCCCCGCGCGGTCGTCCCCGATCCGCGCCTCCGCGCCGAGCTCTTCGCGGGCGCCAAGCTGGCGCTGCTCTACTCGGGGACGATGGGACGCGCGCACGATCACCGCGCTTTTCTGGCCCTGGCGCGGGCCTGCCGGGCGCGGTCGGGCGACGACGTCACGCTCTGCTTCTCCTCGCGGGGCAACCGGCAGGACGAGCTTCGCGCCGCGGTGACGCCCGCCGACAGCAACGTCCTCTTCTCTCCGTTCGCCGACGAGGCCGCCCTGCCGGCCCGGCTCGCCGCCGCCGATCTCCACCTCGTGAGCTTGCAGCCCGAGTGGGCCGGCGTGGTGGTGCCGTCGAAGTTCTTCGGCTCGCTCGCGGTCGGGCGGCCGCTGCTCTACGCCGGCCCCGCCGACTCCGAGATCGCCCGCTGGATCGCCGAATACGACGTCGGCCTGACGCTGGGCGACGACGTGACGCCGGCGGTCGACCGACTCCACGCGCTCCTCGCCGCGCCCGACGCGCTCGCCCGCTGGCAAGCCAACGCCTTCGCCGTCTACCACCGGGAGTTCTCGAAGAAGGTGAGCAACGACCGCTGGGATGAGACGTTGCGCGAGCTGGTCGCCCGGCGCGCG
>DATNDC010000154.1:0-13413 GCA_035607055.1 Polyangia bacterium
CGGCCGCGCTGTGCATGAGGCTGACGCCGCCCAAGCGGAGCCAGTTCGACGCTGCCGTCTGGACGGCCGACACTCTCCGCTTCGTTCTCGCCAAGTCGGACGTCCTCGTCTCGGCCGTCCCCGCTGCCGCCTGGGCGCCCGATGACGCACGAGCCGGCCTCGATGCGCTCACCCGCACGACCGCCGTGCTCGAGATGGCCTACGGCGCCGACACTCCGCTCGCCCAGGCGGCCCGCGCCCGCACCGATCGTTATGCCGACGGCGTCGGCATGCTGGTCCACCAGGCCGCCCACGCCATCACGCTCGCGCTCGGAGCCAAGCCACCTTTGCCTCCGCTTTTCGCGGCAGTTCGGGCACCGTAGGACGAGATGCCTTTTCGGCGCAGATCCTTTCTGGTCAACGAAGGTGAGGCTCAGAAAGGCTCGGCGCGCGCGCTGCGGATGGTTGCGCAAACGGTGCTGCTCGAACGCGGGATGGACGGAACGAAAGCCAGCCTGCCGGCGCGCTCGTTTTCTCGATAATCGAGCGCAACCTCGTCCGGGCTTCGCCGAGAACGCGCTATGCTCCTCACGCGATGGGCGGATCGGCGAAAAAGGAAGCGAGCTACGCCGACGTGTTGAACGCGCCGCCCAACAAGATCGCGGAGATCATTCACGGCGAGCTGGTTCTGTCGCCGCGTCCCGCGGGCCCGCATACCGCGGCCGCGACGGCGCTGACCGGAGAGATTGGACCACCTTTCAATCGTGGGCGCGGAGGGCCCGGCGGGTGGATCATCCTGGCCGAGCCCGAGCTGCACCTCGACCGCGACGTCCTGGTTCCTGACCTCGCTGGCTGGCGCCGCGAGACGATGCCCGTGGTAGCGAACGAGCCGTACTTCCAGATCCGGCCCGACTGGATCTGCGAGGTCCTTTCGCCCTCGACCGAGCGTTACGACCGCGCCGCCAAGGTCGCGCTCTATGCCGCGGCGGGGGTCGCCCACGCCTGGCTGGTAAACCCGCTCCAGCGCACGCTGGAGATCTTGCGACTGTCGTCGGCCACGCCCGGCGAGTGGAGCGCCATCGGCGTCCATCGCGACGAGGCGAAGGTGCGGGCCGAGCCGTTCCAAGCCGTGGAGCTCGACCTCTCGATCCTCTGGCGCGACGTCCAGCTGTGACGAGCTCGCCTACCAGTAGTGGTGGACGAAGCCCTTGATGCGGCGCTCGTAGATCTCCTGCACCTCGGCCATCGTCTCGTCGCCGAGGGGGGCCAGCTCGGCGGCGGAGCAGTTCTCGTCGACCTGCGCCGGGCGCTTGCCGCCGGGGATCACGCAGGTGACCGCCTCGTGCATCAGGATCCAGCGGAGCGCGAAGGTCGCCAGCGTGGCCCCTTCGGGGATCAGGGGGCGCAGCTCGTCGACGGCCTCCAGTCCCTTCAAGAACGGGACGCCCGAGAAGGTCTCGCCGCGGTCGAACGCCGCGCCGTCGCGGTTGAAGCTGCGGTGGTCATCCTCGGCGAACTTGCTCTTGGGGGTCATCTTGCCGGCCAGCATCCCCGACGACAGCGGCAGCCGCGCCAGGACGCCGACCTTCTTCTTGCGCGCCTCGGCGAAGAAGAGGTCGGCCGGCCGCTGGCGGAAGATGTTGAAGATGATCTGCACCGACTGCACGCCGGGGTAGGCGATCGCCTTGAGCCCCTCCTCGACCCGCTCGACGCTGACGCCGTAGAAGCGGATCTTGCCGGCCTTGACCAGGTCGTCGCACAGGCCGAACGCCTCGGGGTGGTAGTAGAGGTCGGTGGGCGGGCAATGCAGCTGCAGCAGATCGATCGTCTCGGTCCCCAGATTCTTCAGGCTGCGGTCGACCCAGCTCTGCAGGTTCTTCTTGCTGTAGCCCTCGATCGTCTGCTTGGGGAGCCGCCGCCCCGCCTTGGTGGCGATGTAGAAGGGGTCCTTGCGCTCCTTGCGCAGCCGCGCCAGCAGGCGCTCCGAGAGACCGTCGCCGTAGACGTCGGCGGTGTCGAAGAAGTTCACGCCGCGGTCGAGCGCCCGGTGCAGCGCCGCCACCGACTCGTCTTCCGTGACGGCGCCCCAGGTCCCGCCGATCGCCCAGGCACCGAAGCTGACGGTCGAGACCTGCCAGTCGGTCCGACCCAATGTCCGATATTCCATCACGACGCCGGCACCCTAGCACGACCGTCGGTGACAGTCCTGAGGAGGCGGCCTAAGCAGGCGCCTAGACCAGCCGATCGAGCGCCGACTCCACGGAGCCGACGTAGCCGCCGCCGAACAGGTTGACGTGCACCATCAGCGGGTAGAGCTGGTAGAGCGTGACGCGCTCTTGGTGGCCTTCAGCCAGCGGTGTGGCGTCGTGATAGGCCTCGAACACCCGCGCGCCGAAGCCGCCGAAGAGCCGCATCATCGCCAGGTCGATCTCCCGGTGGCCGCCGTAGACGGCGGGGTCGATGAGGCAGGGCGCCCCCCGGTCGTCGCAGAGCAGGTTGCCGCCCCACAGATCGCCGTGCAGCCGGGCGGGCGGCTCGGGGGGGCCGCAGAGATCGTCGAGCGCCCGGAACAGCCGCTCGAACCCCTGGCGCATGCGCGAGGAGGCGAGCCCCCCGTCGGCCGCCCGCCGGAGCAGCGGCTCGAGCCGGCGCGCGCGGTAGAACTCGGGCCAGGTCGGGGCCGAGCCATTCGATTGGGGGAGGGAGCCGACGAAGTTGTCGTGGTCGAGGCCGAAGGCGGGGGCGCCCTGGCGGTGCAGCGCCGCCAACCCCCTGCCGAGCCGCTCGTCGAAGTCGAGGCCTGGGCGGCCGGAGGCGACGAGCTCGAGCACCAGGAACTGCTCGGCGGCCGCGGGGTCGGCGACCGCGACCACCCGCGGGATGCGCAGCGCGCCGGCCTCGGCGAGCCAGCCGAGGCCGCGCGCCTCGGCAGCGAACATCCCCCACGGGGAGCGCGCGTTCGCCTTGGCGAACAGCCGCCGCCCGTCGGCCAGCGTGATCTCGTAGGCGCGGTTGATGTCGCCGCCGGCGAGCGGACGCGCGGAGACGACCTCGCTCGCCAGCGCCGCGCCCAGCGCCGCCTCGAGCGCCCGGTCCATGGTCAGACGCCCGCTTCGCGCCGCAGCGTCGCCAGCAACCCGCGGCAGGCGCGATCGCAGATGTCGAACACCTCGTCGAACCCGCGCGCCCCGCCGTAGTAGGGGTCAGGGACCTCGGCGTCGGCCGGCGCCGTCGGATCGAAGGAGCGGAGCAGCGCCACCTTGGCCCGGTCGCGGTCGTCGCGCGCCAGCCGCAGGAGCTCGGCGCGGTTCGCGCGGTCCATCGCCAGCACGTGGTCGAAGTCGTCGAAGTCCTGGGGGACGAACTGGCGCGCCTCGCCCGAGAGCGGGATCCCGCGCGCCTCGCCGACCGCCCGGCTCCGCTCGTCGCGCGCGTGGCCCACGTGCCAGTCGCCCGTCCCGGCGCTCTCGATGGCGATCGCCTTCTCCAGCCCGGCCTCTTTGACCAGGTGGCGCATCACCGCTTCCGCTGTCGGTGACCGGCAGATGTTTCCCAGGCAGACGAAACAGACGCGCACCATCGCCGCCCCCGCCCCTCGCCCGGCGCCCTACCCGTGAGGCTCGTCGGGCGCGGGCGCGCCTGATGGCGGCGGCGTCTCCTCCGCGTCGTCGTCATCGCCTCCGTTGCGCCGCGAATCGGCCAGCGACTCCGGATCGACCGCGCTCGCCTCCTCTTCGGCCAGCGCCGCCTCGACCTCGGCCGGCGGTCCCAGGTGCCGCCGGCGGCGCCGACGTCGCTTTGCCTCGCGCGACCCCGGCCCCTCTTTCGCGTCCTCGCGCGCCGCCCCGGCGATCTCCGACTTCTCGATGGGCGCCTTCTCGTTGGGCGAGCGGATCTCGAAGTCCTCCATGTGGAACGACCCGCGCGCCTTGACCACGATCCGCTTCTGCAGGCGCTTCTCCATCTCCTCGAGAAACGCCCGGTCGGATGTCTGCAGCACCTGGGCGACGTCGGGGTGGACCTCGAGCAGCACCGTGTCCCCCTCGACCAGGTCCCCCTGCCGCCGCAGCTCCCGGAAGAGCTCGTAGGTCACGGTGCGGCGGCTCTTGGTGTACCCCTTCCCTTCGCAGGTGCTGCAGGGCTCGGTCAGCGTGTGCAGCAGGGACTCGCGCGTCCGCTTGCGCGTCATCTCGATGAGGCCCAGCTCGGAGATGCGCGTGACCGCCGCCTTCGAGCGGTCCTTGCGCAGGTGCTCGTTGAACGACCGGGTGACCTTCTCCCGGTTGTGCGGGCGGTCCATGTCGATGAAGTCGACCACGATCATGCCGCCGATCGAGCGGATGCGAAGCTGCTCCGCGACCTCGCGGGCCGCTTCCATGTTGGTCTTGGTGATCGTGTCTTCCAGGCTCGACTTGCCGACGAAGCGCCCGGTGTTGACGTCGATGGCGGTCAGCGCCTCCATCTCGTCGACGATGAGGTAGCCGCCCGACTTGAGCCAGACCTTGCGCTCGAGCGCCCGGTCGATCTCGATCTCGATCCCGAACCCGTCGAAGATCGGATCGTTCCCCTCGTAGAGCTCGATGACGCCGGTGAAGTCGGGCATCATGGCGGCGATGAACTTCTTGACCCGCTCGTACTCCGAGCGCGAGTCGATGATCAGCTTGGCCACGTCGGCGGTGAAGAGATCCCGCACCGTGCGCAGCAGGAGATCCAGATCGTTGTAGATGAGCGCCGGGCAGCGCCCCCCCTCGGCGCGGCGGACGACCTCGTTCCAAAGTTTGATCAGGAACTCCATGTCCGCCTTGAGGTCTCGCTCGGAGACCCCCTCGGCGACCGTGCGGACGATGAACCCCGATCCGGGCGGCCGCATGGAGTCGACGATCTCGCGCAACCGCCGCCGCTCCTTGTCGGAAGCGATGCGGCGCGAGATCCCGACGTGGTCGACCGTCGGCATGAACACCAGGTGCCGCCCCGGCAGCGAGACGTAGCGCGTGGTCCGCGCCCCCTTGGTGCTGATCGGCTCCTTGGTGACCTGGACGACGATCTCCTGGCCTTCTTTGAGCAGGTCCTCGATGCGGGCGCCGCTGCCGACCCGTGCCGCGTCGGCGGCCTCCTCGTCCTCGTCGTCGCCGCGCGCCCCCGCGTCGCCCGCGATCAAACGCTTGAGGTCGTCCGGCGTCCCCCGCACGTCGGAGACGTGCAGGTAGGCGCTCTTCTCGAGGCCGATGTTGACGAAGGCGGCTTGCATGCCGGGGAGCACGCGCTCCACCCGACCCTTGTAGATGTTCCCGGCGATCCCCCGCTCGCGCTTCCGCTCGATGTAGAGCTCGCCGAGGTATCCCTCCTCCACGAGCGCGACCCGCGTCTCCGGGCCATCCGCGTTGATGACGATCAGCGTTTCGGCGGCCATACGCGGTCGTATTGGAGGCTAAAGGACAGAGCGCGTGTGCAGGGGAGGCACAGGCTGACGCAAATGTCAGGGTTCATCGCGTGAACTTCGAGGGGCGGCTTGACCGTCTAACACGGAACTTCCACCAAATCAACGGTCTAGCCACATCCGTGCTGGTAGGCACACCCCTTGCTCCAGAAATGCGACGGAAGCACCGGCCAAGTTCTTGGGGCTCGGTCCGGGGCTCCCCTCCTCCCTTCACACCGTGTTCGACACTTGTCTTGCCCGGTGTGAACCTAGCTTTTCGGTTCTGGGGTTTATCGGTAGGTCGGCCCAGAGCCGCTCTTATCTTGGTCCCTAGCTTAGTCGATTCCGCCTAAAGACCCCCGCCGGGTTCAACCCGCGCGGGGGTCGCCTTATTTCTGAGATGGGGGCGCTGGCCGATTACTTCAGGTAGACGGCGTAGATGTAGATCCAGGCGCCGACGAAGAGCAGGGCGTCGATCCGGTCGAGCATGCCGCCGTGGCCGGGAATGAGGTGGCCCGAGTCTTTGACGCCGGCGGCGCGCTTCATGAGCGATTCGCAGAGGTCGCCGATCGGGCCCATGACCGCGGCCGGCAGGCCGACCGCCAGGCAGTCCGTGACCGTCATCCAGGGGCAGAGCGTCGCGCGGACGGCGAACATGATGGCCAGCGACGCCACCAGGCCCCCCACCGCCCCTTCGACCGTCTTGGCCGGCGAGACCTTCGGGTAGAGCTTGTGCTTGCCGAACCAGCGCCCGCCGAAGTAGGCGCCGGTGTCGTTCCCGAACGTCACGCCGATGGCCAGCAGGACCCAGGCGGGGCCGTGGGCGGCGTCGCGCTGGAGCAGGGCCAGCGGCGCCGCCAGCCCGCCCACGTAGAGCACGGTGAAGGTCGTGGCGCCGAGCCGCGCGCCGGCCGCCGGGATCTCGCCGGGGTCGAGCAGCGTGAGCGCGGCGGTCGCCATCACCATCGCCAGCGTCCAGATCAGCGCCGCGCCGGGCAGGAGGTAGAGCGCCGCCGTGTAGAGCACCCCCAATATCACGATCGAGGCGCGGACCTTGGGCGGCGCGCCCGCGACCATGATCGCCGCGCACTCGTTCAGCGCCAGCGCCGACACCAGCAAGACCAGCGCCCCGAATCCCCAGGGCGGCGCCCAGAGAATCAGCGCCGCGAGCAGCGGCAAGGCCACCAGGGCGGAGAGCGCCCGCAGCGCCAGGTTCGACATTTTGGGTCGGAACCCTAACAGGGTTCCGGGCCTCTCGCGATGGGCTCGCGCGGGCAGCGCTCGCCCTCCCCCGACGCGAGCGCGGCCGCCTAACTTCGCCTAGCCTGCGCTGCGGATCTGCTCGCGGGTGCGGCCGAATCGGCGCTCGCGCCCGCGGAACGACTCCAGCGCCTCGTAGAGCTCCGGCTTGCCGAACGACGGCCAGTAGGTCTCCGTGAAGTAGAGCTCGGCGTAGGCCGCCTCCCAGAGCAGGAAGTTCGAGAGGCGCTCCTCGCCCGAGGTCCGGACCAGGAGGTCGAGCTGGGGCAGGCCGGCGGTCTGCAGGGAGGCGGTCACCTTCTCCTCGGTCACCTGGTCGGCGGCGAGCTCGCCGCGCTCGACCGCCGCGGCCATCGCGCGCGCCGCGGCGACGATCGACTCGCGCCCGCCGTACGACAGCGCCAGGCAGAGCGTCATCCCCCGGTTGCCCGCCGAGTCACGCATCAGCGCGTCGAGCGGATCGCGGGCGAACGCGGGAATCCGATCCAGCTCGCCGATGGCGATGAGCCGGATGTCGTTGTCCATGATCTCCGCGCGCTCCTCCATCACGTAGTCGCGCAGGAGCTGCATCAAGGTGGCCACCTCCTCGAGCGGCCGCTGCCAGTTCTGCGCCGAGAAGGCGTAGAGGGTCAGCGCCCGCAGGCCGGTCTCGCGGGCGGCGCGGACCACCTCGCGGACGGCCTTGGCCCCCTGGCGGTGACCCTCGACCCGCGGCAGGCCATGCTCCTGCGCCCAACGGCCGTTGCCGTCCATGATGATCGCCACGTGGCGGGGAAGCTTGCTGGGGTCGATCATCCGGCGCGTTTCCGGTACCACAACCAGGGCCAATTGTCGATGGCCCACGGATCGACTAACCTTCGTGAAATGAAGAGCGCCGAGGACGTCGAGTCGTACCTGATGAAGATGGGCGTGGCGCACGAGACCCTGAATCCGGGTTTCTGGGTGGTCAAGACCGACGGGCCGCCGCTGGCCGTCTCCATCGCCGGCCCCGTGGTGGCCTTCCGGCTGAAGGTCATGGATCTGCCGCGCACCGGCCGGGAGGAGCTCTACAAGACGCTCCTCTCACTCAACACGACCGAGATGGTCCATGGCGCGTTCGGGTTGGAGGGGGAGCAGGTGGTGATCGCCCACGCGCTGGAGCTGGAGAACCTCGACCTGAACGAGCTCCAGGCGGTCGTCGACGACATGTCGATGGCGGTCGCCAAGCATCAACCCATCCTGGCCCGCTTCGCCAACGCCACCAATGGCGGCGCCGCCGCCCGCGTGTAAGGAACACATCACCATGGGAATCTTCTCCAGACTCGGCACGCTCATCAAAAGCAACCTGAACGACCTGATCAGCAAGGCGGAAGACCCGCAGAAGATGCTGAACCAGATCGTCGTCGAGATGCAGAACCAGCTGGTCGAGGCGAAGAAACAGGTCGCCACCTCGATCGCCGACGAGAAGCGGCTCAAGAAGCAGTGGGACGAGCAGGTGGATCTGTCGGCCGAGTGGGAGCGCAAGGCGATGCTGGCCGTGCGCGCCGGTGACGACGCCCTGGCCAAGGAGGCGCTTTCCCGCAAGGGCGAGCACGACAACATGCAGGGCGAGTTCGGCAAGCAGTGGCAGCTGCAGAAGGACGCGGTCGAGAAGCTCAAGGATCAGCTGCGCACGCTGAACGACAAGATCGAAGAGGCGAAGCGGAAGAAGAACATCCTGATCGCGCGACAGAAGCGTGCCGAGGCGCAGAAGGCGATCCAGGACACGATGCGAGGGCTTTCCGACAATAGCGCCTTCGACACCTTCGAGCGGATGAACCAGAAGGTCGAGCAGATCGAGGCCGAGTCCGAGGCCTCGACCGAGCTCGGCGGCGAGCTGGCGGGCGACACTTTGCAGCAGAAATTCAAGAAGTTGGAGGGAGGGACCGGATCCGACCTGGCGCTGGCCGAGCTGAAGTCCAAGATGGGCCTCGGACCGGCGCCCGAACGTCCTGCGCTTCCGAGCGGCTCATCTGGAACACCGACGGAGCCCACCGACGGTAAGTAAGAATTTAGGCTGTTGCCGTACGTATCGAAACGCTGCTATACGAAGCAGCGAAGGGACGAGACGAACCGATGCCACAACACCAGAATCACACGACGGCACGCTTCAACGGCGTGAAGGTTTTCTCCGCGACGATGGCGCAGGAGCGAGAGAACCTGGGCGAGAAGGTGACCGCGTGGATCCGCGAGCATCAGCAGTGTCAGGTCGTCGATACGATCGTGACCCAGTCTTCCGACGAAGCTTTTCACTGCCTGGCGATCACGGTCTTCTGGTGGGAAGACAAGTAAGATGGGAACCCTGGGAGGGTTCCCAAACCCTCCCGCGATGAGCTCCGCCGGGCGGAGCCCGGCGGAGCTCACGCGATCAATTCGCTCGCCCTTCTGACCAACGTCCGGCGCGGCGAAGAGCCGCAAGCAGCCTGTCAGCCGGCGAGGAGAAGGACGCCGGTGAACATGTGGATGCGGGGCTTTCCGCAGGTGGGCGCGATCTCGAACGAGCTCTCGAGGCCGGCGAGGGGCAGGTTGCCGAAGCGGCGCTGAATCAGCTCGGGATCGAGGCCGGCCTGGCCGTAGAGCGCGCTGCCGCGCCCGGCACAATTGAAATAGACGCCGAACGCCGGGGTCTTGGTCTCGCGCGCCTGCGCCTGCTCGTCGAGCATCGCTTTCATGTCCTCGCGGGCGCCGATGGCGTCGCGCAGGGTGAAGCAGATCGTCTGCCCGGCGCGCACCGGCTCGGCGACCGCCAGCGCGGGGCGATCGCTGTCGGCGACGGCGAACGGCCGCACGACGTAGTCGGAACGTCCGCCGGCGCCGAGCTCGCTGATGCCGGCCAGGAGGTGCTTGGTCATCTGCCGCAGCCCGGGGTTCCGCGGGCTGGCCAGTGTCTTCTCCAGCGCCTCGACCGCGGGCCGCCCCTCGATCTCCAGGATCAGGTTCCCCTCGGCGGCGGTGATGGTCTGCGGGTCGCCG
This sequence comes from Polyangia bacterium, assembly GCA_035607055.1. Lineage (GTDB taxonomy): Bacteria > Myxococcota_A > Polyangia > Fen-1088 > Fen-1088 > JADGRB01. The sequence continues at coordinate 9,647 of DATNDC010000154.1, forward strand.
ACCGCCTGGCACCCCTGGGTCATCCCGTAGCTCGGGTGGAGCTCGGGGGAGAAGACCAGCGCCACCGCCGCGTCCGCCTGCGCCGCCCCCTTCCAGAACACCCGACACCCCGACTCGCCTCCGGACGCGCCGGCGCCCGTGATGAGGAGCTCGGGCGCCACATCGGCGATGCCCGCCACGAAGTCGGCCGCGTCGAGCTCCGCCGGATCGACCATCACCGCGATGGCCGCGCCGGCCGCCTTGCCGCCCAGCGTGTCGAGCGCCAGCCGCCCGAGCCGCGCCCCCGCCTGCCGCGGCTCACCGCGCACCCCCTCGACGTGGATGGGGGTCGGCAACGGCTGGCCACCGAGCGCCATCACCGCCACCGCGGTCGCGTTCTCGACCTCTTCCGACCCGGTGAGGACGCCCGTCGCCGAGCAGCCGAGGACGAGCGCGTCCGGCAGCGTCCGCTGCACCGCCGACAGCACCGCAGCGTACTCGTCGTCGTCGTGGCGCGTCCCCGCGAAGACCATCGCCAGGTCGACGACGCCGCCGCCGGCCGAGGTGAGCGCGCGGTGCGCGGCCAGCCCAGCCGCGGTGAACCCGTCCAGGTGGACGGCGACGCCAGCGCCCGCGGTGGTCATCGCCCCCTCTTACCGAGGGTTCCGCTATACTGCAAGCGGTCCCGAAACATTCGGGGGCGAAACGGTTTCGACGGGGGTAAGCAAAGTTCAGGTCGCGTGCCGAGGCGCCCGAGGCCTCGTAAAAACGGGCAAAACAAGAACAGCGAACGACAACGCGTTCGCTCTCGCCGCCTAAACAGCGGACGAGACGGCGACCCGAGGAGGTGCCTGTGGCCTCGGGAAGCCGCCATCTCTCAGGCTAAGCGCCGCGCAGCGCCTTCGGGCGCGGTGACGAAAACCTAGAAGGCTAAGCACGAGGATGCCCCGCCGGCGGGCCAACCTCGCGACGAAAACCAAATCGCCGGACACGCACGTAGTGGCTTGAGCGGAGCGCTTCCGGACCCGGGTTCGACTCCCGGCGCCTCCACCGCGCATCGCCGCGGATTCCTTTGGAATCCGCGGCGGGTGTAGCAAGCGGTGTAGCAAGCGAGCGCGCAAGTCCGCAATTTCTGGGACCATCGGATCGCGGGGGTGGAGCCGGCGGATGGGGCTCGGGCGGCTCGTCGTCGAAGGCGCTTGTCGCCGCCACAGCCGCGCGCAGTGCGACGATGTTGTCGGGTGTGCGCCGTTGGATCCTGAGCTTCGCGACCTCGCCACACAGCGCTTCCCACGGGAACGTCGTATGCTGAGCGACAATTACATCTCCCCATCGGCGACGATTACATCGCCCCATCCTGAGCGGCGGCGGTGATCGGTCGGAGGCGTCCTGCCCGGAGGTCGGGCAGGAGGCTTCTTGAGAGCGGTCAGCGACGCGCAGGTGAGGCGATTGATGGAAGAGATGAGCAAAGACGGACAGATAGGACGGGCGGCGATGAAAGCGGACATGGACCGCAAGACGGCTCGGCGGTACGTCGCGACGGCGAAGCTGCCGTCGGAGACGAAGGAGCCGCGGACGTGGCGGACACGGCCGGATCCGTTCGCGGAGGACTGGCCGACGGTGACGGAGATGCTGGCGGCGACGCCGGGTCTGCAAGCGCAGACGGTGCTCGAGTTGCTGGCGGTCAAGCACCCCGGGCGCTACGACGACACGCATCTGCGGACGCTCCAGCGGCGAATCCGCCGGTGGCGCGCCGAGCACGGCCCCGCACGCGAGGTGTGGTTCACGCAGGCGCATCGTCCAGGCGAAGCGGCGCAGACTGACTTCACGACGACGACGGAGTTGGGCGTGACGATCGCGGGGCAGGTGTTCGCGCACTTGCTGTGCGTGACGGTGCTGCCGTACTCGAATTGGCAGTGGGCGACGGTGTGCTTCTCGGAGTCGCTGGCGGCGTTGCGCCGAGGCGTGCAGGCGGCGCTGTTCCAGCTCGGGCGCGTGCCGCGCTTCCACCAGACCGACCACTCGACGGGCGCGACGCACCAGATCTCCCGCGACGCCGCGGACCGCGCATTTAACGAGGAGTACAAGGCGGTGATGCGGCACTTCGGGATGGAGCCGCGGACGACGGCGGTCGGTGCGAAGGAGCAGAATGGCGACGTCGAGGCGGGGCACCGCGCGCTCAAGCAGCGACTCGAGCAAGCGCTGCTCGTGCGCGCCAGCCGTGACTTCTCCGACCAGGCGGAGTACGAGCGGTTCGTCACCGGCGTCGCGCGCAAGGCAAACACCGCCCGCGGCCCGCGCGTGGCCGAGGACATCGAGGCGATGCGCCCGCTCGTCGTCGACCGCCTGCCCGAGTACGTCGAGATCGTCGTGCCCGTCGCCGGCACGAGCACGATCCGGGTCAAGTCGTGCGCGTACTCGGTACCGTCGCGCCTGATCGGCGAGCGGGTGCGGGTGCGCCTCTTCGAGCACCGGGTCGAGGTCTACTACGCGGACAAGCTCGAGCTCGCGTGCGACCGTCTCCGCAACGGAGCGGCGCGCATCGATTACCGCCACGTGATCTGGTCTCTCGTCCGCAAGCCCGGCGCCTTCGCTCGCTACGTGTATCGCGACGAGTTGTTTCCGACGGTGACCTTCCGGCGGGCCTACGACGCGATCTGTGCCGCGCACCGCGGGATCAAGGCCGACGTCGAGTACCTGCGCGTCCTGCACCTGGCCGCGAGCACCATCGAGGATGACGTCGAGCGGGCGCTCGCGGCGCTGCTCGCCGAGGGCGCGTCCGTCACCGCGGACGCGATCAAGGCTCGGTGCGCGCCGCCCTCGTCGTCGGCGGCCGTACCCGCGCTCGAGACGCCGGCCGTGGACCTCGCCGCGTACGACTCGCTCCTCGCCGAGGTGGCGTCATGACCGCCCTCGCCGCCACGGCCGGCAAGCCGAGCGCCCTCGACGCGCTCCTGGTCCTCCTGCGTGCCCTCAAGCTGCCGGCGTTCGCGCGCTACTCCGAGGAGATCGCGACGAAGGCCACACGCGAGGGCTGGACGTTCGGCCAGTACCTCCAGCATCTCGCCGAGCTCGAGGTCGAAGAGCGCCGCGTCCGTCGCATCGACCGCGCCCTGCGCGACTCCGATCTGCCGTCGGAGAAAACGCTGGCGACGCTCGACCGGGCGCGTGTACCGAACAAAGTGACCAAGCAGCTCGCCACCCTGTGCGACGGCGGGTTCGTCGAGCGCGGCGAGAATCTCCTCGTCTTCGGGCTGCCCGGCCGAGGCAAGACCCACGTCGTCGCCGCCATCGGCCATGAGCTTGTCCGGCGCGGCTATCGGGTGCTCTTCACGCCGACCTTCGCCCTCGTCCAGCGGCTCCTCGCCGCCAAGCGCGACCTGCGTCTCGAACGCGAGCTCGCCTCGCTCGACACGTACCACGCCGTCATCCTCGACGACATCGGCTACGTCCAGCAGAGCCGCGACGAGATGGAGGTGCTCTTCACCTTCCTGGCCGAGCGGTACGAACGCAAGAGCGTCCTCATCACCAGCAACCTCGTCTTCAGCGACTGGATCCGCATCTTCAAGGACCCCATGACCACCGCCGCCGCCATCGACCGCCTCATCCACCACGCCGTCATCCTCGAAATGACCGGCCCCAGCTTCCGCGACGAAGCCGCCCGCAAGAGAGGTGACGCCACCCCAGCGACAACTACGACAACTACAAATCACCCGACGACAATTACCCCAGAGGCGAATGGGGCGATGTAATTGACGCCTCCGGGTGAATGTAGTTGACGTTCAGCA
>DATNDC010000052.1:0-19120 GCA_035607055.1 Polyangia bacterium
CCTGCTACACTCCGCGCCGCCATGGCGCACCAGTACATCTACACGATGCAGAACCTCCGGCGGGTCCACCCACCGAACAAGGAGGTGTTGAAAGGGATCTTTCTGTCGTTCTACCCGGGCGCGAAGATCGGCGTGCTCGGATCGAACGGGTCGGGGAAGTCGACGCTGTTGCGGATCATGGCCGGCGTCGACAAGGATTTTTTTGGCGACGCCAAACCCGCCGACGGGATCCGGATCGGCTACCTGCCGCAGGAGCCGCAGCTCGACGCCAGCAAGAACGTGCTGGGGAACGTCGAGGAGGCGGTGGCGAACACCAAGAAGCTGCTCAAGCGGTTCGACGAGGTGAACGCCAAGCTGGGTGAAGACATGTCGCCCCAAGCGATGGAGAAGCTGCTCGAGGAGCAGGGGAAGCTGCAGGACGCCATCGAGGCGGCCAACGGCTGGGACCTCGACCGCACGCTGGAGATCGCGATGGACGCGCTCCGACTGCCGCCCCCCGAGGCCGCGGTCGACAAGCTCTCGGGCGGCGAGCGGCGGCGCGTGGCGCTCTGCCGCGTGCTGCTCGAACGGCCGGACATGTTGCTGCTCGACGAGCCGACCAACCACCTCGACGCCGAAAGCGTCGCCTGGCTGGAGCACCACCTGCACGAGTTTCCGGGGACGATCGTGGCGGTCACGCACGATCGCTACTTCCTGGACAACGTCGCCGGCTGGATCCTCGAGCTCGACCGCGGCGCGGGCATCCCCTGGGAGGGGAACTACTCCTCCTGGCTCGACCAGAAGCGGAAGCGGCTCGAGTCGGAAGAGAAGACCGAATCGGCGCGGCAGCGGACGCTGGCCCGCGAGCTCGAGTGGGTACGCGCCTCGCCCCGCGCCCGCCAGGCCAAGTCGAAGGCCCGCCTGGCGGCCTACGAAGATCTGTTGGCCGAGGAGCAGCAGAAGCGCGAGGAGACCATCGAGATCTCCATCCCGCCGGGGCCGCGGCTGGGCGACGTGGTGGTCAAGGCCGAGCACCTGCGCAAGGCGTTCGGCGACAACGTCCTCATCGAAGATCTCAACTTCAACCTGCCGCGCGGCGGGATCGTCGGCGTCATCGGCGCCAACGGGGCCGGCAAGACCACGCTGTTTCGTATGATCACCGGGCAGGAGAAGCCTGACGGCGGCACGCTGCGGATCGGCGAGACCGTCAAGCTGGCCTACGTCGACCAGAGCCGCGACACGCTCGACGGCGCCAAGACGGCCTTCGACGAAATCGCGCAGGGGGCGGAATACCTGGAGATCGGCAAGCGCAAGGTCCCGGCCCGCGCCTACGTGGCCGGGTTCAACTTCAAGGGGACCGATCAGCAGAAGCGGGTCAAGGATCTGTCGGGCGGCGAGCGCAACCGCGTCCACCTGGCCAAGGTGCTGCGTTCGGGGGGGAACGTGCTCATGCTCGACGAGCCGACCAACGACCTCGATGTCGACACGTTGCGGGCGCTCGAAGACGCGCTGCTGGCCTTCCCCGGTTGCGTGGTGGTGACCAGCCACGACCGCTGGTTCCTCGACCGCATCGCCACCCACATCCTCGCTTTCGAGGGGGACAGTCAGGTGGTCTGGTTCGAGGGCAACTACCAGGACTACGAGGCCGACAGAAGGCGGCGCCTGGGCGCGGCGGCCGATCAACCGCATCGGATCCGCTACAAGAAGCTGATACACTGACCACCATGATTCCGTACGAAGAGCTGGATCGCGCGCTCGCTCGTTGGAAGGCCAAGGCCCAGGGGGGTGTCGTCGAGCCGCCTCCCGCCGCCGCGGTGGAGATGGAGGCCGAAGCCGCGCCCGCCTCCGAGGGGACCCCCGTCGTCGTCGACGAGGTCGGCAGCATTCCGCAGCCCGTCCCCTCCGAGCGCACCGGCGAGATCGACCTCGCCGAGCTCGAAACTTACGACGACTGATCGTCGCTACGGGCTTCGCCCTCCGCTTCGCGAAAGGGGACCGAAGACGGTCCCCTCCCGCGGGCCCACCCCGACGCGACGAGAGCCGCGCCCGGATCCTGCTCGGCAGACAAGTCTCCGGCGGGCAAAGCCCGCCTGCGATCAACGAGCCCGGATCAGATAGGGATCTGAGCCGGAGCGGAGTCGAGGCTCGACCAGAGGTGCGGGCGGGGGCGGGTATCTTCCCGCCCGGAGCTCAGGAGGCCGGCTCTGTCGTTCCGGCCGACGATACCGACTCGGCGGAGGGCGGGAAGATACCCGCCCCCGTCCGCCTCCGCCGGAAGGCCGAGCGGAGCGGCGGAGCGCGTGCGACGGGCGGCGAGAGAGGGCGGAGGTCAGAAATAAAACCGGACGCCGATGCCGCCTTCGATGCCGAAGCCGAGGTCGGGAACGATCCAGAACGAGGGGGCCAGCTCGAAGAAGACCTCGAGAAAGCTCGGGTTCTGGAACATCAGAGAGAGGCCGATGGGGGCACGGGCCGCCACCGCCACGCAGTTGCTCTGGCAGCCGCCCCACCAGATGAGCCGGCCGCCGCCGCCCACGTACCAGTCGAGCTGAGCCGAGCCGCGGATGATGTTCGACTGCCACAGGTAATCGAGGTTGAACGTGCCGTTGTGGACGCCGGCATTGGCGCAGACCGTCTGGTTGTTGTTGTCGACGAAGCAGTCGCCGTTGACGCCGCTCCAGAAGCCGAACCCGAAGTCGAGCGCGTTGGTCGGCGCCACCCAGAGCTTGGCCGACAGGCCGGTGGGATCGCCGATCACGACGCCGAGCCCGAACTTCCGGGAGTAGCCGACCTCCGTCGCCCGGGCAGTCTGCCCAATCACGACCAACAGAAGCGCGGCCGCTAACGTGGTGAGAAGTGTCCTTTTCATGCCGCGTATAGTAGGCACGAACCGTCCTCGACGGACAGTTCGTTCTATGACCGGAAATTCCAGAAGTATCCGTCGTTCCACGCACGGGCCGCGATTCATGCGGGTGCTCCGCGCGGCGCTGATCGCCGTCACGGTCGGATGCCGTCCGACACCAACGGCGCCCGCGCCACCCTCGGCGCCTGCTGTGCCCGTCAAGCGTACAGCGCCCGCGCCGCCCAAGCCGCGCGCCACGCTCGCCGCCGCGGACACCCTGCCGGCCGCGTCCGATCTGGCGCCCGAGCGACGCGCGATTCAGGTGGTCGCGGGCGCCGAGCGCACCGTCGACGTCGAGACGGCGCGCGCGCGTGGTCTCACCGTCGTCGATCTGTCGGACGCTTGGGTGCCGTCGGTGCTCGACGATCACCCGGGGCCCAAGGGGACGGTGCTCACCAACCCGTACCACGCGATCTACACCGGGCTGGCGTCCGATCGCAGCGACGGCGACGGGCAGCCGCTCGCGCCGGGCGAGCGGAACTACCTCGAGCTCTACGGCATTCCGCCCTCGCTGTCGGTGCTGCGCCGCCGTTTCCTCGAGGACGCGCGCCGCGATTGTAGCGAGGCGTTCGATCCAGAAAAGCTGCTCGCCGTCGACGAGATCCGGACCTGGGGTGCCTCGACCGAGGCCAAGGAGCTCGGCAAGCAGGCGGCGCGCGCGGCGCGGCTCGAGGCGGCGCGGGCGGCCGCGGGCGCGGCGACGCTGGAGGCGCTCGCCGCCGCCGATCCCAAGACCGCCAAGGACGTCAAGGAGCGCGAGCGGTTCGTGGCCGAGCGGGCCGCGTTCGCCGAGGCGGAGAAGCGGCTCGCCTGCGAGGGGCTGCTCGATCCGGCCAAGCACAAGAGCGGCAGCTACGACACGGCGATGCGGACCGCGATGCTCTCGTTTCAGCAGAAGCAGGCGGTCATGGACCAGGCGGACATCCGGGGCGGGACGCTGGAGGCGCTGGCGCGGCTGCCGCTGGAGAATGACCTGCTGGCGCTCCGCCGCGTCCTCACCGAGCGCGCCATGCACGCCGCGGGCTATCTGGAGGACGGCAGCGTCTCCGACGACGATCGTCCGGGCGGCGCGCTCGGCGGTCCGACCTATCTCGGCGCCGACGGCGCGCGCCACCACGTCCCCGACCTGGCGACGCCGTCGCTCGAGGCGACGCTGCTGGCGCTGGGGATCGAGACGCCCGAGGACGCGGTGGCCTTCTTCCGCCGCCATGGCCGCGCCGACTTCGCCTGGCTCAAGGTGGCGGCCCGGCTGCCGCCCGCGCCCGAGTACTACGGGCCGGCGATGGACCTCTCCGTCGAGATCGATCGGGGCGACCTCTGGTACGACTTTCCCTTCGACGCCAAGGGGCAGCGCCTGCCGCAGCCGCGCGAGCACTTCCCCACCTTCACGCTCTACGTGAAGTGGCGCGGCGAGAAGGTGCCGCTCGTGCGCTGGCGGACCACGGTCGGCGGCTGGCGCGCCGAGCTCGCCTCCGACGGGCAGGAGTACTACCGCTACAAAGGGTCCGACGTGGGGCCGCGCGTCTGGCACCACATCGTCGCCGCGCCGGTCTGGATCCCGCCGGCGTCCTCGCCGCTCTCTTCGTTCGTCAAAGAGAAACGCGTGAACGGCATCTATCAGCGCGTGACCAACTACGACGAGACGGGCCCCGGGTTCCTCTCGGCCTACGGCCTGGCCGCCGCCATCCACGAGGAGATGCGCCGCGGCCCCGACGGCCCGACGTTCTTCGACAACGGGATCCGCACCCACGGCTCGTTCGATTACATGTCGCTGCGCGGGCGCTTCTCGCACGGCTGCCATCGCCTCTACAACCAGCAGGCCATGCGCCTCTTCAGCTTCGTGCTCCGCCACCGCCACATGCGGGTCACCGGCTCCATCCCCCTCGGCTTCCGCCGGACGTTCTATTCGAAGGATGAAGTGTTCGAGATGCGGCTGCCGAGCCGCGGGTACTACTACGAGCTCGATCCGCCCCTGCCGGTCAACGTGCTCCCGGGGACGATCAAGGGGACGCTGCAGAAGCCGATCGCCGGCTACGTCCGCAAGCCGGGCGTCGAGTACGTGTCGTCTCGGATCCCGACCGCCTCGACGGCGCCCGACAGCCGGGCGGGGGGCGACGCGCCGTGACCCGCTCGTCGTGGTGGGCGCCGGCGACGCTGCTCCTCGCGTTCGCCGCGGGCTGCGGGGCGCCGCCCCGCGCGCCGGTCGCGCCCGCCTCGGAGCCGTCGTCCGCTGCCGCGCCGGCAGCCGCGGATCTGCCCCTCGACGACGAGGCGCCCGAGCGGACGGCCCCGGCGACGGGCGGTCCCGAGGTGACCATCAAGCTCGTCGCCGACGCGGGCCGGGAGGCGCACGTCTTCTGGGGACGCAAGGACCTGGGAGTCGCCCCGCTGGAGATCCACCGGCCGCGCGGCTCCGGCCCGCTCGATCTGACCGTCCTGGCCGCGGGATTCCTGCCGCTCCACACGCGGGCGTACACCGACCACGACGAGACGCTCTCCTTGCGCCTCTACGACGCCGCCGAGGCCCGCGGGCTCCTGGGCTATCCGATCAAGGTCCAAGGACCCTGATCGAAGGCCCTATCCTCCTGATGGTTGCTATCCGATGGTCCCCGGAAATGGCTTGATCGAAGCGGTGGCGAGAGCTTTTCTTCTTCCAACTTCGTCGGGTTTCACCCACAATGCCCGAACTTTTCCCGGCCTCGGCCGGTAACGCACGAGAGGAGATCGATCGAATGGGCAAGCCGCTGTCGAAGTCCGACCTCATTTCCAAGCTGGCCGAAGAGAACGACGGGAAGCTCTCCCGCAAAGATGTGAAGGGCGTCCTCGAGTCGCTCGCCACCATCGGCTACAAGGAGCTCAAGAAGTCCGGAACCTTCCTGGTTCCTGGATTCGCGAAGTTCGTGGTCATCAAGAAGCCGGCCACCAAGGAACGCAAGGGGATCAACCCCTTCACCAAGGAGCCGACGGTCTTCAAGGCCAAGCCTGCCCGCAAGATCGTGCGCGCGCGCCCGGTCAAGGCCGCCAAAGACGCGGTGGTCTAGTCTCGCTCCCGGGCGGGCGGGGCGGAAGTCGCGCCGCCCGCCGCGGGTCGAGCGTCAGCTGCCGGGCGACGGCCGGCGCCGGCGCGCCTCTGCGCGAAATTCGTAGGGCCGGCGAGAGCATCTACGGTTTTCGTCGTTAATATTGGCGCCGATGACCAGGCGTCTCCAAGCCGACGACGCGCGCCGGTTGTCCGTCCAACAGGCCGCGTCGCGCGCGCTGATCGAGGCCGCCTCGCTCGACGACGCGATGGCGGAGATCCTCCAGGCAGTCGCCACCGAGCTCGAGTGGGCGCTGGCGATCTACTGGGTGGTCACGCCGGACACGCCGACCGCGCGTTCGTCGTTGCAGTGTCGGGCCATCTGGGCCGACGAGGCCGTCCTCCGGACGCCGGTGGTCGAGGCGTCGCGCGCCGCTCTGCTCAAGCCGGGCCAGGACCCTGCCGGCGCCGCCGCGGCCGGGCGCGAGTCCGTCTGGGTCGAGCAGCTCGCCGCTGACGATCCGAGCCCCCGGGTGAGGCTGGCCGTGGCGGCCGGCCTGAAGTCCGCCGCGGCCTTCCCGGTCCGCCAGCGTGACGCCGTCCCCGCGGTGATCGAGCTCTTCGCGCGCCGAGTCCGGCCGGCCGAGGAGGGGACGCTGCAGCTCATGACCGCGCTCGGCCATCAGATCTGCCTGGTGCTGCACCGGATGGAGGCGCAGGCCACCGCGCTGGAGGCGCTCGATCGCTCGCGCGAGGAGCTGGAGACGGTGTTGCGCGCGCTCCCGGACGGCATCACCGTGCGCGACGCCGCCGGGCGCCTCGTCTACGCCAACGAAGCGATCGCCCGCGCGGTCGGCCTTCCCGACCTGCGCGCCTCGCCGGCCGAGATCTTCGCGCGGTTCCGGATGTGGGACGAGAGCGGACGGCCGATCGCCCCCGAGGAGATCTCGCGCGTCGATCCAGCCGCGCCCGGGGAGGAGCGGATCCTGCGCTACCGGCCGATTGGCCAGGACGGCGGCGATCGCTGGGTCTCGCTGAAGGCGGCGCCGGTGGTGGCCGCCCGCGGCGGGGCCGAGCGCGTGGTCATCGTGATGCGCGACGTGACCGACGAGCGGCGCGATCGCGAGTGGCAGCGCTTTCTGGGCGACGCCAGCACGGCGCTCGCCTCGTCGATGGATCTGTCGACCGCGCTCGAGGAGCTGGCCGCGCTGGCGGCGCGCACCGTCGCCGATCGCTGCGCGGTGGTCCTGCGCAAGGGGAACGGCGACCCGCGTCTGATGGCCTTCGCCGGCGCCGTGGGGCCCGGCGCCTCCGACGTCGAAGCGGTCGACCGCGGCCGCCGCGACTGCCTGCGGCTGGCGACGGCCGTGCTCGGGAGCCGCCAGCCGCTCCTGGAGAACGAGCCGGGCCGGTCGTCCATGGTGGTGCCGCTCGATCAGCGCGGGCAATCGGTGGGGGCGCTGGTGCTCTCGGCGCTGGGCGAGGCGCGGCGCTACGGCGCCTCCGATCTCGGCGCCGCGCAGGAGCTGGGCCGCCGGGCGTCGATCGCCATCGACAACGTGCGCCTCCTGGCCGAGGCGCAGGAGTCGGTGCGGGCGCGGGAGGATCTGCTGGCGATCGTCTCGCACGACCTGCGCAACCCGCTGGGGGTCGTGCTGGCCTCGAGCGCCCTGCTGCTCAAGAGCTCGCTGCCGCCGGACGCGCCGGGCAAGGAGGGGCGCGCGCGCCGCCAGGTCGAGGCGATCGAGCGGGCCGGCAACCGGATGAACCGGCTCATCCGCGATCTGCTCGACTTCGCGGCCATCCAGGCGGGCCGCCTGTCGGTGAGCTCGCACCCCCGCGAGGCAAAGGTGCTCCTCACCGAGGTGCTGGAGGCGCTCGAGCCGCTGGCGGCGGCCAAGTCGATCAAGCTCGTCGACGTCACCACGCCCGAGGACGGCGAGCTGCGCATCTCCTGCGATCACGACAGGGTCATCCAGCTCTTCTCCAACGTGGTCGGGAACGCGGTGAAGTTCACGCCCGAGGGGGGAACGGTCGCGCTGCGCGCCGAGCCCGACGGCGCGATGGTCCGATTCGCCGTCGCGGACGACGGTCCGGGGATCTCGACCGAGGAGCTCCCCTACGTCTTCGACCGTTACTACCAGGCGCGCCGGCGCAACCGGGAGGGGATCGGCCTCGGCCTCTCGATAGCGCGCGGCATCGTCGAGGCGCACGGGGGGCGAATCTGGGTCGAGAGCCCGACGGCGCTGCCCAGAGCAGAGGGAACCGGCGGCAATCCGGAGGGGATCGGCGCCAATCTGCAGGGGAACGGCAGCGACCCGGAGGGCGGCAGCGACCCGGAGGGGAATCATTTAAAGAGAGCGGGGACGACGTTCTTTTTCACTCTCCCGGCCCCCCAACAATAACGTACACTTATGCGCCCTTTCCATCCGATGGCGCATGAGTCTGAGTAGGTCGCGATGCCGAATATGCTCGAGCTAGAGGTCAACGGTGCCGGTGCCGCGCGCGCCGGGGTCGATATGGTCGAGCCTGCTGGATCCAAGAATCACGAGACGGCTGGCGAGCCCGGGCAGGTGACCGGCCAGTCGCCGGAGATCGACGCGCTCGCGCTGGACAACCTCGGTTTCGCGGAAGAGCTCTACTTCAAGTACCTCCGCGACCCGGCCAGCGTCGATCCCGAATGGCGGCGCACGTTCGCGGCGCTGGAAGGAGGCGGCGGGCGCAACGGCGCCGGCCCGGCGGCGCTGCTCCCCCCGACGGCGTTTCCGCGCAGCATCTTCGCCGGTCGCGCCGCGACCCCTGCCGCGCTCGACGGTCCACCCGCCTCGGCGCCCGGTGCGATCCAGAGCCGCATCTCGATGCGCCTCCTGTCGGAGCGCGTCCAGCGCCTCGTCGAGGGATATCGGGAGATGGGGCACCTCTTCGCCGATCTCGATCCGCTGGGGCTGACCACCCGCCCGAGCCCGCACATCGCGCTCCAGGACTTCGGCCTCACGGAGGAGGACCTCGACCTGGTCTTCAGCAGCGAGAACGTGGCGGGGCCCACCCGCAAGACGCTGCGTGATCTGGTCGCCCAGCTGCGCGAGACCTACTGCCGCAAGATCGGCGTGCAGACTTCGCACCTGCACGATCTCGAGCTGCAGGCCTGGCTGCAAAGCCGGATGGAGAGCACGCGCAACCGTCTGCCGCTCACGCGCGAGGACCGGATCCGGATCTTCCAGCAGGTGATCGGCGCCGAGGTGTTCGAGCAGTTCCTGCAGAACAAGTTCCTGGGGTCGAAGCGCTTCTCGCTCGAGGGAGCCGAGAGCCTCATCCCGCTGCTCGAGCGGCTGGTCGAGCGGGCCGCGCGCTCGAGCGTCGGCGAGATCGTGATCGGGATGGCGCACCGCGGTCGGCTCAACGTGCTGGCCAACGTGCTCAAGAAGCCGGCCTCGCAGATCTTCGCCGAGTTCCAGGACAAGCTGGACGAGAAGGCCGACCTCAGTGACGGCGGCGGCGACGTGAAGTACCACCTCGGCTTCTCCATCGACCGCGTGTTCGGCGAGGGGAGCGACGAGCACCGCGTCCACCTCTCGCTCACCTTCAACCCGAGCCACCTCGAGTGGGTGAACACCGTCGTGCAGGGGCGCGTGCGCGCCAAGCAGGATCGCCTCGGTGACACCACCCGCTCGCGCGCGCTGCCGATCCTGATCCACGGCGACGCCGCGTTCGCCGGGCAGGGGATCATCGCCGAGTCGCTCAACATGTCCGAGCTCCCCGGCTACACCGTGGGCGGCACCGTGCACATCGTGGTGAACAACCAGGTCGGGTTCACCACCTCGCCGTCGAGCGGCAAGTCGACCACCTACGCCACCGACGTGGCGCGCATGCTGCAGATCCCCATCTTCCACGTCAACGGCGAGGACCCAGAAGCGGTCTGCCAGGTGGTCGATCTGGCGGTCGACTTTCGCCAGCGCTTCCACCGCGACGCCATCATCGAGCTGTGGTGCTACCGGAAGCTCGGGCACAACGAGGGCGACGAGCCGTCGTACACCCAGCCGGTCATGTACCGGACCATCGCCGCCAAGCCGTCGATCCGGATGGCCTACCTCGCCTACGACGGCGCCAATCCGCCGCCGGGCGGTGGCCCGCCCATCACCGTCGAGGAGACGGACGCCATCGCCGCCGCCAAGCGGAAAGAGCTGGAGGGCGAGCTCGAGGTGGCGACCAAGCTGGAGACGCCGCCCCGCCCCAGCACCTTCGCCGGCGCCTGGGCCAAGGTCAAAGGCGGCCCCGACAGCAACGTCCCCGAGGTGCCGACCAACGTGACGACGGCGGCGATCCAGGAGGTCACGCGCGCGCTCACCACCACGCCGCCCGATTTCCACGTCCACCCCAAGCTCCACAAGCTGATCGTCGAGTCGCGCGCGCAGATGGGCGCCGGCGAGAAGCCGGCCGACTGGGGGATGGGCGAGGCGCTGGCGTTCGGGACGCTGCTGGCGCAGGGGACGCGGGTGCGCCTGTCGGGGCAGGACTCCTGCCGCGGGACGTTCAGCCACCGCCACGCCGTCATGTACGACTACGAGGACGGGCACACTTACACGCCGCTCGAGCACGTCTCGGCGAAGCAAGGCGTGTTCGAGGTGCGCGACAGCCCGCTCACCGAGGCGGGCGTGCTGGGGTTCGATTACGGCTACAGCCTCGACATGCCCGACGGCCTCACCATCTGGGAGGCGCAGTTCGGCGACTTCGTGAACGCCGCGCAGGTGATCATCGACCAGTTCATCAGCTCGTCGGAGGCCAAGTGGCACCGGGTGAGCGGCCTGGTGATGCTGCTGCCCCACGGGATGGAAGGGCAGGGGCCCGAGCACTCCAACGCGCGCCTCGATCGCTTCCTCAACCTCTGCGTGAACGACAACATGCAGGTCTGCGACCTGACCACGCCGGCGCAGTACTTCCACGCGCTCCGGCGGCAGGTGCTGCGTCCCTACCGCAAGCCGCTCATCATCATGTCGCCCAAGAGCCTCCTGCGGCATCCGGCGGCGACCTCGCCGCTGTCGGCGTTCACCGAGGGCGGCTTCCAGCACATCATCCCCGACCCGACGGTGAAGGACCCGGCGCGCGTCAAGCGCGTGCTGCTCTGCACGGGCAAGGTCTACTACGACCTCCTCGCGGCGCGCGAGGCGCACAAGTACGACGACGTGGCGATCGTCCGGATCGAGCAGCTCTTCCCGCTCTACAAGGACGAGCTGCTCGAGACGCTGTCGGGGTTCGCCGAGGGGACGCCGGTCGTCTGGGTGCAGGAAGAGCCGAAGAACATGGGGGCCTGGGCCTACATGAACCGTGAGCTGCCGCCGCTCTTGGCGGGGTCGTTCCCCTGGTCGGCCGTCACGCGGCCGCTGTCGGCCAGCCCGGCGACCGGCTCGGCCAAGCGCCACTCGCGCGAGCAGACGCGGCTGGTGACGGAAGCGTTCGGAAAAGGAGCGAGCTGATGGCGATGGAGCTGCGGGTACCGGCGCTGGGTGAATCGGTCCGCGAGGCGACGCTCGGCGCCTGGAAGCACGCCGAGGGGGACCAGGTCTCGGTCGACGAGCCGCTCGTCGAGGTGGAGAGCGAGAAGGCGACCGTCGAGCTCCCCTCGCCCGGCGCCGGCGTGCTCCGCAAGATCTTGCGCCAGGCGGGCGAGACCGTCGCCGTCGGCGAGGTGATCGCCGAGATCGAGCAAGGGGCCACGCAGGCCGCGGCGCCCGCCAAGGCGAACGGGCGCAAGGGCGACGGCAACGGCCGGCCGGCGGCCGAAGCCCCGGTGCGGGCGGCGCCCTCGGCGCGGCGCGCGCTGGCCGACAGCGGACTCGCCGTCGAGGAAGTCAAGGGGAGCGGCCGCGGCGGCCGCATCTCGAAGCAGGACGTCACGCGGGCGCTCGAGGAGCAGACGCGGGCGCCCGCGCCGGCACCGGCGCCCCCTCCTTCACCCCTCGAGGCGCCGCCGGCGGTCCGCCCGCCGCCCGCACCGACCATCGAGGGCGCGCGCGAGCGCGTGGTGCCGATGTCTCCGTTGCGCAAGACCGTCGCGCGCCGGTTGGTCGAAGCGCAGCAGGCCGCCGCCATCCTGACGACCTTCAACGAGATCGACATGTCGACCGTCCTCGGGCTGCGCGAGCGGCTCCAGGAACGGTTCGTCAAGCAGCACGGCATCAAGCTCGGCTTCATGTCGTTCTTCGTGAAGGCGTCAATCGAGGCGCTCAAGGTCTTCCCCGGCGTCAACGCCGAGATCCGCGGCACCGACATCGTCTACAAGGACCACTACGATCTCGGCGTCGCCGTCGGCGGCGGCAAAGGGTTGGTGGTGCCGGTGGTGCGCGACGCGGATCGGCTCTCGTTCGCCGAGGTCGAAGCGGCGATCGCCGATCTGGCCGCCCGCGCGCGCGACAACAAGCTCGCGCTCAAGGAACTCGAGGGAGGGACCTTCACCATCTCCAACGGCGGCGTCTACGGTTCGCTGCTCTCGACGCCGATCCTCAACCCGCCGCAGAGCGGGATCCTCGGGCTGCACGCCATCCAGAAGCGGCCGGTCGTCGTGGGGGACGCGGTGGTCGTGCGGCCGATGATGTACGTCGCGCTCTCGTACGACCACCGGCTGGTCGACGGCCGCGAAGCCGTGCAGTTCCTGGTCCGCGTCAAGGAGTGCGTCGAGGATCCCGAGCGCCTGCTGCTCGAGGTCTGACGGGCTTCCTCCGATCAGCGGCCGCTAGGGTGATTGCGTCGCCGGCGGGGACGGCGGCGCGAGTTGATCCTCCGGCGTGCGCGTCACGCTGTCTCGTGGCAGGTCGGGCGGGGCGCCGCCCGTCGCCGCCTTCTTGATGATGGTGTTCACCCGCTTGGCGCCGCCGCCGCTGGCGCCGCCGCTGTCGGGGATCGGCGGCGTGGGAGGCGCCTGCGGATAGTACTGGCCCCAGTGGTCGAGCTGCAGCCGGTCGGGCATCGGCGTCCGCTTCGAATCGAGCGCGCGCGGCGGCGGCCCGGGAACCTCGCCGGCCGGCTGAGCCGGCGGCGCGTTCCTGGGGCTCTCCAGAAGCGGCGGGGCCGCGTCGGGGTTGTCCGCCTTTTTCTCGGTCGGGCTCTGCGCGCCGGTCGGGCTTTGAGCGTACACGCGCCCGCTCATCGCCAGCGTCCAGGCGAGACCGATCGCCACCGAGAGACGCATCCCCATGTCTTCGATGTTGGCGTCGCGCGCGCCAGGCTCAAGCGCGAGCTTAGGAGAAACACCCGATCGGGCCGGCGCTCGGTCCGGGGAAGCCCAATCAGCAAAAACCCCACGGGCCTTGACCACTTGCATCGATTCCCGCCGACCTCAAGTTCGAGGAAGGAGGAGTCGTCATGCACATCATCTGGACGCTCATCGTCGGTTTGGTGGTCGGTGCGCTCGCGAAGCTCATCATGCCGGGGAAGGACCCCGGGGGCGTCATCGTCACGATGTTGCTCGGCGTCGCCGGTTCGCTCATCGCTGGGTTTCTCGGGCGCGCCGTCGGCTGGTATCGCGATCCCGGCAGCGGTCCCGGCATCGTGGCCTCGATCATCGGCGCGCTGGTCCTGCTCGGCATCTACCGCCTGGCCACGCACCGCCGCATCACGCGCGCGACCTGAGCGGACTCGACGAGCGCGGAACCCGTTGGGTCCCGAACGAAACGCGTGGGGGAGGGACGGCTTCGCCGGCCCGAGCCCATCGCGGGGGGCGCGGGACCCTCGAGGGTCCCGAACCTCAATGAATTGCCTTACCCCAGCGGGCGAGGATCCAGGCGGTCGCGTTGTCGCGGCGTGAGTAGATGGCGTAGCCGTCGTTGTTCACCCGGCCGGCCGGCGAGAGCTGCCAAAACAGCCCAAGCTGGCCGCCCGACAACGCGAACAGCCGCCGCAACCAGTCGTCGTAGTTCTGGGCCCGCTCGACGTCGGGCGCCGCGAAGCCACACTCGCCGAGGTAGGCGATCTTTCCGGTGACCATGGCCAGGTCCTGGTGGCGATCGATCCAGAGCTCGGCGTCGCGCGCGGTCGAGAAGCCGTAGTTGCGCGGGTAGAAGTGGTACGAGAGCATGTCGAGCGCGTCGATGCGCGAGAGCTTCGAGAAGCTGCAGCCGTCGTCGCCCCGCACGGCGTAGTAGTTGCTGAGCCCGGCATAGGGCGTGGGATCGTCGTCAAACCCGTCGCCTCCGTCCGCCACCAGCTGCTTGGGGGCGATCTGCTTGAGGAAGCTCGCCAGCTCGGCGATGGTGTCGGGCAAGCGGGTCGTCCCGACGCAGCTCGGACACCGCAGCTCGTTGCCGATCTCCCAGGCGAGGATGGCAGGCTCGTCGCCGTAGCGAATCCCGGTGAAGGTGTTCACCCGATTCACCAGCATGAAGGCGTAATCCTTCCACCACTGCTTCATCTGGGCGTCGCGGAAGAAGTCGTCGCGATCGACCGGGCTGCCGTAGAGCTGGCTGGCCCAGGCGGCGTAGGCGGGCAGGCCGCCGTACTCGCCCCAGTTGTTGACCAGCGGCACGATGAGGCGGATGCCGCGCCGCTTGGCCTCCCAGACCGCCTGGTCGAGCCCGCGCAGTCCCTCCTCGCGGAACCCTTCCCAGGGGCTGCGGCGGATCGACGAGGTGTCCTTCGAGTCGTTGAACCCCCAGATGCGCGCCACCGGCAGCGAGAGGCAGACCAGGTCGTCCAGCACCTCGCGGACGGCCTCCAGCGCCTGCGGATCTTGCTCCTGCTGCGCATAGGAGAGGAGCTGCTGCAGGTAATAGAGGTTGGTCCCCGTGGCGCGCCAGGCGGTGATGCCGTCGAGCAGCAGCGCGCCGTCGGCCCGCCCCACGAACCCGGAGATGGGGGGGAGCGGCGGGCAGCCGGTGTTGACCAGCTCGTCGGCCCGGATCTGACGGGGCGGCTCCGGCGTCTCCGGCGTTTCCCCACCTGGGCCACACGAAGCGGCGGCGAGCGCGACCGCCAGCAGCCCGGCGCAAGCGTATCCGGGCGACGCGGCGACGCCGCGGCGGCCCAGCAGCGTCAGAGCAATCTCCCCCGCAGGACGATGGCGGCCACCGTGAAGTAGATGACCAGCCCGCTCACGTCGACCAAGGTGGCCACGAACGGCGCCGAGGCGCTGGCGGGGTCGAACCCGAAGCGGCGCAGCACGAACGGCAGCATCGAGCCGGCCATCGTTCCCCAGAGGACGACGCCCACCAGGCTGCAGGCCACGGTGGTCGCCACGCTCAGGTACTGCGGGCCGTAGGTGTGAAAGAGCCCCTCCCAGGTCACGATGCGGATGAAGCCGATGGCCGCCAGCACCAGGCCAAGCCCGCACCCGGCCACCACCTCGCGCCGGATGACCCGAAACCAGTCGCGCAGGCGGACCTCGCCCAGCGCCATCGCCCGGATGACCAGGGTCGTCGCCTGCGAGCCGGAGTTCCCACCACTGGAAATGATGAGCGGGATGAACAGGGCCAGCACCACCGCGCGCGCGATCTCCTTCTCGAAGAACCCCATCGCGCTGGCGGTCAGCATCTCGCCCAGGAACAGCACCGAGAGCCAGCCGACCCGCTTGCGGATCATCTTGCGCAGCTCGATCTGGAGATAAGGCGCGTCGAGGGCCTCGACGCCGCCCATCTTCTGCATGTCCTCGGTGGCCTCTTCCTGGACCACGTCGACCACGTCGTCGACGGTCACGATCCCCTTCATCTGCCCTTCGGTGCTGACGACCGGCAGCGCCACCAGGTGGGACTGGGCAAACTTGTGGCTGACCGTCTCCTGGTCCATCTGCTCGGGGATGGTGGTCACCTGCCGCTTCATGATCTCGGCGACGCGCGTGCGCACCGAGGCGGTGAAGAGCTCGCGGAACGACACCACCCCCAGGAGGCGCTGCTCGCTGTCCAGCACGTAGCCGTAGTAGATGGTCCGCGGCTGCTCGCGCATCTGTTTGCGCACGTAGCTGATCGCCTCGTCGACGGTCATCTCCGGGCGCAGCCGGATGTAGCGCGGGTTCATGAGCCCGCCTGCGTTGTCCTCCGAGTAGGCGAGGAGCGCGGTCACCTCGCGACGGGTCGGCTCGTCGAGCAGCGCCAGGAGCTGGTCGCGCTTCTCGGTCGGCGCCGCCTGGACCAGGTCGGCCGCGTCGTCGGGAGGGAGGAGCCGCACCCACGACCGCTGCTCGCGCCCCGGCATGCCGCACACCAGGTCGGACTGATCGCGGGCCGACAGCCCGAAGAAGAAGTCCTCCGCCTCGTCGCGCGGCAGGAGGAGAAACCCCGCGATCCGATCGCCGTGGGCCAGCAATGGCCAGACGTCGCGGATCTCGCCCAGCGAGAGCGGCTCGCGCTCTTCGGCGGCCGGTGGGGGAGGGGAAGCGGCATCCATGACGATGAGCGTGAGAGGATGAAGGAGTAACGTGGCGGAGGTTACCGTGCTCCCGGCTCGGGACGGTATTCGCAGGCCTCGTAGAACCTCCGGCCGAACGCCGTCACGTAAAGCGCCTTGCGCTGGAGGTCCGCCACCACGCGATCGTCGTCGTCTTTGGCGCCCTCCTTGAGCGGCGCCGGGGGGTTGGCCTCCACACGCGCGACCGCCGCCTTGACCTCCGGGCTCTCCTCGAGCGCGCGGAAGCCGCGGGTATCGTCGGCGATGCGCACCGGCCGAATCTCGGTGAGGCCCAGCCGGCAGAGGTTGTCGATGTAGAGCGGCACCCGCTCGGGGTGCTCGCAGCGGGCTTCGGCGCCGAGCCGGCTGTAATTCCGCAGCTCCGTCGACAGCGACCCGCCGAATCGGTAGCGCGCCACCACGCTCACCAGGGGGAACGGACCGTCGTGCTGGAATTGGCTGACCAGGCGAACCTCGTCGGCGGTCAGCTCACGCAGGATGCCGAGGAAGGCCGGGTGCACGCGCGCCGAGGTCTCCTCGTCCATGGTGGCCGCCAGCAGGTTCAGGTAGCGCTCGCGCAGCGTCGAGCCGTGGCGCACGCTCCCCGCCAGGGCCTGCGCGGCGAACGCCAGCGCAGGCGCCCGTCGGCGCGCGCCCGGGATCGCCGTCACCCGTTCGCCCAGGTCGCGCAGCGTACCCGGCATGCGCGCGGCCATCTCGGGGAGGTGCCGCAAGGGCGCCGCGGCCAGCAGCGCCATCGCGCCGAGGCCGCCGCCGAGGCCGCTGCCCAGCGCCAGCTCGCGACCGGGGCGCAACACGAGGTCCCGGATCGCGCGCGTGGCGTTCCGCACCGCCTCCCGTTCTTTGCCGAGGATCATGGCGCGAGGTTACCCGATCTTTTTCGCGCCGGGACCCCCAAAGGGCGGATCAGCCGCTCGACTGCCAGGGCGGATCGTGCGCGACGGAATTCGGAGAGTCCTTGCGATGCGCGGCCGGCGCGCTCGCGGCGTCGACGAGGCGCAAGCTCGGCAGCGGCGTTCGCCCGAGCCGCGCCCGCAGGTGCGGCCAGAGGGAATACATCGTCATCGGCAAGAAGAGGGCGAACTCGGTGGCGAGCTCCACGAGACCGTGCCGCGAGAGCAGCTTCATCCCCCGCGGCGAATCCGGCAGGAACCGCCAGGGCGAGTGGTACCGCGCCGACGACAGCGGCCAGAACAGCTCGAGGCTCCTGCCGCCCGCGCCGAGCAGGTCGAGCAACGTGTGGCTGGCCACCGCCGCGCACCCTGCGAGCGCCGTCCGCCACACCGGCCAGCCCGCCCGCCGCGCCCAGAGCGCGCAGAGCAGACCGACCAGCAGCGCCATCGACAGCGAATGCAGCGCCCCCCGGTGCCCGAACGTCCCGCCGTCCTTCACCCCGAGCGCAACCAGGAGGACGTCCGCGTCAGGCAAGACGGCCAGCGCCGCGAACAGCACGAGCGGCTTCCAGGCGTCCCGCCGAGCAGGTCGGGCCCCGGTCCCGCCGTGGAGCCGGCCGGTCAGAAGGCCCATCGCGACGTGACCGAAGCTCGCCATCTTTAAGCTTGGCCGATTTCAGGGCGGCCCGTCGAACGACGCGCATGCGCTCGAGTCCATTCCCTGAAATGTTGGAGCAATGTAGGTCCGCGGCGCATGTGCGACGGTCTCCGGCTTCCCCGCGACATCACCCTCAATCTGATCATTTGCTGCCGCTCGAACAGCGCGGGTTCGTGCGCGAAATAGCGGCGGTCGGCCTCCCCGGCCCGACCGCCGCTTTCTGGGAAAGTCAGCGCGTCGCGCGCTCGCGGGCCAGCGTGCCCGCCGCGTCGGCGATGTCGTGGTTGCTCGAGGTGGCGAGCCGCGCCAGCGCCGCGTCCTCCGCGCGCTGCTGTGCGAGCTCCATCTCGGGGTCGGTCCGCACGGCCGGGCCCGAGGCCGCGCAGCCGAGGCCGAAAGTCATCAACGAGAGAGTCGCCAGCCGAAGTAGAGTCTTTGTCATTTGTATCGTCCTTCACATGTTCAAATCGGATAGTAGTCGTGGGACTTGAGTCTCCGATGATGGTGAATTTTGTCTCCGGTGCGAATAGTTCCCCTTGTAGAGAAGATGGTTAACCGTGGGGTCCATAGACCCCGGCCAGGCCTGCCGGCTAACCACGCGTCAGACTCAGCCTTATGCGATGCGTCCTCGCTGCTGACGAACGAGTCGCGGAGCGAAAGCGCGTTAAGCTCCCAGCTTCGTGCCCAGCCGGGATGGCGAAACGGTAAACGCGGCGGACTTAAAATCCGCTGTCCCGCAAGGGACTTGTGGGTTCGAGCCCCACTCCCGGCACAGCGACAGCCCGCAGACCCCTACGCCTGATCAACGGCGCGAAGCGGGGAAGTCGTCGTGGCCGCCCGGGCGCGCATACCAGTAGAGCAGGGCGTCGGCAGCGATCGATGTATCTGTCCAGTGCCAGAGCTCGAGGTCGAAGCGCAACGCGCGCGAGAACGGGATGGGGTCGAGAATGTGGAAGCGGTTCATCGAGAAGAAGCCGGCGAATCCCGCTCCGGGCGCGCGGGTCTGGGCGTGATACGCCTGGGCAAACGTCTCGGGCGTCGACCAGGCGAAGCCGAAGTAGTCCTCCGTCCCCGTGCCGAACAGGCTGGGGAACGGCTCGCCGTCGACGCTGATCTTCTCGTCGCCTTCGCCCCACCAGGAGGCGGACGGGGGGTTCTCGACGTCGAGCATCGTCCCCACCTGGTGGCCGATCCCCTCGACGGTGCCGATGTGCCAGTCGCTGAAGGGACGGGTGGCGAGCACGGCGCGCGGGCGCCAGCCGGCGTGGAACAGGAGCGCG